>CAJOES010000054.1:6441-26750 GCA_905233455.1 uncultured Synergistales bacterium | reverse complement strand
AACACGACAGGGCAAAAATATTTTCTCTTACTTCTCGGATTTTACTGCAATGACCGGGGCATAAGTTACTCCCTCACTGAGCCACACAGACACCGTTATATCCCGTTCTTCCGGCACAAACTCAATCTCTGCGCCCGTGCTGTCATAGAATTCGGATATTTCGTCGTCCTCTGAAGGTTCAGCATTCTTCGGGAACGCGAACCAGTACAGCTTTGCTCCCGTCTCCGTCTCATCATTGAGCTTAATGCTGATCTCATGCAGCCCGCTCTCCGATACCGTAACTTCCGGAAGAACCGCAGCGATCGTGTATCCTTCAGCTTCAAGCATCTCAAGCACTCCCGGCTCAAGCGAGTTCACAGTCCGTACAGCTCCGAACGCTACAGCCGAATCACCTGCAGGAGCTTCAACGAGTTCCGGCACTTCCTGTGATTCCTGTGCATCATCTTCAGGTGCAGGTGCAGTATTATCTTCCGGCACAGAAGCATCTTCCCGGACTTCAAGCGGTGCAGGAGCTTCCGATTTAGTGTTGACAGCAGTCTCTATCACTACTTTCTTTGTGTCTTTCCCGTCAGCATTTGCCGCAGTTATCGTTATCGAAGTCTTACCGGCCTTTGTTGGCGTACCTGTAAGTTTCGCAGTGTTTCCGGATGAAGTCAGCGTAAATCCTTCTGCTTTGCTCATCGTGAACGTAATATTAGGTGTGCCAGTTACAGCAAAGTCAATCTCTACTTCTTCGCCTGCCGTATTGCTGTACGTTGGTGCTTTTGGTGAAGGTGTCGTGAAAGCAGGTTTGTCTCCCGCTATCGTCAATGAAAGTTTCTTTGTTGCCGCCTTTGCTTTGGGTACATCATTGCTTGCAGTGATGGTAACAGGCAGTGATTTTATTGATTGTGTAGGTTTGCCTGTTATCGTCGCATTTCCTGAATCATCAGCCGATAAGGTCAGCCCTAATTCCTCAAGGCTGTTTACGCCGAACTTCTCTTTGTCCTTGTCGCTGATCGAATACGTTATCTTTATCGGTTTCGTTCCTGTGGCCGTTATTTTGGCTGTATAGTCTTTATCATAATTGCCCTTAGGTGCAGAAGCAGTAATTTTCGGAGCAACCCCCTTTATCTCGAGATCCATCGAAGCAGAAGTACTGCCAGCAGCATTAGTCATAGTTATGATAGTTGTGTACTTGCCCATGCTATTAGGAGTCCCCTCTATAGTTCCTCCGCCTTTGCCGTCAGGAATAAACTTCAGGGTATCGGGAAGTCCGGATACCTTTAAGATAGTTGGATTCCCCTTTGTTGCGAGCTTGGCCTTATACGCTTTCCCGTCAGTCCCTGCAGACAGTTTCTTTGTCGTAAGACTAGGTTTCATTACGACATTGAGCGGAATTTTACCGGTCTGAGCCTTGATCCCGTTAGCCGTAGCAGTAAGTGTTATGTTGTATGTTTTTGCACTACCCTTAGGTTTTCCGGAAAGTACGCCGTTATTGAATGTCATTCCAGACGGAACTCCGGAAGCCTTCCACGCTATATTCGCGCTAGGATAAACAGCGAATGTTACAGGGGTATATTCTTCATCGATAACAGCGTCATCAAGTGATACAACAACAATTTTCGGAACTATAACAAGTTTTACTTTCTTTGTTACTTCACCTTTGCCTCCAAGATCTGAAACTACATTCCTTGCAGTAACAGTAAAGTTAAATGTTCCTACTGCCTCAGGTGTACCGCAAATTATACTGTCTCCGGATAAAGTTTTGATTGCGAGTCCTGAAGGCATACCGTCATCAGATACAGTTATTGGGGTGGTGCCCGTGAGTTTCAGAGGCTGGGAATATTCCGTGTTAATCTCTCCGTTGGGCAGACCCGATGCTCCGATTTTAGGCGGTATAGGCTTCTCATTGATATTAAATTTTACAGTGCCGGGGATAGTGGTATTTAAACTTGAAACTGACGCTTTGAACTCAACACTAAGTGTCCCTGCCGCTGAAGGTTTACCCGTTATTGCGCCTGTTTTTGTGTCGAGCTTCAAGCCTTTCGGAAGCGCGTCAACATTCTTCCATGTTGCCGTAATAGAAGTATTCGACAGTTTCAGGGTTTCATTGAATGCATATCCTTCATAGCCGGAGAATGATGTAGTTGCAAGTGTCGGTAGTCCTTCTACGGTTAGAGTAAGCGTTTTAGTGGTTGAACCTGCGCTGTTTTCGGCCTTAACCGTTATTGTGTATTGACCCTGTGCCGTAGGAGTCCCGGAGATCGTACCGGAAGAAGCGTTATATCTCAGTTCTGAAGGAAGACCGCTTATAGTCCAAGTCATAGGTCTAGTTCCGTCTGCAAGAATCTCAGCTGAATATGACAAACCTGCCGTAGCTTCAGGAAGTGATTCTGTCCGTATTACGGGTGCTGTTTTTATGAGATCCGTTACGGTGAATGCCTTGATACATGCGTTTGCTGTCTTGCTTGCCGTCCAGCTAGTGCCGTTGTACGAGAAAAAGCTGCCGTCCTCTATAACAGCGGCATTCGCTCCAAGCAGTGAAGTTTTCTCTTCTGTCGCCGTACCAACGTTTGTCTTAAGAACTAGGGAAAAATATTCTCCTTCCTTCAGCGTTACAGGTGTATTGAGTTTTACTGTGTGATAACCTGCATATGCTATAGAACCTGACTGTGTTGATTTCGGACTTCCCCCGGCAGGTATCGGGCTTTCGGGCATTGAAGTTACGGAATTTCCGAATGTATATACGCTGATAGTATAGCTTGCATTGTTGTTGGTAACATAGAATCCTGCTTCAGTTAGGGTTTCATCACGTTCTGCCTTGAAAACATTTGCGGCGTTGATGCTGCCAAATGAAGTCCAGCCTAGAGCATCATAATAATACGCCTTCATTGTGTCATTGGCCTCTTCGACAACAAAAGCAGTTCCGTCCCTGAGATACTGATCATACGACATCCAGAAATAGCCGGAATCACCCCACCATGTACCCCAAGAGTTTTTGATCAGCCATGCGCCGTTCCTGCTGGGTTTAGTCTTGAAGTTGCTTGCAGGGAAATTATCATCCCAGCCAACGATCTGCACTGCATGGTTAGTTGATTTTCCTGATTGGGTGACATAATACGAAGTTGCGCGTGAAGATGTATCGTAGTTGTAGTATGAACTGTTATTGCTGTTATAGCTCGCCACAACTGAGCCGGTTTCCATTATGCGCCGCTTTATTATGTTCATTGATGTTTCGGTGCTTCCGATGCTGTCAGGGCCTCCACCGTAGTCAAAATCAAGATAATATACGTCCGTAAGTCTAAGAACCCGATTGTATGCATCTGCTTTAGTTTCAGAAGGCTTATTTGCCTCAGGATTTGAAGCATAACGGTCAGGATATGGCAGGTCAGATTCCAGTATAGGTCCATCAAGCCTTGAATACAGTGCGGCAGGATAGAAGGCATTCCCTCCTCCCAGAACAGCCGATAATGTGTTGCCGCTTTTATTGTGGAAAGCCTTTGATTTGTCTGCATTCTTGAAGGAAAACCACGCAAGGTGCAGTTCCGCAAGGTCAATATCCTTACCTGTATTCTTCTTGTAGTTCGACTCCATAGCTCCTGTGGCCGCAAATGCCCAGCAAACTCCGTAAGTGCTCTGATCTTTTACGGGAGTAAGATAGCTTTTGCCGTCAACATTACGGAGATCGTATTTTGCCGGAAGCGGGGAATCCCTGTAGATAGGTGCACGGGGATCACCTTCGACCGGAGGATTATCCGCAAGATATGACAGGTCTATAGGTATCGGAACATATCCTGTAGCCAGCACATTATTTCCGTCCGCATAAACCTGTTCCGGTTCTGAAGCCGTAACGGGAGAAAAAGCCAGCGGAACAATCAGTGCTGAAACAATAAGAATATTAAGCAAAGTTTTTCGCATATAAAATCTCTCCTTCGTGAAAGTTTTGTGTTTTTTAATATTTTTCGGTGTCAACGGGATTGTTTTTTATTATAACGCCGTATGAATACAAAAAACCCCGCCGGTATTTCACCGACAGGGCATATATATATATTCCTGGTATTATTTCTGTTTCACCGCTATAACCGGCGCGTAAGTTATCCCTTCATTGAGCCATACTGAAACCGTAATTCTGCGATCCTCCGGGACTCTGTCCGTTTCAGTTCCGTCCATGCTATAGAATTCTGCTATAGCGTCATCGTCCGAACCTTCCGAGTCCTGCGGGAATGCGAACCAGCCCAATACTGCCCCCGTTTCAGCGTCATCACTGAGCGTAACGCTGAAGTCATACATGCCAGATACGTCCGCAGAGATTTCCGGGAGCACTGCCGCAATGATCCAGCCTTCAGCGTCAAGCACCCTGCGTTCACGTGTACCGACAGAATCCGGCAAACGTTCCGCGCCGAAGGATATAGCCCTGTCAGACTCCTGCACAGCAGAAGGCTCTTGCGTCTCCGGGACTGCATCAACTTCAGGAGTTCCGGGTGTCTCAAACACAATATCTTTCGCACTAGTTCCTGTGATGGTAAGAGAGACTTTTTTTGCTGCAGGTTTCTTCCCGTATCCATTGGTTGCAGTTATCGTTATCGGAAGAGACTTTACTGCTTTTGTTGGAGTACCTGTGATTGATGCTATGCCGGTGGTTTTGTCCGCACTGAAGGAAAGCCCTATTGCCTGAATGCTGATTATGCCGAATTTTGTCCTGTCTTTAGCGTCTATACCGCATGTGATAGTTACAGGCTTAGTTCCGGTTACAGCTATCTTACTCCCTGTATATGCCGTGTCTGTTTCTCCTTTAGCCAGCGAGGCCGTAATTTTGGGTGCTACGCCTTTGACCTCTAAGAGCATTCTTGTGCTGTAAGAACCAGCGGAATTAGACATTGTTATATTCACCGTATACCATCCTGCTTTTTCTGTAGTGCCTGCTATCGTTGCAGAAGTGCCGTTATTGCCTAATGTTACTGTAAAATCATCAGGAAGTCCTGTTATATCCCAGCTTATAGGCGTACTGCCTTTTGCAGAAAGTTTCGCTGAATATTTTTTATCCGTATTTGCCGCGTTGAGTTTTTTTGTCGAAAGCTCAGGTTTCATCACAACGTTAAGCGGTACGCTGAATTGATCTTTGCCTCCGGAGTTCGAAACCTTAAACGTAACGTTATATGTCTTTGGGGTTCCTTTGGGAGTCCCGGACAAAAGCCCGCTTTTACTGAGAGTAATACCCGAAGGCAGTCCTGACGCGCTCCACGTCATAGGATAGCTTCCTGCGGCATATACCTGTACGGACTTATACGCTTTGCCTACCATTGCGTCATCAAGGCTTACGATACCAGTTATGGCTGGCTTGCTTCCGTTGATTTGCAGCTTGGCCATCTTGACAACCGTTTTGCTTTCAGTCTCCGTAACTATATTGCTTGCAGTAATTTTTACGCTGTATGTACCTGCTGACAGCGGGACTCCGGTAATCTTTCTGGTGTTCTTGTTGAATGTAAGTCCTTCGGGGAGATCCTCAACAGCAAGCGTTATAGGTTCAGTTCCGCTGACTTTCACTTCCTGGTCAAAATACTGTTCCAATGTTCCTGCCTTAAAGCTGGACGTGCCGATTTTTGCTGCTGTAGGTTTGGGATTGATATTGAACGTAACATTTTCAGTAACCTTGTCCGTACTGCTCAGTTCTGCAGTTACCGAGACATTGAATGTTCCCTTTGCTTTTGGAGTGCCTGTGATTTTTCCTGATGATTTGCTGAGAGTCAGTCCGTTGGGAAGGGTTCCTGAAATGCTCCATTCAGCTTTAGTTTTTCGGGACAGCGTCAAGGTTTCGTTAAACGCATAATTCATATATCCCGTGAATGATGTCTCCATTATTGCTGGAAGCTGGCATATTTCTATTGTATATTCAGCAGTGTCGAATCCCGCTTCATTTTCTGCCCTTATGGTGAACGATGAATTTCCTGCAGTTACCGGAATACCCGATATGACTCCTGATTCTGCATCGAGAGAAAGCCCGGAAGGTAATGCTCCTTCAGCTATGCTCCACGTAACCGGCTGTGTGCCTTCCGCGCTGAATGATACGGAATATGCGTCCCCTTCAGATCCTTTAGGCATAATGTTAGCCGTTATTGCAGGCGGAGTAGCTGTACTTTCTGTTACTGTGAAAGCCCTGATGCAGGCGTTTGCCCTGATTTCACCTCCGGCAGTCCATGTTTCCCCGTCGTATGAAAAGAAGCTGCCGTATTCTGTTACGGTATCATCATTATAGCTTCTCTCAACCGGTGAATATCCTGTGCCTATGGTCTTGAGTATAACGGAAAAATATTCACCCTTAGTGAGTTTTACCGGGTTAGCCAGCGTAACTGTATGATACCCTGCATAGGGCATATTGCCGGAGTATCCTGAAGTAATATTTCCTCCTGATACAGGGCTTGAAGGCACGGAATTTCCCATGTCTGAATGTATTTCTATTTCGTACTGCAGGTTATTGGTGTACGTGTAAAAACCTACGTCGGTAAGATATTCATCATCACGTACTGACTTGAATATATTTGCTGCATACACTTGATTCTGGCCGGAATTCCCCCATGTTGAAGTCCAGCCCATAGGGGTATAGCAGTATGCTCTCATTGAGCCGTCTGTTTTCTCCGCAATGAAAGCTGTGATGCCGTGCAATTTTTGTGCGTAGGACATCCAGAAATAACCCGAATCGCCCCAATAGGATCCCCATGAATTTTTCATTAGCCATGCCCCGTCCATGCCGGGATCTGAAGCAAAATTATCCCTTGAGTAATTATCATCCCAGCCTATTACCTGCACTGCATGACCACCGCCTCCTCCGCTTTCACTGTAATATGACGTTCCCCCGGAAGAAGTTGTCTTATAAGAACTCCCATTATGAGTGTAACCGACATACATTGAGCCGCTGTCCATTACAAGCTGTTTGATGATGTTCTTCGCTTCAGCAAGTTTTTCTTCATTTTTTGTGTCGTAAGGATATGAGACCGGATATGAAGCCCTCAGCATTAAAACTCTCTCATATGCTTCCGGTCTTGCTTTGAAGTCCTTTTCCGTATATCTGTACGGCACGGAAGATTCAGCAACAGGCCCGTCAAGCCTTGAGTACAAAGCCACAGCATAATCAGAATATCCGCCGTGATCCATAATGTCATTGAATTTCTTTTTCTTCATTGTGCTGTAATCAAAAACTTTTGACGCATCTGCATTCCTGAATGTGAACCAGGCAAGGTGCATTTCTGACAGGTCAACCGGGTCGGGATCACCTGAAGTATAACCGCCTATACTCTTCAGGTAGCTTGATTCCATAGCTCCTATTGATGCGAACGCCCAGCATGTGCCGTAAGAACTCTGGTTTTTGACGCTAGGGACATATCTTTTTCCGTCAACGTCCCTGAGATCATATTTTGACGGTATAGGCGCAGAGTAATAGACAGGTGCAAGCGAATTGCCGTCATCTAAGCGGGGTGGATTGTCCTCAAGGTGTGATAAGTCTATAGGGCTGGGTATATCTCCTGTAGGATATGTCTCAATACCTGAATCGCTGTAATAGGGCACTGAAGGATTTTCGCTTTTCTCCTGCTCTTTAAGCCATTCCAGATACACAGGTGACAGAGGCAGGAATTCACCTTGCACAGTTTCAGCCTGTGATGCAGAAAAGCAAGACAGGGAAGAGGATACAGCAGCCACAGCGAAAACGAATATGCGCAACAAGAATTTTCGCATATAAAACAGCTCCTTCGTGTAAAATTTGTAATCAGTATTTGATACTGGGGTATTGTTTATTATCGTCATTTTTCTTTAAGGAGTTCAATAAAGCCTATGCGTTTATTTATTACTACTCTTTCAATGTTAAGCGTTATCGCGTTTGGTTATGCCCTTGCAGGCTACGGAAGTTCTTTGTTCGGTGAAGGCGTAAATACTGATTATGTAGTCATGGGGCTTGGTGCAGGTTTTGCATTCGGAGGGCTGGCTATGTTCTTATGGTATCGCCATCGCAAAGATTTCTTTGATTACAGCGGCGATGAGGAGCAATAGATTTTCTGTTGTCATTGCCCCAAAGGCTTATCGGGTATAATATTTTTTCACGTTTCACATGAAAGGAAGTTTTGTACATGGACATCAAGAAAATGAACCAGCTCTACGAAGGGAAAGCCAAAAAGGTTTTCGCCACTTCTGACCCGTCATATTACATTGTTGAATACAAGGACGATGCTACAGCCTTCAACGGTGTAAAGCGCGGTACTATTGCGGGAAAGGGCGTAATCAACAACAAGATGAGCAACCTAATGTTTCAGCTTCTGGAGAAGAACGGGGTAAAGACTCATTATGTTGAGCAGCTCAGTGATCGCGAGACAGTCGTGAAGGCAGTAAAGATTGTTCCGCTCGAAATCATCATACGCAACGTTGCCGCAGGGTCATTCTCGAAACGTTACGGTGTGGAGGAAGGAAGACAGCTCAAGAATCCCACGCTTGAATTTTCCCTCAAGGACGACGCGCTCAATGATCCCCTCATCAACGACAGCCATATATTAGCACTGGACATAGTGAGCGAGCCTGAACTCGACGCAATACGGAAACTTGCCTATAAGGTCAATGATGTGCTGAAAGAGTTTTTTGCTGGTGTCGGTGTGAAACTGATTGACTTCAAGATTGAGGCGGGCAGACTTCCTGACGGCACAATCATTCTTGCTGATGAGATCTCGCCTGATACCTGCCGCTTCTGGGACGCAAAGACAAACGAGAAGCTCGACAAGGACAGGTTCAGGAGAGATTTGGGAAACGTTGAGGAAGCCTATAACGAGATGTTCAGGCGAATCACTAATGCTTGAGGACAAATTACACGAGGAATGCGGAGTGATCGGTGTATATTGCAACGATGAGGGCAAAAACGCTTCTCATCTGGTCTATTACGGGTTATACGCGTTACAGCACAGGGGGCAGGAGAGCGCAGGAATTGCCGCCAATCATCAGGGGACTATGGAACTGCGCAAAGGATTGGGGCTTGTCGGTGAGGTCTTCAGGGGAGATGCGCTGAAGAATTTTCCCGGCAGTATCGCTATCGGGCATGTACGCTACTCCACTGCCGGAGACGGGAGCGAGAGGAGTGCACAGCCTTTAGCCGCCTCATGCCGTCTCGGTGAAATCGCCTTAGCGCATAACGGAAATTTAGTGAATGCCGATAGTTTGAGGGAAATGCTGACGGATGAAGGGGTAATATTCCACACTACAACAGACTCTGAATCTATACTGAACCTGATATGCCAGCACGGAACGCGGGGAATTGAGGCCGGGATCAAAAACGCTATGAGCCTCATCAAGGGTGCGTATGTACTCTTGATTACAATCTGGGATAAGCTGATTGGCGTTAGGGATCCGTACGGACTTCACCCGCTGTGCATAGGCAGGCTTCCGGAAAATTCCGGATGGGTTCTTGCTTCGGAGACATGCGCACTGGAAGCACTTGACGCTGACTTTGTGCGGGACGTTACGCCGGGGGAAATCGTCATCATTGACCGTGAAGGACTGCACAGCATAGAGCCTTCAAGGTGGTGCAGGAAGAATCTTTGCGTGTTCGAGATGGTGTATTTTGCGCGGCCTGATTCTGTCGTTGACGGCGTGAGCGTGTATGAGTTCAGGAGACGGTGCGGAATGAAACTTGCAGGCCAGAAGAAGATTGATGCTGATGTTGTGATGGCAGTTCCGGATTCGGGCATTCCTGCGGCTATAGGGTATGCAGAAGCGTCGGGTATTCCCTACGGCGAAGGACTCATCAAGAATAAGTACATGGGCAGGACATTTATACTTCCGGATCAGGCTTTGCGTGAGGACGCTGTAAGAATCAAGCTAGCCACCATAAGACATAACATAGAGGGCAAAAGGTTAATCCTGATTGATGACTCTATCGTGAGAGGGACAACACTGCGCAGGATTGTACGGCTGTTACGGGACGAGGGAGCGAAGGAGATTCATGTGTTCGCGGCATCTCCAGAGGTCAGATACTCATGCTATTTCGGGATCGATACGCCTCACAGGGAAAAACTTATTGCCGTACAGAAATCGCCTGAAGAAATATGCGAATATCTCGGTGCAGATTCCGTTACGTATCTCAGTGAAGACAGCCTGCGGGAAGTCTGCGGAGAAGATTCTTACTGCAAGGCATGTTTTGATGGAAATTATCCTATGGAAGTGCCCGTTAGCGCGCTGGCGTGATACAATATAGAAACTTTCGCGGGGGTGGCGGAATGGCAGACGCGCCAGACTTAGGATCTGGTGTCATAGACGTAGGGGTTCAAGTCCCCTCCTCCGCACCATTTCATGAAGTTTCCCACACATAAAATTAAGGAGTGAATAAATAAATTGCTCGTAACATCATATGAACTTTTGAGGGACGCTCAGAAGAATCATTATGCCGTTGGAGCGTTCAACGTCGAAAATATGGAGATGGCTATAGCTGTCCTGAATGCCGCCGAAGAGACAAAATCACCCGTAATAATGCAGACAACTCCCGGCACTATACGCTATGCAGGAGCAGATATGTACTTTGCGAACATCAGAGCCGCCGCACAGCGCACAAGCCTTCCTGTTGTGTGCCATCTGGATCACGGGGACAGTTTCGCTGCGGCAGTTCATGCTTTCCGCGTGGGGTATACGTCAATCATGATAGACGGGAGCAAATTACCATTCAATGAAAATATAGCTCTCACGAAATCGGTTGCTGATGTCTGCCATGCAGGGAATGTTCCTGTTGAGGCCGAACTTGGCCGGGTCGGAGGGAAAGAGGACGATCTCGACAACAGAGGCACGGACAACCCATACACAGACCCGAAAGAAGCAGAAGAGTTTGTTGCGCGTACAGGCTGTGATTCGCTGGCTGTAGGTATCGGGACTGCTCATGGTGTCTACAAGGGAATTCCTCACCTGAATTTTGACGTGCTCAGGAAAATTCATGAACTCGTCAGCATTCCGTTAGTCCTGCACGGCACTTCAGGAGTCCCGGACGAACAGGTTACCGAGGCCATGAAGCTGGGAATATGCAAGGTCAATTACGCTACGGATCTGCGCATTGCGTTCACACGTGGCGTAAAGGAATACATGAAGGAAAAACCAGAAGGCTTTGACCCGAAAAAATACGGTGCTTACGGAATGAAGGAAGTTAAAGCGTATGTTGCGCAGAAGATGCAAATGCTGAAAGGCTGAGAGTGTTTCAGGGCAGGCCGTGCTGCAATGTCTGCCCTGAGCTGATTCCTATTTGCGGCCAAGAAGGTAATCTATGTACTGTCTTGCCGTCCTTCCTGTCTTGCCTCCGTGCCTTATCTCCCAGCGGTCTGCTCCTGCAATAAGCTCATCATCACCGACATTAAGCCCTGACTCTTTCGCCAGAGTCCGCACAATATCATGATATGCCTGACGTGTAGGGCTGGAATAATTGATTGCAACACCGAAGCGTGAAGCCAGCGATAATTTTTCTTCTACAGTGTCGGAACGGTGAATATCTCCGTTGTGTTCC
Organism: uncultured Synergistales bacterium; assembly: GCA_905233455.1. Classification (GTDB taxonomy): domain Bacteria; phylum Synergistota; class Synergistia; order Synergistales; family Aminobacteriaceae; genus JAFUXM01. The sequence continues at coordinate 15,256 of CAJOES010000054.1, read as the reverse complement.
ATGTCATCCCTGTCGCTCCATACCTCGCGTATTATGTGCCGCCTGTTTGATGTCGCATATATCAGAACGTTATCCGGCCTTGCTTCAATCCCGCCTTCAATTACAGCCTTCAAGTATTTGTACTCGCTTTCGTCCTCCTCAAACGATAAATCATCAATGAAGATAATGAACTTGTAGTTTCTCTTCCTCAATAATTCCGTGAGCCTCAGAATATCCCTGAACTGTTCTTTGTACATTTCGATCACGCGCAGGCCTCTCGGTGCAAACTCATTCAGCACAGCCCTTACGCTTGTAGATTTCCCCGTGCCCCCGTCGCCGTAAAGCAGGACGTTATTTGCCGGAAGCCCCGACACAAACGCTTCCGTGTTCGCAACAAGCTCCTGTTTCTGCAGTTCATACCCTACAAGGTCATCAAGCCGAACGTTACCGACATTACCGACAGCAACAAGTTCACTGCCTGAAAGCCTGAATGCCCGGCTGAATGCCAGAGTACCCACGCCGTAACGCTCATAGAAAGCCGTAACATGTTCATACATTTCTTCGGGAGTCTTTGATGCCGCGAGTCTTGCTGAAAGTTCGCAGATTAATGTATTTCCGTCTCCCCTGAAATCACGAACATACTTCATGCAGTCATGCTCAAGCCTGAACAGCTTATGCAGTATGGCCAGATCATGAAGGGCTAAATCCTTCATTGATCCTTTAGGAGATTTGCGGCGTTCACATGCAAGGGCAAAAGGGTTCTCGTTGTTCAGGAGAAAATATGTCAGGTGGTTGTGCCACAAATTGCCGGAAGCGCAGTTGTTCCGGAATGAGGCAGCTATAAGCTCGTGAAGAATCTTGCTGATTGCATTAGTGTCATTGCGTGTGATTGCGTTGGTGAAGTTTATGATGAGGCCGTTTGAAGGCGCGCTGTATATGAGAAAAACATTCATGGATAAATTTCCTCTTTCTGTTTTCTCTGCATTATATCAGCACACAAAAACGTGGAATGTTTCACATTCCATCCCCGCCCGCCCCCCCTTTGCATTTCTACTTAGTTATACTCACTTCCCCCAGCCAGTAATATCCCCATTTCTTTGCCTGTTCTGCAAGTATGGGCATATCCTGCTGATACCACTTGAAGCCCGATTGACGCACCAAACGTTTTATAACCGCGTAATCATGCCGCAATGCCTGCAGAGGTGTCTGTGATTCTTTCTTTTGCACCTGATACCATGAACTGCCAGTCCAGACGTATACAACCTTCGGATGCTGTCCCTTCCATGCAACCGGGACGGCAGGATCTCTCAGCACTCCTATACGGTCAACAGTCCCCTTCCAGTTACCTATACCCATGAATGCCGGACTGAATGCCCATGACGGAATATACGTTGAATGCGTCTGCCCCTGCGCCATCTGTGAGCGGGTATATGATTTCTGCTGAACCTGAATCATCTCGCTTTCCGGAATCGTGCGCATTTCGGACACCTGAATATCACTGATATATTTCGTCAGACCTGCCATTGACGGCACAACAGAACCTACAACGTAATTCGTTGCAACAAGATTAGGGCCTTCCATCGTTCCGTATACCCATGTTCCGTCCTTGTTCTTGCGTACCGGGTAGCCGTCAAGAGTTACGTACCAGTCCTTCGGCATGTTGTAGGGACGATAAACATAAAATGTCATTCCTGCATACGGGGACTGCGGGACTAACAGCGGCTCAGTAACGTACAGCTTTGCACCCGCGCATGAAGCCGCAATCATGACAGCAAGAAACGCAAGCAAAAATCTTTTCACACTCATCAATAAACCCTCCCGGGAATAATTAGCCCCTGCCACTTATAGCCCCAGCTCTCCGCCATCTGCGCAAGTATTAATGTATCCTCGCCAGTCCAGTGAAGACGGTTAAGCTGGTTGGTGTAGACGGTCAGATCATACAATTCACGGCGTATAGTACTCATCATTGAAGTTTTAGTGCCCTTTGAGTTAATCTGCCGCCACTGCACTCCCGTCCACGCGTAAATCACTTCAGGATAATCGCCCTTCCATGCCACCGGGATAGCCGGCCTGCTGATTACCGCAATGCTGTCTACAGTGCTCTTCCAGTTGCTGACTGCCATAAAATTTGAGTTCTGCGTCCAGTCTGATGCGTTCGGTGAAAGTTCTGATACTTTATCCAGATCTGAATTCGGAGGAGTATACGTTACGCGGGAAGATTTCGGATCTGCTTCCGACGCTGATACGTTTGCCCTGTCAGTGCCGAGAACGGGAGCTACGGAAGCTGTTCTGCCGTTGTAGGGCTTCAGCCTCACCACCGACGGGATCACAGAACCCACAACATAGCCGGTCTTGAGTATTCCGGAACTTTCAGCAGAAGCATAATGCCATACCCCTTTTGCATCACGGTATACGTAATAGCCGTCAAACGTAACGTAAAATTCATTCGGAACACCTGAAGGCTTGAATACATAGAAGCTCATGTGATGATATGCTGGCTGTTTCACGAGTATTGCATTTTCTGCAGACCAAGCACACGAAACCATCACCGGCAGTAATACCAACGCAAGCAAAAATCTCTTCATGTTCATCATCTCCTCTAATCCTGTCCGCCCTGCCCTACAGGAGGTATCGGTGTCTCTGAGATTGTCCCGGGATCAGGCGAATACTGTCCTACAGGCGGCATATATTCAGAATTCCTTGAAGCGGAAGTGTCTGAAGTCGTTTCCGGCTCAACTGTCCGTGCAGGTTCAGGCTGTCTCTGTTGCGTAACCGGCTGTGCTGGACGTGCAGGAGTCTGCGCTGGAGTCCGGGCCGGTGCTGCTGGTTGTGCCGGCCGTGCCTGTGTCGTTGCAGGAGTCCGCGGTGTAGCTGGCGTTGCTGGCCTTGTCGGTCTTGCGTCCCGTGATGCCGTGCGTGTTGCAGGAGTCCGAGTCGGCGTAGCTCTCTTTGTTGCAGGAGCTGTAACGGCAGGTCTTGCAGTAGTCGTTGTTGTCCTCTTTCGGGCTGTATTCTGGCGCACTACTCTTGATGCCGGGACTGATGCTGTCTTCCGTTCGGCTGAGGCTGTTGACGCAACTGCAGGAGTCCGTACCTGCTGTGCCTGCCTTGCCGCTTGTTCTTCAGGCGTTGGAGGCGTATACAGCGGTAAATCTGCACGTATGATTCTATCGTCCTGAGCTGATGATACCCTTGCAGTTGTGCCGTCGGGCTGTCTGTATATGGGAATCTCCGTAACCTGCCTGTATGTAGCACTGTCCTTCGCGATTATTCCCTGCGAACTTGGCGGAACGTACACGGCTGAATTTCCCTCATTGAGACCCAGCTCACTGCGGGAAGGCGGGACATATATTCCTGCATTCCACGAATCACCGTTAAGCGGTGAAGTCCCGGGATCAGGCGGAACGTACACGGGGACTCTGGGCGTTTCGGGATCGTTCGGTGCTGAAGGAAAGCTCGACAGCCCGAGAGAGTTCGGCGTAACTGAACCTATGCCCCCGGTGTTTGATGCCTGGATTTCATACACCCTTGCAGGACGTTTAGGATCCCATAACGGAGTCTTGTCGCTGTCGTTGGGCTGAAAGACTATGCGCGATAACGGCTCAAATGCCGGGTCAATCGTTACGGCCTTTGCGTAGAAATACTGCGCCTGATGATAGCCTCCTGTCCTTTCATGATAGACACCGTACCAGTACCATGCGTTAGGATTGTTCTTTTCCTCCTGTATGGCCTTGAGCAGATACGGGCGGGCAGCTTCATATTTAGTCTGCTGCATTAGTGCTATCCCCTGCTGTAATGATGACATTCTGGAGGCGGCAGTCTTCTTTGATGCTGATGCAGTTTTCTTCTTGGCCGGTGCAGTCTTCTTCTTTGATGAAGATTTTTTTGCAGAAGCAGTTTTTTGCGTAGCTGAAGGCTGGGTATTCTGCGGTGATGCCTGATCTGTGCCTACCCTCTGCGGTATTGCATACGGCATATAAGGCGTGCTGTCATCGTCCTGTGCAAATGACGTTTCAATAAATACAAGACAAAAAAAACAAAAGAAACAAAAAATTTTCTTCATTATAATAATCACTTCCCTGTCATTCTCGTCTGCTTAACTACTATATCCTGAAGGGTAACAGGCTCTTTTTTATCATCTTTTACCACGCGCACAACAGCATTATCATCATAAACCTTTATCACTTTCACTTTTCCTACAACTTTAGGCAGGACTACAACCGGGTCTTCAGGGACAACCGTAACGTATGTATCAGCCCTCATGACGTTGAGCACCTCACCGACTTTCACGGAATCTTTTGCGCCGTCAGCATACCTGCCGAGCGAGATGATATAGTCCCGCTTCTTCTTGGTGGCTGTTGCTGTGGGTGCAAGTATCCTCCCTACAGTGCCGTATGATGTCGAGAAGTTATCGGTTGCCATAAGCTGTGAATCAGGCTCATTGCTCCGTATTGCGTTGCGTATCTGCTGCATTGACTGATCATAGGCTTCATTGATGGCGTTCTTGATGGCCTGCCAGTGAAGGGAGTTCTGGAATTGCTGCCATGTCGGACGGCTCATGTTCTGCCCCTTGTAGTTGTTCGTGAGGCCAAGCCAGTCAATGCCCTCATTGAACGGACGGTCAAGCCCTTTAAGTGCCATGTTGAAGATGAACAGCGATTCATCATCGTCAAGCGTAAATCTTCTGTCAGTCCCCTTAACATTTCTCACAGCAAGCTCCTGCACCCTTCGCGAGTCAAACACTCTGAGCCTGAGCAGAACCTTTCCGGAATCATATGTCCCTACAACATGTTTGCTCTTGAGCGTAGCAGAATACAGCTCAAGCTGTACTGCCATATCATCACCGCGCCGTGATCCTGAAAGCCAGCGGTTCATGGCCTCTTCATCCAGTGTCCGGGCTTCAACCAGAGGCGAACGCTTGTAGAGTTCCTCAAGGTAATTCGCCATCTTCTGATCCAGCACGTTATAGGGGTAATATTTACTCTCCCATATTTCTATGCCGGCTGAGTTGATTGTAGGGAATATCACTACAGATAACCTTCTTGGCTGTGATGCTTCGGACAAAGACGCTGAAAATGCCAGCAGAAAAACTGTCAGGCACAAAAATTTTCTCATTGGTTCACCAGTCCGCAGAAAGATGCAACGTAAGGCTTTATGTTCTGATACCATCTTGAATACTGCCTGGCCCATAACAAACGCGTCAAAGTGAAAAATTCATCCTTGTTTGCCATAGAGTCATTTTCAAGTGCTTCATTGTATGTCTCTGTAGGAAGGGTTATGAGTATGTCTCCTGTATGTCTTGAAGTCTGCATTTTGGGGACACACCCGAAAGCAGTCATACCGTCAGTTTCATTCACATAGAATGTAACCCTGTAAGGGACATCGCCCAGAGCACCAACGCCGAAATCAATCCGTCTGCTTTTGGCGAATCCTGCCTTCTGTATCACCGTATCGCTGTCCTGTATGTATTCAACCTTTATTTTGTCGAGATAATAATAGTGGCGTATATATGCGGTCATCTTGTGTCCCAGCCTTCCGAGTGCCGCATCATGTATCGAGATCTTTTTTGCGGGAACTTTCATTGGTATGATCTGTCCCGGCTGTGTGGGCTGTATCTTCTCTCCCTCACTCCAGATTGCTTCAGCCATCTTCGTGCCGTCAGCCCCGCAGTAAGAGAATCCCAACAGCATAGCCGCCGCAGTAACCCTAACCGTATTGTGCCAGCGTTCCGGATTAGCCTTCTTCAGCGCGGCAGGGACTCCCGTCTTCATCAGCCCTTCAGTCGTGCGCATCTTGAGCTCATTGAACTCCAGCTTTTCATCCGGTGCTGCTTCGGTTTCTGCTTCATTCATCGGGAAGAACGGCAGAAATATTCCGATTCCCTTATCATCTCCGGTGCACTCTGCAATCCATAATGACGAGCGTTTTTCTTCTGTCATCATGGCAAAATCTCTTTCATGTGAAATAACTTCAGGGTGATTCAGTGCCCGTTCAAGGTCTACAACGAGCTTCAGAAACTTTACCTTAAAATTGCCCTTTGAGGCGTATTCAGCAAGTATCTTCCGCACAAACGGTTCAAAGTCTTTTACAGTATATGTTGATGTCTGGCCTCTGCGCCTTCCCTGAATAGATAATGTGCGTTCTTTGTTCTCAATCCATGCAATCTGAATCAGTTTGCGGGAATTTTTGCTCTTATTGAGGATAGACAGGCGGGGCATTCTGCCTTTAGTCCATATCTGAAGAGCAAGATTGTTGTCAATATCGCAGGTACTTATGATCTGTCCTTTTTCTTCCATCTGCTAAAAGTATGCTCCTCTCTGAAAAGTTCGTTATTTAATTGTGAAATTATAGCGCAATTCATTATTCTTATTCCTGATTTCTGATACAATAGCAAAAAACTGTGAGGTGTAAAAAAATGAAGCTGAAATTTATATCTGCCGTAATTTTTGTGATGCTGGTATGTTCGTGCGCTTGGGCTGACCTTCCGTCAGTAACTATGCTGTCAACCAAAACATGTCCGGCCTGCCGTCAGATGCAAAAGGTTTTCGGCGAACTCCGGAAAGATTATGCGGATAAAATTTCCACCAGCTATATATATCTTGAAGATAATCCCTACGTGGCGGAACAGTACAAGGTTCGCTATGTGCCCGTGCTGATATTCAGGGACGCGGAAGGGAACGAATTAGCGCAGGAGATCGGCTACAGGTCAGCTAATGATGTCATAAAGATATTCAGGAATGCAGGAATCAATATTTAGTCTGAATTGTAGATAGGCGGGGGTGTCTGATCGATGTCCCCGTTTTTTTACTGTTTCATACAGATGATAGAATCAACTTATCCATAAACTTTCCATAAGATATAGAAGGAGATGTAGTGTTATGCGTTTCAAATTATTGTGCGCAGTTATTATTGTGCTTGCTCTTTATTCGGTTTCATATGCAGCAGATTTTGCAAACGGCCCGGCAGACTCTATCACCATGCCTCCGGGCAACAGGGTATCACAGACGCTTTTAGCCGGGGACAAGCTCGTAACGTTCCGTTCATGGCTGGATATTCCCTACGTCAAGAATCCTGTAGAACCAGAGTACCAGCGGCTGAATATCTACGTGCCTGAAGAGTATTTTCACGGTGAGAGCATTAACGGCTACACGGCCAAGACAGCACCAATACTTATGCCCAACGGAGTCGGCGGCTACATGCCCGGCAAACAGTTCATACCTGCGAACGACTCTAGGCACGGAACGCCTAACGTAGCACTGTATGCACTGTCGAAAGGCTATGTTGTGATCTCTCCGGCAATAAGGGGAAGGACTCTCGCGAACGGCAAAGCTCCGGCACTAATCGTGGACTACAAGGCGGCTGTAAGGTGGGTACGGCACAACAAGGACATGTTGCCGGCAGGGGACACGGAAAAGATAATATCTGACGGCCTCAGCGCGGGCGGTGCACTGTCATCACTGCTGGGAGCTACGGGCAATGCTCCGGAGTATGAACCCTACCTGCAGGCTGTCGGTGCAGAAGATGAACGCGACGATATTTTTGCGTCAGTCGTGTACTGTCCCATCACCAACCTGGAGAATGCTGACATGCCGTATGAATGGGTCTTCAACGGTGTGAACACATACTACATGGGCCCGGCACGCGAGATGGACGACAACATGAAGGCTGCTTCCGATGCACTGAAGGCGGCGTTCCCTGCATATCTCAACAGCTTGAACCTCAAAGGCTACACACTTGACGCTGAAGGCAATGGAACATTCAGAGATTTCGTCGAGGGGCTCTATATCGCGTCTGCACAGGGAGCTATTGACCGCGGCGAATATGTTACGGGGCTTGACTGGCTCACGGTTGAGGACGGAAAGGTTACGGGAATGGATCTGCACAAGTATGCTGTATGGGCTACAAGAATGAAGGCTGCTCCGGCTTTTGACTCGCTGAATAACGGCTCATTCGAGAATAATGAATTTGGCGACAAGCATTTTACGGAGTATTCATACACGCATTCAACGGCAGAAGGAGCACCTATTGCGGACGCGGAGGTAATCAGGCTCATGAACCCGATGAACTTTATCGGCGTAAAGGGTGTGGACACGGCAAAATACTGGCGCATAAGGCACGGGGCTAAGGATCGTGATACGTCGCTGGCAATCCCGGCAATTCTCGCGCTCAAGCTCAGGGATGCAGGATTTGAGGCGGATATAGCTGCTCCGTGGAATGTTCCCCATGACGGCAATTATGACCTTCCGGAGCTGTTTGAATGGCTTGACGGTATATGTAAGAAGTAAAGGATAAATAACAAGGCCGGGAGCTGTGAGAGTGTCCCGGCTTTTTTGTGCCTTTATGGCTGTTCGTCAATTAACGGAATGAACATGTTATGCTTCAGTTCATCTCTCGGCAGGAATGGTGCTAAATCCTCAAGCGGAGGGCTGAACAGTGAGCCGTCTTCAAGCCTCTTTGTGCTGCTCTTGGGTTCAAAGTTCTGTGCTGTGTCGGTGAATATCTCGCAGAAAACTGCACCCTCGCATTCAAGAGCCTCATCAACAGCATGTTTCATTTCACTGTTGCTGTGCGCGCTGAAATACTTATAGCCGAAAGCATAAGCAATCTTGCTGTAATCCGGAAATGAAAGATCCCCGGACTCCGGGCCTATGCCTACATGCGAATGATGAGAGAATAAATTTCTTTGCGTCTGCCTGATTGAATGATAGCCCTGATTGTTGATGAGAAATACTTTTATGGGAAGGTTATTTGTGATTATCGTCTGGAGTTCCTGAAGGTTCATCATTATGCTTCCATCGCCTTCAAGGCATATCACGTAATCGCATACCCCCCCCCC
>CAJOES010000054.1:0-6436 GCA_905233455.1 uncultured Synergistales bacterium | reverse complement strand
CTCCGACTGATGCAGGCAGGCCGTAACCCATTGATGCAGTAGCATTGTTGTTGATGAATCTGCTGCCTCTCTGAATTCTGTATGCCTGACTCCCTGCAACACAGCAGGCACCGTTTGATACGACCGTCAAGCTGTTCTCCGGGAGTCTGCTGCTCAGATAGTCGATGAACGCATATACGTTCACAGTTGTCCCGTTCTCCCTGTAATGCTCCGGAGTAACTACAGGATATTCCCGCTTCCATCTGCGGCAGGCATTCAGCCACTCATCACCGGAAAATACGCTATGGACTTTCACGGCATCACTGAGCTTGTGCAGAAAGTCTTTTGCGTCTGCCCATACCGGCATATCAACATGAATCGTATGTTTCTTCATTTCGTTCCTGTCAGCGTCAGCCATGATTACTTCGGCGGCTCTTGCCCAAGTATCCCAGCTGTAGCCGACCTGACGTATAGATATTCTTGTGCCGATTGCGAGCACTAAGTCAGCGTTCTGCACCGCGAAATTTCCCGGCCTGTCTCCCATGTTCCCGGCTCTTCCGCAGTACAAGGGGTGATCATTCTCGATCAAGTCTACAGCGTTCCAGTAAGTTACTACGGGAATGCTGAGCTTCTCTATTGCCTGCCTGAAATATTCATATCCTCCTGAAAGCCTTATACCGTAACCTGCATAAAGCACAGGACGTTTTGCGCTTCGTATCTTCGATATGACTTCATTCACCGTATCATCACTGACAGCCGGGGGGAGGTTTTTGTCGTCCTCTGAGGAGTCATAGGCTTCAAGTTCGTCCGTCTCGATCACTGCCCCCTGAAAGTTAAGCGGTATATCTATCCATACCGGGCCGGGTCTTCCTGTTGTTGCGAGATGCCATGCACGCTCAAGGACTCTGCGGATCTTCATGGGGTCTTTGAGCATAACGGCATATTTCGCCATAGGCATTACAGACTTCACTATGTCGTATTCCTGATCTCCAAGCGAGCGGAGATTTGCGCCGGTCAATTTCTTCGCATAACGTGCTGTTGTGTCGTAACGTACCTGGCCGCTGATGATGAACATAGGGATAGAGTCCAGCCATCCGCATAGGACTCCTGTCAGTGCGTTAGTTCCTCCGGGCCCGGTCGTAACGCATACAGCCGCTATACGGTTATCGATTCGTGCATATGATTCCGCCGCGATTGCACATGCCTGCTCGTGATGGCAGTAAGTAACCTTCAGGCCGTCCTTGTGGCCTAAAGCGTCATTTAGGTGCATTGCCCCGCCGCCTACAACGCTGAAGCAGTCAGTTACTCCATGCGACACGAGAAAATCAGCAACGTAATCTGCAAGTCTTTGCTTCAAGTTTATTCATGCCTCCTGTTTGTAGTTTTTGCTGATGCTATTATATATTCCATTCTCAATTATATTTACAGGAGGTTTTTTGCGTGAAAAATAATCACTTGTCTCCGCTGCAGAAGTTTACGGCTGTCTTTCTGGTTCTGCTGGCGTGTCATTGGGTTCTTCTGGTGCTTTTTCCTGATGGTATGCAACGTACAATATTTTTTAGGGAAGGGCAGGACTTTATGGCGGACTTCTTTAATGTTCTGCGGTATATTGCAGACCGTAACCCGTATTTTACAGAACCTACACATGAAAAAATTTATCTGCCTTTAGCGTATATGATTCTGTTCCCGTTCACTAGGTTCGATAATTATTCTGCTATGTCCCTTCATGACTGCTGGGGAAGCATTCCTGCTTTGATCTCTATGGTTTTCTTTACTCTGGTTTCATGCTTTATGTTCTATTTTTCATTGAAGGCACTGTGCGAAAAATACAATGTAAGCAAATTAATTCTTGTTCCGCTTCTGTTATCCGGGTTTTTCATTAGAGCTGTCGAGAGAGGCAATCTTATAATCATCAGTGCGTCATGCACTATGGTTTTTCTTGCGTTCTATGATGATGGGAATAAGTTTTTGCGTCAGCTTGCTGTGGTTATGCTGGCTTTAACTGCTGTGCTTAAGGTGTGGCCTGCTATGTTCGGTCTGTTATACATAAGAAAGAAAATGTACCGCGAATTTTTCAGTGCGGTGTTAATCAGTATACTGCTTGGCCTTCTTCCGTTTTTGTTCTTTGAGCACGGTTTTGAAAATATCCCCCGTATTTTGAAGAACCTTGCTGCAAATTCTATAGCATACGGCAGCGTAACGAGGAGCATAGAACCGCTTTTCAGTATGAACCATTATATTTATCACTTTCTGAAAGTACTAGGTATTAATACAACGGTATCTTATTATATTGCTGCAGGAGGAGGTATGCTGGTCAAGATATTAGCAGTATGTGCTCTGATACTTTCAGTATTCATGAAGTCAGAATACATGGCACTAACTCTTTCAGCTCTCGGCATAATATTTCTTCCTGCAAACACAGGCTCATATTGCGGACTGTATTTGTTTCCTGCAATTATTACGTCATTTAACGGATTGGGGGGGGGGCATAAGCTGCATAAATTATTTTATCTGCTCTACTTGTCTCCGCTTCAATTAGGTATTATGTATAAAGGCCAGCAGCTAGGCACGTGGCTATTCATAGGGAGCATATCTGCTTTATTCATGCTGATGAATTTATACTCTGCAATAAGACGTAAACCAGAAAAAAGCCTTTAATGTTATTATTTACTCACCCAATAAAATTTATTTTTCGAAGGAGGAATTTACTGCATGGCTTTGTTTCCTGAAAATTTCCTGTGGGGAGGAGCTACTGCCGCCAATCAGTGCGAAGGTGCATACGACACTGACGGGCGCGGACTCTCAAGCGTTGACGTAATACCAGCCGGGCCTGACCGCATGAAGGTATCACGCGGTGAACGGAAGATGCTTGCATGTGAGGACGGCTACACGTATCCATCGCATGAAGCAATCGACATGTACCATCACTGCAAGGAGGATATTGCACTGTTCGCGGAGATGGGCTTCAAGTGCTACAGGCTCTCTATCGCATGGACGAGGATATTACCCAACGGCGATGATGATACCCCCAATGAGGCCGGGCTGAAATTCTATGAGGATTTGTTCCTTGAGTGCAGGAAGTACGGAATTGAACCGCTCGTGACTATTGACCATTTCGACACACCCATAGCACTGATCGAGAAATACGGCGGCTGGAGAGACAGAAGAATGATTGATGCTTACCTCAAATACTGCCGGGCAATATTTACGCGCTATAAGGGGCTCGTAAAGTACTGGATAACGTTCAATGAGATCAACATGCTTCTGCACATGTCATTCATGGGAGCAGGAATATATTTCACTGAGGGCGAAGACAAAGAGCGCGTGAAATACACTGCCGCACACAATGAGCTGATTGCTTCCGCTAAGGCCGTACAGCTTGCACATGAGCTTATGCCCGGCTCAATGGTCGGCTGTATGCTGGCTGCTGGACAGTTCTACCCGTATTCATGCAATCCTGCAGACATATGGGACGGCCTCGAAAAGGACAGGGACAATTACTTCTTCACGGACATTCAGGCACGCGGCGAGTATCCTGTGTGGGCACTGAAACGCATTGAACACGCAGGAATAACAGGCCTTTTTGCTGACGGGGACGTTGAAACGCTCAAGAATGGAGCTGTAGATTTTGTTGCGTTCTCGTATTACTGCTCACGGTGCACCACCGCAGACACTGAGATTTTCGCCAAACACGCAAAGCCCGGCAATGCTGTATTCCGTTCAGTCATCAATCCCTACCTGAAGAATACTGAATGGGGCTGGCAGATTGACCCGCTCGGATTGCGCGTTACTGTCAACACACTCTATGACCGCTATCAGAAGCCGTTATTTGTCGTGGAGAACGGACTCGGAGCAAATGATACCGTAGAGCCTGACGGAAGCATTCACGACACATACAGGATCGAATACCTGAAAGCACACCTGCTGGCATTGAGAGACGCAATCACTGAGGACGGAATTCCGGTTATGGGCTTCACGGCTTGGGGGTGCATAGATCTGGTGAGTGCTTCCAGCGGGGAGATGAGGAAACGTTACGGCTTCATTTATGTCGATAAGGACGACAATGGCAAAGGAACTCTGAAACGCTCACGCAAAGACAGCTTCTATTGGTATAAGAAAGTTATAGATACCAGAGGAGCAAGTTTGAAGGAAGGAGATTAATACTATGGACTATAACGAACTGGCAAAAAAGATACTTGGACTTATCGGCGGTAAACTGAACGTAAAAGGCGTAGTGCACTGTGCAACAAGATTAAGGTTTACGCTCGTGGACGACAGCAAAGCAGACACTGAAGCATTGAAGAATACCAAAGGCATTCTGTCTGTTGTGAATGCTGGAGGACAGTATCAGATCGTGATCGGTCCGGACGTTCCGCAGGTGTATCAGGAGGTCATTGCAGTTGGAGGATTCGAATCTGCCGCCGCCATTGATGACCCTAATGCAGAGAAGGAAGACAACCGCTCAAAGCTGAGCAAACTTCTTGAGAGCATAGCAAGCATATTCCAGCCGATTATCCCGGCAATCACCGCCGCAGGTCTCTTGAAGGCATTTATGGCACTGTTTGTTACTATGGGCTGGCTGAAAACAGGTACGCAGACATACACCATCTTAAATGCAATGGGAGACGCGGCATATTACTTCATGCCGATACTGTTAGCCGCGTCGTGTGCAAGAAAATTCAAATGCAATCAGGGCAACGCTTTAGCATTGGCGGGTATTCTGGTTTACCCGTCATTCAATGCCCTCATGACCGGAGCAGAGGCAGTAACACTTTTCGGCTTAATCCACGTAACTAAGGCCGTATATGTTTCGTCAGTAATCCCGATAATTCTTGGCGTGTGGTTCATGTCATATGTTGAACATTACATGCAGAAGATTTCGCCCACAGCAATAAAATTCTTCTCCGTCCCGCTCGTAAGTCTTGTAATCGGCGGAACAGTAATGATTACGCTTCTCGGTCCTATAGGTTCATGGGTATCACAGTTCATCAAAATATTCTTTGAGTGGATGAATGCCTCTATCCCTTGGCTTGTTCCTACAGTCGTCGGCATATTCTCGCCGTTACTGGTCATGACAGGCACGCATTACGGACTAATCCCGATCGGCACGAATAATCTTGCCACCGTCAAATGGGATTCCGTCGTAATCGGTATGCTTCCCTCAAACGTTGCGCAGGGTGCGGCAGGCTTTGCTGTGGGTATGCGCTCCAAGAACCCGGACACAAAACAGCAGGCTTCATCGGCAGGACTCACAGCAATACTCGGCATCACTGAACCGGTGCTGTACGGCGTAAACATGAAGTTCACGTTCCCGCTGTATGCGGCAATGATCGGCGGCGGACTCGGCGGGCTGTATATGGGGCTTACGCGTGTTGCGAGATTTGCGGGCGGCTCGCCGGGCCTCTTGGTGCTTCCTGCATATATCCCCAGCGCAGAAGGTCAGGCTTTAGGCTACACGATGATGAACTTGGCCAACGCTGTAATATGCGTGGTTATCGCTATGGCGTCAGCATTTGTGGCGAGCTGGATAATGTTCGGCATATGGGCGAAGAACGGCAAACTAGATCCAGCAGAGACAGGAACGGCTAAGGAAATCCCGGCACTTCCTGATGATGCGATCGCTGCCGTAGCTGACGGAATATTTGTCGGGCCGGAAGACATGAAGGACGAAATGTTCTCCCAGCAGTCAATGGGGCAGACCATAGCAATCAACCCCACGAACGGTTTAATCGGTTCGCCGGTGAACGGAACACTTGAGATGATATTTGAGACTGCACACGCTTTCGGAGTACGCAGATCTGACGGCATGGGGCTTCTGGTGCATATCGGAGTTGATACGGTGAACATGAAAGGGAAAGGCTTTACCGTCCTCAAGAAGCAGGGGGACAAGGTTAAGGCCGGAGAACCTGTAGTGCGTGTTGACCTTGAGGCAGTGAAAGCGGCAGGGTATAACCCTCAGACTATGGTTGTTGTTACCGAGCCGGTGAATGAAGGGGAATTAGTTTCATTCATTGATTTCGGGAAGGAAGTATCACGCGGAGACAAACTCAGCAAGTAAGCAGACACCAGCAACAATATATCCTCCCTCTGACTTTAAGGGGGAGGATTTGATTTTATAGAGGAGGGATTTTTTTCATGAAGTGCAGGAACAATAAATTTACGGGCTTTCTGTTTATGCTGGCAGTAATAGCCGGTATGCTGTATGGAACAATTACTGCGGCATATGCGGAAACTTCAAACACAGGCTTCAAGATGGCGGGCAACTGCGTATTCTATGAGGACGGCGGCTTCAAGTGCGAAAAAAGGACGCTCGTAATATTGCAGGGCATAGTTCAGGAAGTCCGGCCTTTCGATGAAAATGAGACCGGAATAATAGTTTTGGATGATGAGTGCGTGATTTTTCCGGGACTTGCAGATCTTCA
The DNA here is from genome assembly GCA_905233455.1 of uncultured Synergistales bacterium. Lineage (GTDB taxonomy): Bacteria > Synergistota > Synergistia > Synergistales > Aminobacteriaceae > JAFUXM01. Next base: position 35 of record CAJOES010000054.1, on the reverse strand, counting down.
TTCACATGTTGACTACAACATGATTCAGATTTGGG
>CAJOES010000053.1 GCA_905233455.1 uncultured Synergistales bacterium | reverse complement strand
GTCATCAATCCTCTTTGCGTCCTCCCTGTATTCAGGCATCTCATCAAGAAGAAAATCAATCATGTATTTTATTGTTTCGTCCATGCGATTAATTCTCCGTTAAAATTTTTTTCCGACTATTATAATTTATCAGCGTAATTTTAATGATAACGAGGTGATTTGCATAAAAACTTTTCTTATTATAGACGGGCACAGCCTAGCATACAGAGGATTTCACGCGCTCAACACAAAACTGACAGCACCAGACGGAACGCCAACAGGAATGATTGTCGGGTTCACTAATATGCTGTTCCGTGTTCAGGACACATTAACGCCCGACTGCACAATAATAGCTTTCGACGCGCCCGGAAAAACATTCAGGCACGAGATATACAGAGACTACAAGGCATACAGGAAGCCCATAGCTGAAGAACTCAAGATACAGCTGCCTATACTTCAGGAATTGCTGCGGCTTCTCGGCAATAACGTAATTGTCCGTGAAGGCGTTGAAGCTGATGATGTCGTGGCTTCGTCGGCTCGTGCAGTTCAGGCGGCAGGATATGAGGCCGTAGTGTTGTCGGCGGATAAGGATCTGTTTCAGCTCATAGGCACGGGAATAACTATGATGCGGACGGTGAAGCACGGGGTTTCAGGCGCAGAAGTGTACGATTCCGGGGCATTTCAGGCAGAGTTCGGGTTCATGCCGTCATCAATGGCTGATTACCTCGCGATAATCGGGGACAAATCCGACAACGTGAAAGGCATTGCAGGTATCGGCGAGATAGGAGCGAAAAAGATACTTGCTGTTTACCCGACGCTTGAAGACATTTATGCGAATATCTCTAAGTTCTCACCAAGCACGAGAAAAAAACTTGAGGCTTCCGGGCTTGAACATGCGCAATGGACACGGGACGATCTCATAAAGTTACGTGAGAATGTTTTTGCTGATGATAAAACCTTTCTGAATGAATGCCTTAACCTTGCACCTGACATTCCAGCCGCAGAGGATTTAGCCGCACGTCTTGGCCTTGCGCGTGTCTTAAAGCATATGGGAAGCGATAAACCCGTCATGACCCGGGCAATAGAGTCAGCGCAGAAATTCCGCCTTCCGGAGTGCGGGATCATTACGGCAGACTTCAAGACGGAACACAGGAGCAGTCCCGGAATTTTTGCCGGAATGGACGCAAAAGACGTATGGGACTTCAAGACCGCGTATTACCTTCTGCACCCGGACGAAGCTGGCGCGAGATTCCCGGAGATTCTTGACGGCATAAGGCAGGCAGAGAACCCCGCAAAGACTCTGGCCGACATTGCCGGAAGCCTTGAAGCACAGATACATGAATATGAAGGACTCGATTCCGTGATGAGGGATATAGATTTGCCGCTTATCCCCGTATTAAATCAGATGGAAGCTCACGGAGTAAGGATTTCCCCGCAGAAGTTCAAAGCAGTGCAGGATGATTTAGAGGCACGTATAACGGAGATAGAAGCAAGCATGATCAAAGAGACTGGAGTCCGCATAAATCTCAACTCAACACAGCAGGTTTCATGGCTTCTGTTTGATCGTTTAGGGTTTCAGCCGACGGACATGACGAAGAACAAAGCATATTCTACAAATAATATTGTCCTTGAGCGTCTGTCCCTCCTGCCTAACGGGACAGTACCGAGACTTATATTAGAGCACCGTGAACTCTCGAAGATGCTTACTGGATTCGTGATCCCCCTGCAGAAGGCGGCAGACAATGAGGGGATCATACACACAACGTTTGAGGCGGCTGCTACAGGAACAGGAAGACTCAGCAGCAGAGATCCCAACCTGCAGAATATTCCTGCGTTCGGACAGTGGGCAGAGAAGATCAAAGCGGGATTAGTGCCTGTGAATGATGGGAATATTTTTGTGGCTGCTGATTACTCGCAGATTGAACTCCGGGTGCTTGCTCATCTGTCGGGAGAGGAAAAGCTGATTGATGCCTTCAGGAACAAACGCGATATTCACACCGAAACAGCTTCATGGGTATTCGGAGTCATTCCGGAGATGGTTACGCCTGAATTGCGCCGGGCGGCAAAGATGGTGAATTTCGGGCTGCTTTACGGCATGACAGCTTTCGGACTCGCCGAACGTCTCAGCATTCCGCAGAAAGAAGCAAAAGGAATCATGGCCAGATACTTTGAGGCACTCCCGAACATTCAATCGTTCCTTGAGGGCATGGTGAAGGATGCAAAGGCCAGAGGCTACGCACGTACATTGGCGGGCAGGATCCGTCCCGTGAAGGAGATACCCGCAAAGAATCAGGCACTTGACCGGGCACTCATCAATACGCCCGTACAGGGGACTGCGGCAGACATAGCGAGGCGTGCAATGACCGAATACGCGCATAACGGCAAAGGCGAACTGTTCCTTCAGGTGCATGACTCTCTTGTGTGCGAATGCCCGGAGAGCATTGCTGATGATGCCGCTGAAGCATTGAGGGAAATAATGACTGCTTCGGGCGGTGAGGTTGAACACCTTGAAGTGGGGCTGAAGCGGGGCAAATCTTTAGCTGATGTGTGAAAATGGTTGCTGTATGCTAAAATTTCATTTCGTAAAAATTACTGAGTAACTATACAAATAAATACTTTAAGAGAGAAGGTTTTACTGAATCATGTTGAATTTTCTGCGCAAACAAATGAAATGGGTCATGGCAATTATAGTCGTGGCATTCCTGCTCTCCACCTTCCTTATGTATGAAGGCAGAAGCACGAGACGTACTCCCGGCCGCAATGCTGACGGCACGATGACGGATTACGAGGTAGCAAGCATTAACGGACGTTCTTTGATGCGTTCGGAACTTGAGCGGAGGCTGAGAAACTATCTGGAGACTTTCAGCACAAGGAGCATGGTATCACTTGACATGCCGGCACTGTATCAGGCAGTTCTGGATCAGGCAGTGTTGGAGTCCCAGCTTGCACGTGAGGTTGAAGAGAAGGGAATACGCGTATCTGATGCTGAAGCTGACCGTGCAATGAAGGAGTATGCAGACACGTATTACCCGACACGCGAGACGTTCTATCAGGCTCTTGCACAGTCGGGCATAAAGATAGAGGACTACAAGAGGAATTTGGCGCGTCAGATGGCGGTTGAACAGTTAATGCGCAATGCTGTCGGCGAAATCGTGATCAGTGAAGACAGGGCTATAGAGTTCTATGACACAATGAAGCCGCTGATATATTCCCGTCCTGAAGGCTTCAACATGCACATAGCGGACTTCCGGACGAGTGCAGATGCTGAAGTGCTTTACGCCAAACTTGCCGCCGGTGAAAGCTGGGACGTTATCGCCTCAAGTGATGAGCTTGCATCACAGGACGTGATCAACATCACAAAAACACCGATATTCCTTCCGTCAAGCACATTCCGCACGGGAGTATTCAGCGCAATAGCCTCGCTTGACATCGGACAGCCCAGCCAGGTAATAGCCATGTCCAGCAATGATTATGCTGTTGTGCTCAAGACAGAACATGTTGAAGCCAGCATAACGCCGTATGAAGAGGTCAGCAACGACGTGAAAGCTACCCTGACGACTCAGGAGGAACGCAGCAGATTAACGGAATATCAGACATCATTGCGTGAGAAGGCGCAGGTAGTCATCAATGACACAGAGTTATTTGCACGCCCGGCAGTCTCGGAAGACACAACGGCACCAGCAAATGATATTGTGCCCGAAATAGTCATAGAGGAAGCCAGCGAGGATACCCCCGCGCCTGCTGAAGAAACACCGGCAGAACCGGAAGCTGTCCCGGCAACTGAAGATACACCTGCAACGGAAACGCCATCAGAACCCGAAACAGAAGCTGTACCTGAACCTGCAGAAACTCCAACGGTTGAAGATACACCTGCACCTTTTGAGGACACTGCAACGCAATCAACTGAACCGGAGACTCCTGCGCCCGTCGAAGAGACTCCAGCAGCGACACCTGAACCTGAAGAGTCAGCAGAGCCAGCAGAGACGGCAGAGACTCCTTCAGAGATTCATGAAGAAACAAAAACCGAAGAGCCTCATGAAACCGCTGAAGAACCGGAACAAACTGCTGAATCTGTAGTTGAAAATGTAGTTGAAAAAGCTGCTGGGGATATACCGCTTCAGGAAGAAATTACGGATGAAATTACTGCGGCTGCCGACAAGGTTGAAGAAATTGTTACGGAGGCAGTTATAGACAAGCCAGCGGAAGATATTATATCAAGTTCCGACGCGGCTGAGTAGTTTTTTGCTTACACAAGAAGGGATTTTTATATGGCAGTAAAAGCACCAAACCGCACCGACATACACAAAATATTAATCATAGGCTCCGGCCCTATCGTGATAGGCCAAGCGTGTGAGTTCGATTATTCCGGGACTCAGGCGTGCAAGGCTCTGCGTTCACTGGGATATGAGATAGTTCTCGTGAACTCCAACCCTGCAACGATCATGACTGATCCGGAAATGGCGGACATCACATACATAGAACCGCTGAACATGGAGCGTCTTGAAGAGATCATTGCGCGTGAAAGGCCTGATGCACTGCTCCCGAACTTAGGCGGGCAGTCGGGCTTGAATCTCTGCGCGGAACTCCATAAGGCCGGGATACTCGCAAAATACAACGTACAGGTGATAGGCGTACAGGCTGATGCAATAGAACGCGGTGAAGACAGAATCGAGTTCAAGAAGACTATGGAGCTTCTTGGAATCGATATGGCACGCTCACAGGTTGCATATTCCGTTGATGAGGCACTGAATATCGCTGAAGATTTAGGTTATCCCGTCGTGCTACGTCCTGCATACACTATGGGCGGGGCTGGCGGCGGATTGGTCTACAACCGCGATGAACTCAGGGTAGTATGCGAACGTGGATTACAGGCAAGCATAGTGCATCAGGTACTTGTTGAGGAAAGCGTTTTAGGCTGGGAAGAATTGGAGCTTGAAGTCGTCCGGGACAAGAATAACAACATGATAACCGTATGCTTCATTGAGAACGTTGACCCTATGGGAGTTCATACGGGCGATTCTTTCTGTGTTGCGCCAATGCTGACGATTTCACCGGAGCTTCAGGCAAGACTTCAGGAACAGGCATACAAAATCGTTGAACATATAGGAGTAATCGGCGGGACTAACGTACAGTTCGCGCACAACCCTAAAGACGGCAGGGTCATAGTGATAGAGATCAACCCGCGCACATCACGTTCATCCGCTCTTGCGTCAAAAGCTACGGGCTTCCCGATCGCGCTGGTGTCGGCAAAACTTGCGGCAGGTCTTGCACTCAGCGACATAGACTGCGGCAAGTACGGCACTCTCGACAAGTACACTCCCGGCGGTGATTATGTCGTCGTGAAGTTCGCACGGTGGGCATTTGAGAAGTTCAAAGGCGTGCAGGACAAACTCGGAACACAGATGCGGGCAGTTGGCGAGGTCATGAGCATAGGCAGGAATTTCCGCGAGGCTGTGCAGAAGGCTGTACGTTCGCTCGAAAAGGACAGGTACGGATTAGGCTTCGCAAAGAACTTCAACGCACTCACGAAATCAGAACTGCTTGACATGTTAGCTTACCCTGCAAGCGAGAGATATTTTGTGATCTATGAGGCACTGCGAAAGGGGGCAACTGTCGAAGAGATACATAACCTAACACACGTAAAAAGATATTTCCTCGATGAATTCAAGGCTCTTGTTGAGGAAGAAGAAAAGATACTAACCTTCAAGGGCGGCATTCTCCCTGATGATATGCTGATTCAGGCCAAGAAAGACGGCTTTGCGGACAAGTACATATCCATGCTTCTGGGAGTCAGCGAGCAAAGCATACGTGAACGCAGGGAATCACTCGGTATTGTCGAGACATGGGACGGCGTGCACGTTGCAGGGACGCAGAACGGAGCATATTATTACTCCAGCTACAACAGCCCTGACGCACGCAACACTATATCCGGCAAACGCAAGGTAATGATTCTCGGCGGAGGGCCGAACAGGATCGGGCAGGGCATTGAGTTCGATTACTGCTGTGTACATGCGGCGCAATCACTGAAGAAGCTCGGCTTTGAGACAATCATCGTGAACTGCAACCCTGAAACAGTCTCAACGGATTACGACACTTCCGACAAATTATACTTTGAGCCGCTGACCCTTGAAGACGTGTTGAGCATATACCGCGCAGAGAAGCCTGAAGGAGTTATAGCGCAGTTCGGAGGGCAGACACCGCTGAACCTTGCATCGGAACTTGAGCGCAACGGCGTGAAGATTCTCGGCACGTCTCCCGAAATTATCGACCTAGCAGAAGACAGGGGAAGGTTCAAATCCGTAATGGACAGCCTGAATATCCCCATGCCCGAATCAGGAATGGCGGCAACCCTTGAGGACGCACGGAAGATAGCGCACCGCATAGGTTATCCCGTAATGGTGAGGCCGTCATACGTTCTCGGCGGGCGCGGAATGGAGATCGTATACGATGAGGAGAGCCTAGACAGTTACGTTAATGCTGCTGTCGGCGTAACCCCTGATCGTCCGATACTGATTGACCGTTTCCTGAACCATGCGCTTGAATGTGAGGCTGATGCTATATGCGACGGAACTCACGCATACGTCCCGGCAGTCATGGAGCACATAGAGCTTGCCGGGATTCATTCAGGGGACTCGGCATGTATCATCCCATCACGGCACATATCACCCGAAGCACTTGCAGCCATAAAGGACTACACACGCAAGATAGCTGAAGCAATGCACGTTGTAGGGCTGATGAACATTCAGTATGCCATTGAGGCGGGAAAAATCTTTGTGCTTGAAGCCAACCCAAGAGCGTCAAGAACCGTCCCGTTAGTGTCAAAAGTCTGCGGGATTCAGATGGTGCCGCTTGCTGTTGAGGCTATCACGCAGGAGCTTACCGGCAGGGCATCACCGCTTGAGACTCTGAAGGAGCGCGTGATACCGTATTGGGGCGTGAAGGAGGCAGTATTCCCGTTCAACATGTTCCAGGAAGTAGATCCCGTTCTTGGCCCGGAGATGAGGTCTACAGGCGAGGTGCTTGGGCTTGCGTCTATGGCTGGCGAGGCGTTCTACAAGGCGGAAGAGGCAGCAAATGCGAAATTGCCGCTTGAAGGCACGGTGCTTATTGCCGTTAGTGATACCGACAAGAAATCTATTGTGCCTGTTGCGCAGAAGTTCCACTATGCCGGCTTCAGGATTCTTGCGACGGAAAAAACATTTGAGGCGTTGCAGTCTGCCGGTATCGAGTGCGAAAAGATTCTGCCGGGAAGGCCTGACAGCTTAGACCACATCATTAACGGTCAGGTTCAGTTAGTGGTGAACACTCCCAGAGAGAAAGCATTTACGGCTACAGGAAGTGCATTGCGCCGGGGTGCAGTGAAGGCAAGAGTCCCATATATTACGACGATTGCTGGAGCTGATGCGGCCATTGAGGGAATTATGACGGTCAAGGCTAAGGGGAACAATTCCGGTTCTCTGCGGTCAGTCAAGGAATGGCACAAACTGATTCACGACGCATAAAGACTAAAGCAAATAATGAAGTCCCTTGATACAATTTCAGGGGACTTCTTTTTTATGGAGTGATAATGATGAAATGTGATTACCATGTGCACAGCGAATACAGCGACGACAGCAATACGCCTATGATACGGCAGTTAAACCGTGCGTGTGAACTGGGACTCGATGAATTATGCTTCACTGAACATGTAGATTACGGCGTAAAGTTCGATTATGATGATCCTGTGCTGAAGGACTATCCGTATGCCTCAAACGCGAATTACCCGGAATATTTCCCGGCCATTGATGATATGCGCGAAAAGTTCAGGGGAAAAATCACCGTAAAGGCCGGGCTTGAGTTCGGAGTCCAGACGATAACAACGGAACGATACGAGAAACTATTTGCACGTTACAGAGACAGGCTGGACTTCGTATTATTGAGCATTCATCAGGTGAACAATCAAGCCTTCTGGAATCAGGCATACCAGACCGGGCGCACACAGGACGAATACAACCGGGGCTACTATGAGGAACTGCTGAACGTCATACGGAACTATCATAATTATTCCGTGCTTGCACATCTGGATCTGATGGTGCGCTATGATCGGCAGGGGATATATCCATTCGCGAAGGTGAAAGACATTGTTGCGGAAATACTCCGGACTGCGATAGATGACGGCAAGGGAATAGAGATGAACACTGCAAGCTGGCGTTACGGCCTGAAGGATACCCAGCCATGCCGGGAGATATTAAGGCTGTACCGGGACTTAGGCGGGGAGATTCTGACGCTGGGGAGTGATGCGCATACGCCTGAATATGTCGGTGCGCACATGGACGAGGCGAGAGAGATTCTGCGGGATACAGGGTTTCGGAGGTTCTGCACATTCGATAAGATGAACGCAATATATCACGATCTGTAGACGTAAAGAAAGAGCCTTGTTTTTTGTTGTCCGCCTTCATAAATTATTTTCCGTGCGTTCTTATACAGTTTGATATTCATAGCCCCCTATGTTATTATGCGTTCACTAAAACTTTCAGCAGGAGGCAGTGAATGAAGCTCATCACGTTGGAGGAACACTTTTCAGACAAGACCATAGCCGCCGCAAACAGCAGGTACAATCCTCCGGCTTCAAGCCAGCCGAAAGAATTAACTGATTTTTACAAGGACCGCATGAAGTTCGGCGAAGCACTTTTTGACATTGAGGCCAAGAGACTCCCATACATGGACGCAAACGGGATCACGATGCAGGTGCTTTCCTACACATCCCCTGTATCCGACAGAGTCCCCGCCGCCGAAGCCGTGAAACTCTGCACACAGGCCAACAGCATTTTAGCCCGGCGCATAGCAGAACATCCGGACAGGTTCGCAGGGTTCGCCACATTACCGATGGCAGACCCTAAAGCCGCCGCAGAAGAACTTGAACGCTGCGTGAAGGAACTCGGATTCTGCGGTGTACTCGTTGCAGGACAGTATCAGGGGCACTTCTACGATGAACCGCAGTTCTTCCCCATATTCGCAAAGGCCGCAGAGCTTGATGTCCCCGTATACTTTCACCCCGCGCTGATCAGCCCAGCAGTGCAGGATTACTACTTCAAGTCCCCCAGCTGGAATGTCATTGTTGCGGGTCAGTTCGCATCTGCAGGGTTCGGCTGGCATATGGACGTTGGGATTCATGTGCTGCGCATGATCATGTCAGGAATATTCGACAAACTTCCGGCACTGAAGCTCATATCAGGGCACTGGGGCGAAATGGTGCCGTCATTCCTTGAACGCCTCGATCACATGTTTTCCGTTGATATTGACAGCAGGGTTACGGGGCTGAAGAAGAGCATATCAGAATACTACAAGGGAAATGTGTACCTGACACCGAGTGGAATATTATCATCAATGCAGCTTGATTACCTCGTAAGGCTCATGGGCGCGGAACATATACTTTATGCCGTAGACTATCCCTACATGCAGCCCGGTAATGTCTTTGGGTTCCTGAATGATGCGAACCTTACGCGGGAACAGAAAGAACTTATTGCGCACGAGAATGCGGAAAGAATCCTGCACCTTGAGGACAGGCAATGATGAAGATGAATGATCATACAAACAGAATTGCAATACTCATAAAGAAATTAAGCCTTCAGATAGACAAGCTGTCTAATCCTATACTTGAACCTTATGACCTCACGCACTCGCAGTTCAAGATACTCAAATATTTGCTGATGAATGAGAACGTGCGGCAGGTGGATATTGAGCATTATTTTTCCATGACTAACCCGACAGTTACAGGGCTGGTTCAGGCACTGGAGAAGAAGGGCATGATTGAGCGCAAACCCAATCCCAATGACAGCCGGAGCAAAATATTATCACCGGCACAAAAAACACTTGATATGAAAGAGCTGTTATGCAGTCTGGGCGAAGAGCTTGAAGCAGAACTTACGGACGCGCTTGATTCAGATGAAAGGCAGGAGTTATTGAGGCTTCTGAACAAATTACTGCACTAAGGAGGCAGGTATATATGAATATCAACAGGTTAGGGCTTGGCTGTATGGGCATGAACCTTCGGCGCAATCCCGAACAGTCAATAGCAACAGTGCACATGGCATTAGAGAAGGGTATAACTTTCCTGAACACCGGCAATTTCTATCAGGCCGGAGAAAGCGAAATGTTATTGCGTCAGGCACTGAAGGGAATTCCTCGCGACAAGTATTTTATCTCGGTGAAATTCGGCGTGCTGTTTTCACCGGATGGGGCAATGTACGGGCTTGACGTTAACCCATTTCACATAAAGGCACAGCTCACATACTCCCTTCACCGTCTCGGCCTTGAGTATATTGACCTTTACCAGCCTGCAAGAATGGACGCATCTATCCCTGTCGAGGATATTATCGGCGAGCTTGCGGAACTCAAAAAGGCAGGATATATACGCAATATCGGCATGACTGAAATTGACGGAGAAACTTTGAGGCGTGCGCATAAGGTTCACCCAATACACACGGTTGAATCAGAGTATTCGCTCATTGACCGCAGTGCGGAGACGGAGATTATTCCTGTCGCTGATGAGTTAGGCATTAACGTTCTGCTGTTCGGTGCTTTGGGGCATGGCCTCCTGAATGACAGAACCCTTGAAGGGAATGCTTCAGGTGTAATGCGCGCCACCATGCTTGCGCCGGAGAATCTCCCCAAGAACCTGCCTTTTGTCCGTGCGCTCAAGAACGCTGCAGACCGCAAAGGCGTATCACTGAGCCAGCTTATGACTGCGTGGGTTCTGACCCGGTGTCCTGACGCAATGTGCCTGGCAGGGACAACAAGCCCCGAACACTTGCAGCAGAATATAGACGCGCTGAATATTACGCTGGCTGATCCGGACATGAAGGAGATAGAGGACATTGCGGAATCTCATACGGTTTATGGAAATGATATGTGCAGGCTTAGTTTTGATGGCGGCAAACCCTTATTCAGGGGATAACCGGAAAATATATATTTAGGAGGCATTATTATGATGAAGAAATTTCTTGTTGCACTGCTCGTAGTTGTGTCGCTCAGTTCTGTGCTGTTCGCGGCTGAGGAGATCAAGCTCCCTGCACCGGAGAAGACTGGCGGAATAGGTGTGCTTGATGCGGTATCTGCGCGGCGTTCTGCAACTGACTTCACCGACAAAGAGATAACCCTTCAGGAACTCTCCACGCTGTTATGGGTAGCTGGCGGGGTAAACAGGGATAACGGGAAGCTCACTTACGCTACGGCAATGAACACGCAGGACATGATAATTTTTGTGTTCACACGCGACGGGGTATGCCGCTATAACCCTGAAGCGCACTCATTGACGCTCATAGCCGAGGGGGATCACCGCAAACTTACGGGGAGTCAGCCGTTTGTGGCGAAGGCGGCTGTAGATCTGCTCTACATTCAGGACACGGGCAAATGGCCGGGAGGCGTGCCGATCCCTGCAGGCGAAATACTGAACTGCGGTTTTGCTCATGCCGGGCTGTCTATGCAGGGTGTGTACATGTATGCGGCATCTGTTGGCTGGGGTGCACGGACGAGGATGAATTTTGACCGTGAAGGCTTGAGGAAATTGCTTGGCCTTACGGACAAACATAACTTTACGCTGATGCAGTGCGTCGGGCCGGAGAAATAGTTTTTGCGGTTATTGGGGAGCTGGCTTTGCGTCAGTTCCCTTTTTTGTGGGCAGAAAAAAGAGCCTCCAGCGAGGGAGACTCTAATATATTGGTTGGCTGTAGGTTGTTGATAGCTTGGTTATTAATGTATACGAAGATAGACACCGTCATGAGTAGTTGCATAAGGTACGGCAGATGAAGCACTAGTATCCAGACCAGCATTAGTACCACCGGTACCACCGATAAGTTTGTTTTCTGTAGCATGGTCGGCTAATTTGTGTTTCGTTTCATCGGTCATTGTTGCTTTATAGCCTGCATACCAAGGAACAGAAGTATCCTTCTTCGCATCTCCCGAAACTACAAGAATAAAATTCTTCTGTATTTCATCTTTGTAAGTTGCATCAATGTAGTCTGTAGACAGCTTGTCGAAACTGGTTATTGTTACGTTCGCTGCATTTGCATACTCTGCAACAAATGCCTGACTTGCTGTCCTCAATACTTGAAGCCCATGAGTAATCTTTGCCGCATTAGCAGAACCTACTGCTCCGCTGCTTGAGAGAGTCATCATTGCTGTTAAAGCTCCCAATACCGCAATTACAATCAATAACTCAATAAGAGTAAAACCTTTGCGCATTTTCTTCATATTGTTTTTTCCTCCTTAAAAGACTATAATTACTGCACTTCTTGTTTACGAACCTACCGCCGACAACAAAAAAGAAAAAGATTTTGCATATAACCATTTGCGCCACGCGTCAATATAGTTTATAATTACTACATTAACAAAGGCTTTACCAGTTATATGCGCTTTGATCGATTGACATTATAACATAAAGCCTTGTTTTTTGTTATTCATTTTCATAAACTTTTTCACTAATCATTCAAGAATAAAGCAATAGTGTATAATTACGCACAAGAAATCCATTAGGGAGAGAGAAAAAATTATGTTCAGTGATTACACATGGAACGTAATAGAAAAGGAAT
>CAJOES010000052.1 GCA_905233455.1 uncultured Synergistales bacterium | reverse complement strand
GCATTCTCTGGAGGCGTGGACAGCACATTATTGCTGCGGGCTGCTCATGACGTTTTAGGCGACAAGGCAATAGCAGTAACGGCATCATCATGCTCATTCCCTGAGCGTGAACTCAACGAGGCAAAATCATTCTGCACGCAGAACGGCATAAAGCATATCATCACACAGTCTGAAGAACTAGAGATTGATGGCTTCAGGCAGAACCCGAAGAACCGCTGTTACCTGTGCAAGCATGAACTGTTCACGAAGATTATCGCCATAGCGCATGAGAATAATATCGCGCACGTGATTGAAGGCTCCAACATGGACGACCTTGGCGACTACAGGCCGGGGCTTCAGGCAATAGAGGAGCTTGGAGTGAAGAGCCCTTTGCGTTATGCGAAACTCTCTAAGGCGGAAGTACGGCAGTTATCGTGGGAGCTTGGCCTTCCTACATTCGATAAGCCTTCGTTTGCATGTCTGGCTTCAAGGTTCGTGTACGGCGAGACTATAACGGAGGAAAAATTACGCATGGTCGATAAGGCTGAAGAGCTGTTATTGTCGCTGGGGTTCAGGCAGGTGCGGGTGAGGATACACGGTAATATTGCGCGCATTGAAGTTTTGCCGGAAGAATTATCACGGATAGTTCAGGCGGATATACGCACAAAAATTTATGCAGAGTTCAAAGCACTGGGATTTTCATACGTAACGCTTGACTTAGGGGGCTACAGGACAGGGAGCATGAATGAGACGCTTAAAGACTGAAGGGCTATAATACCGAATATATATAGGAATCCCCAAAAATTTTATTATTAGGAGGCTGCGTGAATTATGAAGAAAGTTATAACTTCTTTATTATTCGTGATATTGCTTGCATCGTCCGCATCAGCCGTAACATTAGTAGGCCCGGACGGGCTGTCGGGAGATGTTCTGTCCGTTATGGCTGATGACAATATTGACGGTGCGGTTATCGGAGGAACTGAAATCGCGTACGATGATACGCCGTGGAAGTTCTCTGCAAAGGATGCCTGCAAAGTAGATATTGCCATAACGCCTTCAGGAAGCGGCTTTGTAGTTGCACCGGCGATTATGGGAGATGATATGCCAGAACTGCCATACCCTGCCTGCATTTACGGCACGGCGGCAACAGTAACAGGCACAAGCCCGAAAGAGTTCACGGTAACAGTAACAGCATCGGATAAGGCAGGACAGACCGACAAGAAGACCTACAAGCTGAAGATATATCCTGATCCCGCGATTAATTCCTCTGTAACACCCGGAAAAATCACATGGGGCAAAGAATATTCATTTACGCCTTCAGCAACCAGTGTATCAGTTTGGGAGATAGCATCAGAAGGGCTCGACAGCACATACCTTACGGAACTTCCCGACGGCCTCGAATTTGACGAGGCAACCGGTAGTATTAGCGGCACATGGAAGGCAGGAGACGATGAATCCGGGCTGGCTTTCGGGACAGACAAGAAGGAACTAACCAGAAAGATACGACTTACAGCAATACAGGATAAGAGCGAGAAGACAGCACAGCAGGACTACACGCTTACTTTTGCCGCAGTTGCTCCGGTGATTATGGACAAAGCTGACAATCTCACAAAAGAATATTTCAGCAAGATGATGTATGAAGAAGGTTTCGAGGCTACAATCACTGCTGAAGGGTCAGGTGTCATAACATGGACTGTCGATAAACTTCCTGCAGGGCTTGAGATGTATTCAGATGATGGCGAAGGGACTTCTGTACTGACTATAGAAGGCGAACCTATGCTCCTAATGAAGGCACAGCCGGTAAAAATTACAGCAACTAACTCTGCCGGAAGTGCTGTGATAACCCCGAACTTCACTGTTGGCTTCGATGGCAATCCGCAGTTCGAGACCGATGAAGACTCATTGCCGCAGGGAGTTTACGCTATAGGAATGAGCATAGCAGATGAGCCGTTATACTTGGATTATTCGGATTTCTATGATGAAAGCCCTGCACCTAAAGCACCTAAATTCAGGGACTACGATAACGGTTACGGCATCATAGAGGCATATCCCGGCCCGCTCACATGGAAAGCATCAGGGCTTCCGGAAGGCATAACATTATCATACGATAAGAACGGCGACGGAACTCTCGTTGAACTTGTCGGTACGCTGAAGAAGGCCGGAACGTCAAAATATACTATTACTGCAACTAACAGCGTAAGCAAAAAATCAGCATCTATGGGAAAGAGCTTCACTGTATTCGAAAAGCCAGAGATAACTACAGCCACACTTCCCGTCCTGTCAACAGGCAAGAAGTACAGTGCCAAGCTTGCGGCTACGAATGATCCTGCATACTGGACTGTGAGTTTTGCTTCCGGAGAAAATCCCGGTGCGAATGATTACACCGATGATGAATACGACGTTGACGGCGACAGCGAAAACCCGATTGAATGGGATAGAAAGAAGCTCACCATTGCAGGGACTCTTACTGCCAGACCCAGAAGCGGCAAATTCTCCGTTCATGTTGTTGTAGAGAACCCGGCAGGCTCTGCGGATAAAACGTTTGTTGTAGACGTAAACGGCACTCCTCCGGGATTCATTACGAAAGATTTTAAGGACTTTTCCGGAAGTGCAGAGGTTGAGACGAGCGGAACTACACCTATCACTATCAGCGCATATATAGACGCGTCAACTGCAAAAAACGTTTTCGGTGCAGACAAAGCCATAGACCTTACGGACGCAGGAAATATTACGGGGCTTGTATTTACGTGTGATTCTGAAGACGGGACGGGAACGCTTGAGCAGACTTCAGACGCTTTTGCATTTAAGAATCTTCCTGTAACGCTTACTGCGGAAAATTCAACGGGCAAACCTGCAACTAAGAAATTTTCTGTTACAGTTGAAGGCGTTAACCCTGCTATATTAAAGCTGAATCAGGATGGCGAAATTGATGAGGAAGATGAAGACAAACCGGCATCTGCAGTAAATATAACTGCTGGGGCTTCAGGCATTCAAGATACTGACGGCACAGAAAGCTATAGCTTCAAAGTAAGAGGCTCTAAACCATTATCCATAGTACCTTCACCGGCATGGGGAACAAGCACTACAAAGGACGGCATATCCATAAATATCACGTCCAAAGATTCAGATGACGGCATTGATGTTACGCTTAAAATAAAGCCTCAAACCGTAGCAAAAGAGGTCAAAACTGCAGTAACCCTTAATGCGACGAATTTATCGACTAAGGCAAAAGCGGCAAAGAAAATAACCGTAGTCCACCAGCTTAAACCCGAAATCACGACAAAAGATAAAGGCTTAATCAAAGAAGCTGATATAGAAAAAGCCTTCAGCCTGAAACTTGCCGCAAAAGGTTCTTCGCCGCTGAAATGGAATATTTCTGCTGATAATGGCAGTGATGATGCTTCAGAGATTCTTGAAGCATACGGATTAGAGTTCAAAGACGGAGCATTCACGAGCAAGAAAACCGTCTCCGCTACATTCGATGAAAACGGATATTATTCGCCCGTAGAATTTCTCGTAACTGCCTCCAACTATGCAGGGACAAGTGATCCTGTAACCGCAAAAATAGGCATCAGGGGTAAGAAGCCCACGCTAAAGACGAAAACAATTACGATCAGCCGCGCAAGTCCGGATTTTACCGCGACATCATCGAAACTCATCACCGACATAGCTGCAACCGATGAAACTGCTGACGTGAAATACAGCACAACGGAAGCCAGCAAGCTCGCAGCTATAGGTCTTGCGATCGTGAGTTCGGACAGCAACGAGGGCATTCTCGGTACAGCAGGGACGCTTACAGCCACTAAGGGTACAAGCATAAAGATTACTGCGGACAATTACGGCGGTATTGCAGCCGGAAGCGTGAAATTCGTGATCAATGATCCTGATCCGGAGATTGCTGATGCGACAATAGAGACGATACGCGCTAAGGAGAAGGATAAAGTAACGCAGACTGTTGCGCTGAAACTGAAAGATGCTCCTACGGGAGATACGGTGCTGAAATGGGCAATTCCTTCTGACGGTAAGCCGATAAAGGGACTTAACGCTTCAGTAAAAGCCGATAACAAAACCGGTTCTTCAGCAACATTGACTATCACCGTGCCTAAAGGTTTCGCGACTACTGATACGAGCGTGAAAATATCCGTAACGAACAATAACACGAAGAAAACCGGCACAAAAACATTACCGTTCAGAGTCTTGGCATTCGATGCACCTGAAGATGAACCTGACGATCCCGACGAACCTGACGAGGCAGAACTCACGGCACAGGAACTTTATGCGGAGGATACACAGGAAGAGCAGGACGACGAGGCTTTAACGTCAGACGGCACACTGACTCTCGGCACTACTAGGACTGCTGAGGGGCTTTCGGCATCGGAACTTGAATTCATACACGGGAACGGCTACACGGTTGCGGCTGTACTTCCGGAACTCAGTGCGGACGTTAGCGGACAGTATGATATTGATGTTGAGCTTGATGAATCAGCACCAACGGGAGCAAAACTGTACTGGTTCGCATTCCCGCGCAATGCAGAGCCTTCGGAGGACGACGAGATTATAGACTTCTGCGACAGTAACGGCGAAGATACCGAGACAGTTCCGGAAAATCATATTGTCGTTGCTTCTCCGTGGCTCAGGGAGAACGTGATATATGCTCCGGTTATCATGGTGAAATAGTAAAGCAAGAATCACTATTGCCCTGCCGGGATGTCCGGCAGGGTTTTTTGTTTGTGTTGCAGTCTAAAATGTCAGTAAAAGTTATTAGTTCATTATGATAATTTTTGACGATATAGTTTATGAAGGTCAGTATTATAATTCTCGGCGTTGTCAAAAAGGACAGCAGAAAATAAAAGACAGATAAAGGAGATAAAAATATTATGGCAAGAGACAGATTTTTTCCTGTAATGAGAATGATGGATCCGGAAGACGTTTTTGACTCGCTCACAAGAGGGATAACAGCACCATTCTTTGAGGAACATTTTCCTGGTTTCGGAGCAAAAGTAGATTTGTATCGTAAGGACGGAAAAATATTTGTTGAAGCAGAACTGCCCGGAATCAATCCGGATAACGTTGACCTTCATGTTTATTCCGACAGGTTAACGCTTTCAGCAGAGAAAAAAGCGGAAGTTCAGGAGGGCGGAGACGATAAAAGCTATTTCCGTACCGAAAGACGCTGGGGCAAGGTTGAACGTGTTGTAGCGTTCCCTGTTGAAGCAGACCCTGACAGCGCAAAGGCAGGGTTCAAGAACGGGGTGCTTACGGTGGAAGTTGCCGAGAAGAGTCAGGACAAAGCACACAAGAAAGTGAGCATTACTCCCGAAGCATAAATTAACGCAGTTTTTTCATGCCGCAGTCTGATTTTTACGGGCTGCGGTTTTTTCATGCTGATATATTCATTCCTGCGGTGATGTCTTTGATGTGTTCTAATTCCCAGTTGTTGATGTCGTTTTTATCGTGAAAAGTTATCCCTATAACGTCAATGCGCCAGAATCCTTCCCATTCAGTATCATTCACGAACTCCAGCCCTGAACGCGTCAGTGTCCGGAGCTTTCTTGCGCCTATGCTGTCAGCGGGAGCCTGAATCTTGCCGACAGTCCGTGCTCTGACCTCCGCAATCACTAATTCCTGCCCGTCAGCAGCAATGATGTCAAGTTCGCCGTAATCGTTGCGTACATTCCGTGCAATCACCTTCCAGCCCAGCGACACAAGATATTCTGCCGCCCTGTCTTCAGCGAACCGGCCAAGTTCCTGCGCTTCTGTCATTATGCTTTAGGGGCTGATGCTTCCTTGTCGAGACGGTATACCCATGCAAGGACTCTCGCAACAACTTCATACAGTTCTGCAGGAATCTCTTCGCCGAGTTCCAGAGAGATTAACGCCGACACTAATGCGGCATCCTCAACTATAGGCACGTCCGCCTCTATTGCGCGCTCTATGATCTTCCGTGCGATGAATCCCTCGCCCTTTGCCACCACAGCAGGAGCAGCCATTTTCTTGTTGTCGTACTTTACTGCTACTGCCTTATCCGGTTTGTTATTTCTTCTGCTTTCTGCCATAATAAGATAAATTATACACTGTAAGGAAGGGACTTTACAGCAATGAATGAGAACGATAAAAGACCTTTAGCTGCACATAATTTTGATTTTCTGTATGACAAAAATTATTACTCTGAAATCCTGTATACCAATCATTTCTCAGGTAAAAATTTAAGCTACAGGATAATAGAGGACTGCACTATCACTCCGTATAATTTCAGTAATGGAGGAGGCATTTTCGACCAAGACGGAAATTATATCAGAGGCAGCAGCTATATCAGAAGAAATGAAGACGGCGTATCCGGAACATCTGATACAACTCATGAGCCTTCAAAGGATTCAGTGATTTTCATAGGGACGCTGGCAAACGTATGGGGGCATTTCATCACTGACAGCATGAGTATGCTTTGGTTTCTGAAATCACGGGCTTATACAGAAAAATTTTCACGATGCCGGCTTGTTTACCTTCCTGCACAGGGTTTTGTGCTTAAAGGAAATCACAAGAGACTGCTTGAAATATTAGGCATAAATTTATCCATGCTTGAACCTGTTACAACGGCTGTGAAATATAAAAATTTAATACTTCCTGACGAGTGTTTTTTCAAATCTGAAAACGGGATTTTTTTTACTCCTGAATACAGGGGACTTGCTGATGCCGTAAGAAATTTTGCACTTGATAACATAAGGCCGACAAAGCACAGAAAATATTATTTTTCCTATTCAAGATACAAAAGCAACAGGTCTATCGGCGAGGATAAGCTGGAAAAATATTTTGCTTCCAAAGGCTACGGGATAGTTTATCCTGAAAAACTCTCTTTGGACGAACAGCTTAATATTTTAATCAACTGCGACAGTTTTGCTTCTACGTTAGGTTCATGTGCTCATAACGTTATTTTTCTGAAGGATCGTTCACAAACTGTAATTATTCCGAGATACAGCAGGCTCAACAGCTATCAGCAGGCTTTAGATGACGTTCACGATCTTGATATAAACTACGTGGATTCCTCCTTCTCAATTTTCAAGGACAAAAACGAGTCGTGGAAAAGCCCATCCTTGTATTTCGTGAGCAGCAATCTTCGGAGGTTCTTCAATGACAGCGATACCGGACACATAATAAGCGTCTCTGATTTCAGGAAGTATATCCGTACAGTTAAGGGCATAAGGGCTGACAGTTCATGGGGCTGCCCGTCAAAAGCCGACAACCCTGACACCTATAGATATTACAGCACAATAGCATCTGAATATTTCGGTTATGTATTTTCGCAGGGGTGGCTGTGCAGGTTCAGGAGAATGCTGGACAACATGAAAAAGGCCGCAAAAAAAATATTCAGACGGTAATATCCAGTCCCCGCCCTGCAATGAGCAGATCCCGTTCCGTCTCTACTGCCCGCATAGAGATCCCGATAAAGCTCACGGGAATAGCAACTCCTTCAAGTTCCCGCCGCAATTCCCTGCGCCTGCGTTCAAGCACCCTGCAAGTGTCCGGCCTGTCAGCATTCAGGGTGAGGTTGCAGCTTTTGCCGTCGCTCTCGACGAGTCCTCCGACTTCTCCCAGCACTGAACCGGTTATGCCGAACCCTACCTGCCAGTATCTTTGCCCGTCTTCCTCTGCCGAACGCCCGACGTAGATTTTTGCGGTCATGTTCTGCGATGAGCTGTCCATGAGAGGCCAGAAAGGAGCTGCGAGCAATGCAGGGTTGACCTCACTGCGCGGAGACTTCATCAGGATAGATTGTGCCTGAAGGAATTTCGCTATATCGTCTGAACCCTCCTTCATGTCCCGCAATGCCTTCACCGGATCCATGCCTTTTCCCGTCCTGTCTTTGAGTTCCCTGCGTATCCTGTTCCACATTTCAGTGGCCTCGCTCCCGTTCATTGCGGCATATTGCGACAACAATGAAGCATTCTCCAGCGTCATCGGGACATCACGCGCCCAAAGTTCAATGAATGATGACAGCTGCCCGTCCTGCGAACCTGTTTTGCGCCACGCGTCCTTTATGGCTGTGAGTACCTCGTTCGACAACGGAAGGCCGCGTGCAAGAAGAGCCGTAGCAAGTTCCCGATCACGTGCCGGGATTTGCGACAGGAATGACAGTTCACCCTGTGAGAGCCTGAGCACCGGCACACCGTCAGGCCCGGAAGCATCCCATACAGCCCGGAAGTGTTCGCCGGGAATCAGTGAGAGCGTTGCACGTGCCCGGAGTTCCTGCGCAGTCCCGTTAACATCAACACGCACAAGATATGTCCCGTCAGTGTTCTGGGATAACACGCTCCCTTCAACTACCATTCCGGTTTTGACCCCGGCAAGTCTGGCGGCTACCTGCGCAGGCTGCTGTATCTGTGGCTGTGTCGAAATCTGCCCCTGTCGTGCCCCCGTGCTTATGTTCTGCTGTGCCTGGTTATATCCCTGGTCTATCTGTACGTTGATCGACGGCAATTATTCCCACCTCTTTAACACCGTCTTGCAGAATGAAGGCCGGTGCACACCGCTTATGCCTAATTCCCGGACAGCATTCATGTGAAACGGCGTAGGATAGCCCTTGTTTGCCGTGAAATCATAGCCCGGGAATCTCGCATCAAGTTTCCTCATCAGCCTGTCGCGCAAAACTTTAGCCACGATTGAGGCCGCAGACACTACAGGAATAAGTTTATCTGCTGATATTAGCGTCCATTGGGGTATACGCAGTTTCGGGATTCTCTCCGTGCCGTCAACTACAACGCATACGGGAGCGGACGGAAGGATTTTGGCGAGCCTTTCAGCAGATTTCCCCATAGTCCATAATGAAGCCTCAAGTATATTGTCGCGTTCAATCCTGTCTATACTTCCGCAATATGCCCGCCACAATACGCCCATTTCATTTATTGCCGCAAAAATCTTCTCGCGCTTCTTGGGCAGTAGCTGCTTTGAGTCCTTCAGGTTCATTGCGAGTAATTTCTGCTCCTGTTCAGGCGTGAGATACACAGATGCCGCCATAACAGGCCCTGCAAGTGCACCGCGTCCTGCCTCGTCTGTGCCTATAACTATGCCGCGTTCCTTAAGCTCATGCAGAAGTTCATATGCTTCTTCTTGGTCAGCTCTCGGTGTTAATATTATGTCGTTAAACAATTTCAACTGCCTCATCTCGAAAATTTATTGCCGGTATATCTTCCGGGAGTTCCAAGCAAACAGCCCCTAAACGTCCCGTGCTGAAAGCCTCAATGAATTTGTACCCGGCAAGCTCCGTATTCACCTTTCCGCCCTGAATCAGACAGCCGTACTTCCTTCCTATGCGTTCAAGCGTCAATACCGGTGCTTCCCCGTCAATATGCTCAACAGGAACGAAACAGCCAAATCCCTTAGCGTCAAGATACTTCAAGAGCATAACTGCGGCGTTCTCCCAGCCTCCTACAACATCAGCCTTAGCACAGCCAAGCCACGAAAGAATCAAATGCGCTCCTTCTTCCGCATGAGGGTCAAGAATGCCGGGAGAATCTACGATCAGCATTCCTTCATTCCTGTACCAGCTTACTGACTTCGTGATGCCGGGAATGTTGCCGACAGATGCGCTTGACTTGCCTATAAGGGAATTGAGCAGCAATGATTTTCCTACGTTAGGGATACCTACCACTGCAAGACGTACTTCACGGTGCTGGGGCTTGAACTTCATGATGGCTTTGCGTATTGCTGCAAGTCCTTCACGCTTTCGGAGGTCGGCCGCGTATGTGTGCTTTAAGCTGTTGAGCCATAAGGATAATTTTTCGGGGTCTGCAAGGTCTTTATGCGAGAGGACATGAATTACGGGCTTGATCTTTGCGAGTGCTTTAATCAGCGGTGAAGACGTAGAAGCCGGAGCGCGTGAGTCCCGGACTTCCACGACAATATCAAGTTTCGATACTAATTCATTGAGTTTTCTTGTCCCTTTGGCCATATGGCCGGGATACCATACTGTTCTCGGCACTGTTCTATCTCGGTATGCCTATACGTCTCGGCGGCCAGTAACGGAAGAATACAGGCCCTCTCATATCTTCTTTCGACGCAAGCCCCCAATATCTGCTGTCTGATGAGTTGCTCCGGTTATCTCCCAGCATCATGTATTTCCCTTCAGGCACGGTAAACGGGACTTCAGGAAATATATTGCTTGGCCTGAGTGTGAAACGGTCATGATTCTTCACGTATGGTTCTTCCGTAGGCTGTCCGTTGATGAAGACGACTCCGCCGCGAATATCTACAGTATCACCCGGAATCGCAATAACGCGCTTCACAAAATCCCTTTCCCTGTCAACAGGGTATCTGAAGACATACAAAGATCCTCTTGCAGGCTCAAAGAACCAATGCCAGAACTTAGCTACAAGCACCCTGTCGCCGACTTCAAGCGTAGGTATCATTGACCCGCTTGGAATCCAGAACGCCTGAACAATGAACGTCCGGATAATCATAGCGAGAACGAATGCCCATACTATAGTTTCAACGGTCTCGCGCCACCATGGTTTTACTGCTGCTCCTGCCATTATATTTACTCCTTTTACCGTGCATTAGCCCTTCTGTATGTTCCGTCAGGGTTATATATGTATGTCTCTGCTTTCTTTGCTGAGGGGTTCACTATCCCGAGATCCTGCCCGTTCAGTATCACCTGCGCCGCTGTAGGTCTTCCTATAACGACACGTGCCGGAGCAGTCAGATCCCATCTCATGACTTCCCCGCGCCTTAATGTCCTCCTTAATGCAGGTGCGGCATTCCCGAAAGCAACACTGAGCCACACGTCATTTACTGCGTGAATCTCAAGCGAGGGGTTCACTTCCTCTTCTTCCTCTTCCGGCTCTTCATCTCCAGAAATATCCAGAGATACATTTACCGCCTCACCGTCAAATGCAAGGTCTATATCTCCCGACAATCCTCCTGAACCTGCACCCGGCCCTCCTGCACTGCTGAAACTGAACAGCTTTAAGTTCTTGAGGTCAAGCCCCCCGTAACTTACAGCGTACCATACGTATACGCCAGTCCCTACAAGTGCCAGCACAAGAACCAGAAACAGCCAGAAATGAGACGCAGGTTTAAACCCTTTAGGCAGTGATGAGCCGTTGCCGAGAATATTATTCATGCTCTTCGGCTTGTGATGTGATTCCTGCTTGCGGCTTCCTGCAGTTCCCCCGGTCTGCATACGGTCAAGCTGTATCATGAACTCGTCCTGCATGTCTTCAGCACCAACCAGCTTCAGATATGTACGAACAAATCCCTTAATGTATACGACTTCAGGAAAGTCCTTGTATTCTCCTGCCTCTATTCCCTTCAGGTATTCAGGCCGTATCTTTGTGCGGTCAAATACCGTCTCTAGCGTCATTCCGATTCCTTCGCGGCGTTCTTTGAGCATACGCCCAAGTTCTTTAAGCGAATCATCACGTTCTGTCAAAATCCTTCAATGCCTCCTTTATGCCCGTCCTAGCATTCGCAATCCATTGAGCCGGGTCTTTGCTCTCGAAAACGGAGCTTCCCGCCACAATGACATCACAACCTGCAAGCACAGCATCAGTTATATTATTCTCATTTATTCCGCCGTCAATCTCAATCAGGTAATTATATTTATGCACTTCCCGGAGGCTCACAAGCTCCCTAGCCTTCTCCAAAGTGCCTTCAATCAGTTTCTGCCCGCCGAATCCCGGAGTTACCGACATGATCAGAACCAAGTCTGCAAGATCCAGCACATGCCTTATGCTGTCTACAGGTGTCGGGGGGCAAATAGATATTCCTGCCTTGAGTCCTGCCTGCTTTATCTGCATTAGCGAGGCGTGAAGAAGCTGCGGTTCTGTCTCAGCATGAATTGTGATTGATGACGATCCTGTTTTCAGGAATATAGGCAGGAGGACTCCGAGACTGTCTATCATCAGGTGGGTATCAATGAAAGCATCAGGGTATCTTTTGCGCAAAGCCTTGCAGTATTCCGGCCCGAATGAGAGGTTGCGCACAAAATGACCGTCCATGATGTCCAGATGAAACCAGTCGTAATTATTCTTCAGCGATTCTATTGACCGCTCAATGTTAAGCGGGTCAGCTCCAAAAAGCGATGGTGCAATCAAAACTTTTCTCATGATATTATTTCTGCCTTTCCTGCCAGACGAACTCGCCGCCCAAATATATACTTATCACGCATTCCTGCGTATATCTTGCTGTAGTGTTTATGCTCTCTCCGCTCCGTACCTGCCTGTTGAACACGTCCCGTTTGCCTGAAGGGTCAGTAAGCTCAATCCTGAGATCCATAGGCCGCGCAATAGGGGGAACCTGATAGCGTATTCTTGCCGTCTTGCTGCCTCCTGCCTGTGATGCCGCCGGAGTCTGTGCCGGTGCAGCCGGTGCAGGTGTCGTTGATGCCGTTCTTGTGCCTGTGCTGGTGCTTGGCCGTGATGCCGGAGTCGTGGCCGCCTGTGTACGTGTAGGAGATCCAGCATAGTCATCACCAATGAACACGTCTTCCTGCCCGCGAACAGATACGGTTACGCCCTTTCCTGCCTGCTGTGATGGTGTTTGTGCTGGTGCAGGTGTTGTTGATGCTGTGTTTTGCTGTGAGGTTACGCGCCTTGATGTGCCGTTAGCTGTCTGTGATGTGCTGGAGTCGGAATCCATGAATCCCGCCGGCCTTCTCTGTGTTGCGAGCTTGAGCGTTACTCCCTGGCCTGCACGAATTGCTGTACCTGCTCCCGGCCTCGTCTCTATTGCGAGTCCTTCAGGCAGTAACGGGCTGTATACCCTGTCGACACCATTGACCTTAAGCCCGCCAGCCTCAAGGACGCTTCTTGCTTCTGCCTCTGTCATTCTGTTCACGTCAGGAATCGTTACGACTTCTGCCGCCGGTGTACCGTCCTGCACGAGTAGATCTATCCTGCGTCCTGATGCCACGTTTGCCGGTGCTGAAGGACTCTGCGCAATGACTGTCCCTGCCTGTATGTCAGGCTCACGTATGCGTATGACATCTCCCAGCGAAAAGCCCTGATTCTTGATGTCTGCCTGTGCCTGTGCAAGTGTCTTCCCGCGTACGTCAGGTATTGCGTGAAGTTCTCCCCCGCGTGATACCTGAAGAACTATAACCTGTCCTTTGCGGAGTTCCGTGCCTGCTTCGGGAGTCTGCGCGAGAACCCTTCCTTCAGGCAGAGTTGACGCAACAGGCTCAATCTGCACCACGAGTCCGAGCCGTTCTGCTTCGGATACTGCATCATTCACGGAACGCTCTCGGAACAAAGGGACTTTGCTGTTGTTTTCAGGCTTCAGGAAAACCGTATATACTGCAACAGCTCCCGACGTAAATATGATTAAGACAACTGCAAACAATGTCCATAGTACAACTCCTCCCTGTCTTCTGCCCAAGTTCAAACCTCCTTTACCTCTTCATAATCAATGAGCAGTAAAAACCGTCAAGCCACGAATCTGCCGGAAGAATATATACACCGTAAGGCTTTCCCTTTCTGAAAGCATTTCCCTTCCATTCTATGAAGTTCGATACTTCTATGCAGTCGGGATTATCCGCTAAAACCTCTGCAACGGTGTTTTCATTCTCCTGCTTCAGCAATGAGCACGTAATATAGAGTATATGACCTCCTGAAGCGCACAGATTCACGGCACGTTCAAGCAGTTTCTTCTGCGTCATAACGAGATTGTCGAATTTCTGCCAGTCCAAACGCCATTTAGACTCCGGCTTGCGTGTCCATGTCCCTGACCCTGAGCACGGAGCATCAAGCATCACGAATGACGGCACTGAATCAGGCTCTAATGTCTTTGCGTCCCCAGCTTTCAGCACAGCACGTTCACTGACACCTAAACGTTGAAGTTCATGCACTGCACTCTTGCTTCTGTTCTCCGATAATTCCCAGCACTCAATATTTGCCCCGTCAATATCCTGCAGTATCTGTCCTGCCTTGACACCGCGTCCGGAACACATATCGAGGATCAAGCCTTTTCCGCCGTAAAATTTCTTCACGAGGGAAGCCGCTATCATTGAGCCTTCTGACTGTACCGTAAATATTCCTTCATTGAAGCCTTTTATGCCGGAAGGTAATACGCTCTGGTTCAGCCTGAATGTCCCGGACAGCTCCGAAACGTGATAGTGTATCTCCTGAGCGTCAAGAATTCCTGCAAGCTCCTGCGATTTTCCGGGACTTACACGGAGTGCAGAATATGAGGGATTGAGCATCATCGCAAATATATCGTTCAGCTCTGCCCTGCTCCATGTGCGCGACCATGCCGGAAGACTCCAGACAGGAACGCCCGCGTACATTGCACGGCCGTTAACCGACGGTGAAGCCCTGAATTTATCCAGCAGTCCCGATCCTGTTTCAGTTATCTTGTGCAGTACAGCATTTGCCACAGAAGCATATTTTGCTGTATCGCGTCTCTTCCGGAGCTGCTGAATTATCCCGTTGACCAAAACACCGCCGGAGAATCTCCGAAGCTCCAGAAGCCCGCCTATCCCCATAATCACGGACATATATACCTGCGGAGGGAGCTTGTTCTTCGTGAGGTAATCATCAGCAATCTTCTCCCATAATTCTTTACGCCTCATGACTATATACACCAGTGATGACGCTAACGAAATATCCGGAGCATTCATCTTCTCACGGTCTGCAAGTTTCCGGAGCTGTTCAGATGCAAACGGGCCTGTGTTCAGGTCTGAAGTTAAGACTTTCAGTGCCGCTTCTATTCCGCGCAAAAGATTAACGCCTCCGTGATGACCTGCTGATGAGTATTAACCGTATCAGCTGCAATACCGACATTAATGCCGCCGCAATATATGTCCACGCCGCCGCTGTGAGAACTTTTCTTGCGCCTTTAAGCTCATCGGGTGCTAATGTGTGTGTCTGCTCAAGAAGTTTCAGTGCCCGTGAACTTGCATTGATCTCAACAGGAAGCGTAACGAGATGGAATATCAGTGCGCCGGTAAAAAGCATGATGCCTATATTCAACAGCATAGAATTTCCTACAACGAGGCCAAGAAGAAAGAGAGGCATTGACGCGCTTGAGCAGATATTCACGACGGGGACAATGGAGTTGCGGAAGATTAACGGCGAATATGATTCGTGGTGCTGTATTGCGTGCCCGACTTCATGTGCTGCCACTCCGATTGAGGCTATGCTGCTGCTTCCGTATACGCTGTCGGAAAGGTTCAGAGTCCTGTTGCGCGGGTCGTAATGGTCGGTGAGTGAGCCGGAGACATGATTTATCGGCATGTTGCCCATTCCGTAGAGAGTCAGAAGCATCCGTGCTACACTGTCTGCCGTAACATTTCCCCTTGCGGCTATCTGGTTGTACTGCGCGAATGTGGAATTTACGCGGGAGCTTGCCCACGCAGACAATAACACTGCCGGTATAAGTATCAACATTGTGGGGTCTAGTCCGTAACCATAACCTAACATGATATATTATTCCTCCTGTAACTTGATGTGTATTTTTATTGTGAGTATAGCATAATGCGCACAGCGAAAAGAGGTTTTATGATAATGCAATTCAGCTTTGATGATTTGTTCACAACCAAAAACTTTGAAGAAGTACATATTAAGGTGAATGAATACGAGAAACCTGAAGTGTTGCTTGAACGTATTATAAAAGCGTCATCTCATCTAATATCAGTGATGTGGTGTTATATCCGTTTTCTAGGTCATTTACTACTTATGCTGTAGGAGTATTCTTGCGGATTTACGATAAAGCTATGCATTTCCCTGTTACATTCGTGGTAAAGACAGAAAGAAACAGGGAAGACATACTTGCAGAACTGAAGAAAAATAAATATTACAGGCTTGAAATGAACATAGATTACTGAGACCATAAGCCTTTATGTGAGTTCCTTGCTTCCTTCTCGAACTGCCGGAACTGCACTTCATATTTCTTGTTGGGCTTGATGATCAGCACCTTAGCATAGCCCCCCAGCAATAATTTCGCATTGAACATATCCCGCCGTACAGCAGTCTCGTCGATAGTGTTCGGCTTGGCCGTCCATATGTACGCTAAATGCCGGTTGTACCTGTCCTGCGGTGAAGCATCATACTCCAGCCACACGCGTTTTCCCGTAAGCTGTGATTTCGTGTAGTCGCTGGCCTCTTTCCCGTAGAACTGCACAGGCTTATTCGGGTGAACAGTCTCCGGAGTATCCACACCCAAGAATCTCACCCGCCGTTCTTCGCCGTCAACCTGAATCACTACCGTATCACCGTCAACTACACGCGCAACAATCCCGGAAATGAATCCGGAGTCATCCTGTTCCTGAATACCGAAGAAATATGCCGCAGCCGCCGCAGCAACAAGCAGCAAAAATTTCTTCCAGCCTAGTTTTTGTATGTCCTCTATTGTTATTGTGCTGTTCTTTTTCTTCGCCATCATTTATACTCCCCTCACCTTAATTTTGACGCTCCCTGCATACCTGTTCCCTGAAGTATCAGTCAGAAGCATGTACAGATCCGTAAAGCACGGCACTGCATCATCAAGCCACTTCCCTGCCCCAGCACTGAACTCAAGCACACAATATCCGCCGTCCTCAGTTATTCCGACGCATTCCGACCAGTCTGAATATTTCCTGTATGACGGCCCGCACCTGCATTCCGACACGTCAAGCCCTTCAATCTTGCTGATACGAACGGAGAAATTTCCGCCCGGCATGACAGAATTCACAGCCTCACCGGCAATAATTTTCATATCATTCTTCATGCCCTGCTGTGAATCACCTAAAGCCTTAACGCCGTACAGCAACACGGCCTCCATCATTGCACGGGCTATCACGGGATTGCTTGACATGCGTAATTCTATCTGCGGGTCAAGCATCTTCACTTTCGCCTCTATCTTGTTCTCTGCCGTCTTCAGCCTCTCCGAAGCATCGTAGCGCAGTATCTCCGCACAAGACTGAACTTCCATTGTCCTGAACCACGCATTGTTCCTGTAGTCCATATCCTCCGGCTTAGTCCTGAAGTGTTCAGTTAGCGATACTTCCCCGTTCTTGTCCTCGTAACCTTCAGGTATTCCGCCCGATCCCAGATACCACACAACATACGGTGAATAGCAAGGTCTGCCTAATGCACGGCGCAATATTACCCTGTCAGGGCTGTAGCGTATCTCTGCTATTGTGCTCTCTAACGTCTCGGTGTTGCAGATCGTAAGAGGCTCGGAAAAATGCGGATTAGAGTTGTCCCCGTGTGAACGCAAAATCTTCTTCAGCGTATCTATGCTCACTTTATGCGCGGGACGTATCGAGAACGGCAATGACTGCCATTCGCCTTCAAGCAGTCCGGACAGATCCATATCGAGCAGTATCTCAAATGCTTTCACGTGCCTGTAAGTGTTCTTCGAGAGCCCCCAGCTGTCCGGAGACTGATATGCTTTTGCGAAATCAAATGCTCCGTCATCGGGATCATACCAGCCGCGTTTTGCCGCATAAGCAACAAGCTCATCATAGCCGCGTGTCTTTCTGTCGGGTTCATGTATGGTGTAGTGATTCGGGATAACTGCAGCTTCATCGTCCGGGACTCGCGCAATAGCGTAATGTTTGCCGTGAACTATCTGCATAACGTATATTTCAGTCTTGTCGGCAAAAGCATAGGATCTCCCGCTTGAAGCATAGCCGTACTTGTCGACCAGATCGCACGCAATGCTGAGAGCCTCACGGGCAGTGTATGCACGTTCAGCAACAAGCCGCCTCAAGCCGTAGCCTATTCCGCCGTTGAGCAGTTCAGGGCTGTCCTCGCGTGAGTTTGCGCAGTTGTTGGAGCATATCACCACTCCGTGCCCGTTCGCATAGAAATCACAGAAGGCTGATGTTGAAGGGGCATCGCTGAAGTTTTTTGCTTCCGACCAGAAAAGGTTCGTACGTGTCGTGAAAAGATCTATATCTGCAGTATCAGGCTCAAATCTCCGTGTCTTTCCTGAACCTCTGCGTTTCTTATGCACTAAGTGAGTCTGCATCGTGAATCTTCCGGGCGCGTCTTCATTGTGTCCTACAAGAACCTCACCTGCTGCTGATGCCTTAGAGCCTATAAGAATTGTCATGCACATGAAAATTTAATCTCCCATTCAAAAAATATCAATATTTTATCTTATAATTAACGCTAAACCTATTTAATCATAATTCAAGAGGGGGCGCATTGTTTTTGTCTGAAGACATTATTATGACCAGACCCAAGAGACGCAATCATAAACACAAAAAAAGATTCTTCCCGAAACTTCTCATAATTATTTTTCTGCTTCTGGCAGTTCTTGCAGGTATATTTTCATTCGCGAACATAGGCGGCGGCGTGGTGCTTGGAATAGCAGAACAGTACATAAAGGACAACTACAAAATAGAACTTACGGCTGAAAAGATTACGGGGAATCCGGTTAAAGGCTATACGGTGCATAACTTTGAACTTGCTGACAGCGAAGGGAATAAATTTTTGTCGGGAGGGTATCTTTCAGGGCGCGTGAACTTCTCCGCATTGATGTCGGGCAAAGTCCGTCTTGCTGAAGTCTCGCTTGGCCAGCTCAGTACGGATATAGAACAGCTCACAGCGGCAGTTCAGAAGATAGATTTTGCTCCGGCCAAAGCGACGGCACACACAATATCCATACTTTCATCACCGGCATATGCGGACGACATTAACCCCGTTCCTGAAATACCGTTAGACAGATTCACGCTTAAGGACAGCCGCATAACGTCATCATACGCAGTGATTGATGTCAGCACCATAACGGCAGACCTTCAGGCATTCGACATAGACATTAACGCTTCAGTGAACGGAATACCTGTTGCAGGGACTATAGACCTTCGGGAGGACTCCGGACTCACGGCGATAGACAGCTCATCACTGTATTTAGGGTCAGGGAAGATTACTGCTACAGGAGGGCTTACTGGCGGCAATATGGACTTTCACGCGAACATTGACGGCCTGAACCTGAAAGAGATTACCGCGCTCTATCCTTCGGCATTGAAGCCAGAAGATTACGACGGCACAGCAAATATCAACATAGACATTACGGGGAAACCGGACAGCCCTAAAGCTGCGGGGAACATCAGCTACAAGGGGACAAAGCTGGGGGGATTTCCGGTTGAACGTTTCAGCGCGAACGTGGACTACGCTAATTACCGTGTCGGTGTCAGCAACATTCAGGCTAGTGCATTCAACGTCCCTGTTCAGGGGGAAATCGCGGCGGCTCACAGACCGGGCGAAAATATTTCCGTGATGATCAAACTTGACGGCAGTCAGGCAAACCTTGAGGGGCTCGACAGGATTCTCGGCATTCCGGAGCTTAAAGGGCTTTCGGGTAAAGTGGAGTCATTCAGCGCAAACGTCAGCGGCTATATTGATGCCCTGAGCGGGCTGGTGAACTTCACATCACCGAGAATAGCATATGACGGAAGGGCACTCACTAACATACGTGCACAGATGAAGCTCGCTAAAAGTGATACGGCACAGGTTGACGGTAAATTTACGTTTGAGGGTTCGCAGGGCTATATCAACGGCAATGTGTCGTCAGTTCTAGTTCATCCGCAGATGAATGTTACTGCAAAAATTGTTGATCTCGACGTAAAACGTGTGCAGAACATGATACCGGACGCTTCTGACTACAAATTATCCGGAAAGATTACAGCAAGCGTTAATGTTAAAGGGAGCATGAATAATCCTGTTATTTCAGGCTCATTGAACAGTCAGGAGTTCTCCGCAATGGATCAGAAGATAACAAAGCCCGCAGTAAACTTCACGTTCAAGGACAAGACACTAACACTGAGCAAGACTGAAGGCACACTAAACGGAATGCCCATAAACATTAACGGTACAGTTTCTCCGCTTCCGTCAAATAATCCCTCACTGAACATAAACGCAACAATAACCATGACTCCCGCCTCGCTGAAGGCATATGTTCCGGACATATCGCAATACAACCTGAAAGGCAGCATCAATGCCGGGGTAAAGGTTCAGGGGAGCGCAAACAGTCCTTCGGTGAATCTTGTTGCGTCATCACCTAACCTTCAGGCAGCAATTTCCGGCAATGCCATCACTGCAAGGGATATAGAGCTCACTACGGCGCTTGACGGGGACTTGGCCAAGCTCGACAAGATCAGCCTTAACGCATCAGCAAAAAGCATAACGGCAAACGGCATCACGGTATCGGGACTCAGCGCGAAGGTGAACAAGGACGGGGACAAAATCACGCTTGCTACATTGGGTGCAAAGAGCGGATCTGGAAGCCTTACGGGTCAGGGCAGTGCAACAGTGTCGGGAAAAGAGCCGCTGAACTTCAGTTTTGCCTTCAGGAATCTTGCGCTTGCTCCGCTGGCTTCTGCGTCGGGAGTTGACTTGAAGGGCAGTCTTTCGGGAAACCTTAAAGTGTCGGGGAAGAACACCAACCCTGCAATAGCTTTCACCGCGAATGTTCCTGCACTTACGGCACAGGGATTCACGTTCAGCAACATGGCGGCGGACATTTCCGGCAGTATGGAGGGATTGAAGCTCAACAAGTTCCGGGCAGATGTTGAAGGGGCAGAGGTCAGCGCGTCGGGAACTGTGCAGATTCAGCCAGCCTTGAAGGTGAATGTATCACTGAACGGGAAAAATATTAACGTCTCCAAACTGCTGAAGGATAACCCTGACCTGCAGAAGAATTTATCCGGCACGGCAAACTTCAGCTTCAATCTAAGCGGAACGGATAAGAACATTAACGGCAAAGGCAGTCTGACATCACCGGCATTCACGGCTTACGGCCTGAAACTCACAAGCATAAATCTTCCGCTTGCGTACACAGGCAACAGCAACACATTCGCCTCAAACGGTGCAACAGCGAAACTTTACGGCGGGAATCTCAAGAACTCGCTGACGTTCAATATAGGCAGGATGACTTTCACCGACAACATAGATGCTTCCGGTGTGAACGTGAACTCCCTGATTCAGGACGTATCAGGCGGTCTTCAGGGCAAGATTACGGGCACGGGAAAACTGAACATGAAGATCAACGGCACGGTGAAGGACAGCGTAACATATTCGGGAACGGGAAATTTCAGCATGGGTTCTGGAGGCATCACCGGCTTCAAGTGGGTTGACCTTGCTACTAGACTATACGGCACAAAGGGAATAAATTATGCAAGCGTTTCAGCACCTTTGACGCTTCAGACGGGAAAACTGATACTGAAGTCCGGCTCAATCGTGAATGCCAACAAGAACGATAAGATATACAGATATGCAAAACTTACGCAGAACGGCACAATAGATTTTTCCGGCAAGACTTCAACAATGAACCTCATGACTGAAGGGAGCATAAACTATCAGCTTGTAGGACTGCTCCAGAACGGCGCGAAGGGTGCGCTGCAGTCATTGCTCGGCGGGAAAAGCTCATCAGGCGATGATTTCAGGACTGTGTCTGTGAGGATTTCGGGCAAGACTTCATCACCGTCTTTCTCGTCGCTGAAGGTGGGAGATACTACGCTGAAGGCACAGGAACAGAAAGCTGTCGAGAAAGTTCAGGAGAAAGCTGCGCAAAAGGCTTCGGAGGCTGTAGCTTCGGGCAAAAAGAAGGCTGTAACTGAAACAAAGAAAGCTGCAAATAAAGTGAAAGAAGAAGTATCAAAAGGATTAAAGAAAGGATTAGGAGGACTGTTCAAGAGATGAGATTACTGCAAGATCCTGTTAGACTGCTGCTGACTATACCGGCATTACTGTGGGCACTGTCATTCCATGAATTCTGTCATGGCTTCGCGGCGAGAATGGTGGGAGACCCTACGGCGGAACGTTACGGAAGGCTGACGCTGAATCCGTTTGCGCATTTTGACCTTGTAGGGACGTTGATGCTTCTGCTTGTTGGGTTCGGGTGGGCAAAACCCGTTCCGATAAACACGAGATACTTCAAGCACCCCAGAAGGGATCTGATTATCGTATCGCTTGCAGGAGTGGCGGGAAATATTCTGACGGCAATAATTACTGTGCTGTTCTTCCGGTTCTTCGGTGCAAGATGGTACGCAATGACGGGACGGGCAGGACTGGTTGTGCTGGGGCAGATGATTAATATCAACATGGGGCTTGCGGCGTTCAACCTGATTCCGATTCCTCCGCTGGACGGGTCAAGGGTTCTTGAAGCGTTTTTGCCGTTTAAGTACCTGCATATATATTACTGGCTGGAGCATTACGGGACGATCATACTTTTAGTGCTTCTGATGACGGGGATAATCAATGTGCTTTTTGATCCGATAATAAGTTTTCTCTGGAAACTGCTTCCGTATTAGAGAATGCTGCACCCTCTGAAATTATTTCAGGG
>CAJOES010000051.1 GCA_905233455.1 uncultured Synergistales bacterium | reverse complement strand
TTGCTGTCTTCATGTAACTTTCACAAAATCCCTTCATAATCATGATATATTCTCTCAATATTTGGCACGTTATATAATTTCTGAAAAATTTTCGTTTCATGGGAGGATATTTTATATTGAGCAGCGAAAAAATACAAAGCATAATCCAGCGCAGAAAACCATTCGCAAAAACTATCAGCGATTCACAGTCCAGCTTAGACAAAATACTTGAGCAGTTCATCAGGCTCAAAGGTATATGTTCATCCGCACTATCTGATGACTCGCTCGCAACCGAACGCGAAACAGTAACGGACATATTCAGGCAGTTCGACACCCGCAAAGCCGATGACCTTCAGGCAGGAATGACGAACATTCACCGCCGTCTCTCACGCGATACCCTCAACATTGCAGTGATCGGGCTGGCACGTCAGGGCAAATCCCGCCTCCTGCAGAGCATAACCGGGCTTAGTTCCGACGTGATACCCGACAGCGACAGATCCGTCTGCACCGGCGTGCGTTCCGACATCATCAATGACCCGGACGCTTCGGACACATGGGCATACGTCAACTTCCTCAGCGAGGAGGAATTCATCACCAACACCGTAGGGAGATATTTCACCGAACTCAAACGCCATAAACCAGGACTCTCTGCACCGGAGACGCTTGCAGAGTTCCGGCACTTCATGCTCCCTGACAGAGAGACTTTCACCACGCAGAATATCGAGGACGAGACCAGAATGCGCAACTATATCGGCGAACTGCGCAAACTTCAGGCACATTTACCGGAGTATCAGAACTATCTCGGCACGGGCAGGAGCGCGAAAATTCCGGAGGCAGAAATCAGGCGTTACGTCGTGCAGAATGATTCAGTTACGGGTGAGGAGTTCTTCAGGCATATGGCAGTTGAGAGCGTAGAGATTCACTGCAGGTTCCCTCATGAGGACGCTGGCGCATTGAAGCTAATTGACCTTCCGGGACTCGGTGATACACGCATAGGCGATACGGAGCGCATGATTGAGGCACTCGGGGATCAGGTGGATCTAGTGTTCTTCGTTACCATGCCGAGAAGCACGGGCGATGACGTGTTTGACCGCGATATTAACCTGTACAGCCAAGCTCGCAGGGGACTTGGCCGGAAACTACCTATAGACCGCTGGAGCTTCTGGGTCATCAATCACAACACGAAAGATGACAACCTGAAACAGTGTGAGGACTTTGCGGCAACCCTCCGGAGCAAGGATATTCACGTAGCAAATACGTTAATTGTAGACTGCAAGAATGATTCTGAAGTGTCGGGAAAACTCATAGACCCTGCATTGAATTTCCTTGAAGCCAACATTGAACGCAACGACAAGGAATATGCACAGAGCTTGCAGACAATGATGAATGATACTGTAGGAAGCCTTCATGATGTCCTGATTGAGGCAAGGAAGATTTTTGCGGGACGCGACAACTTCGAGAAAGACAGCGAATTACTTGACCGGCTGTTTGATGCTGTATGGGACGACCTCACAGACGGGCTTGCTGAAGCTGTAGAGAGTGATTCGCTTTTAGGCAGAAGGCAGAATGAACCCTGCACGGAATTGCGCGAACAGTTCAACAAGACTCTTGAGCTTGAAGAAAAGGCGGCAGATGACGGCAAACTCGAGAACGTTACGCCCGAAACCGTAAGAAGAATGATTCGCAGGGCAGGATCACCGGAAGCGGCATATACCGAGCTCATGCACCAGTTACGCACGGATCTCGACAACAAGATGCAGCAGGATTTAGATGCAACCCTGCGCAGTGTCGTATTGCTCCCGATGAAGAAGGAATTGTGCAGGATTCTTGCGGAGAACGGCAGACTGAACATGTACTTCAAGGGTGAAGATATACTGCCTGAAATCATAGCTTTCATTGAGGACGGACGCGCTGAAGTAATGCCTACGGTTCTTGACGGCCTGAAGAAGTTAGATGCGGCGGCTATAAGCTGTCAGAACAGAATACAGCCGTTAATCCGCGACTCTCTCAACCTGTTAGACCCAATGAAGGAAGAATCCCGGCAGAGAAGGGCAATACTCACCAACGCAGAAGGACTCTACACATCACTTATCGAGATATACAAGGACACGTTAGCCTCATTGCGCGAGAATCTTGACCGCGATGAAATATATTCAGAACCGAATGAATTTGCGTTTTCCGTTGCGGCTACGTTCGTCGACGACATGACACGCAGAAGCAGATACATAGCTTCAGGGGACAGCATAAAGCTGGAGACTCAATGGCGCGCTCTCTACAGATATATACGCGGTGATATATGGCCTGAAGAGTTCGGAAGCTCACAGGCACGGGCTGAAGCATACGCAAAAATTTCCGGGCCGCTGCAGACTGCTGTAACGTTATGCGAGAACATGAACTACACTTTTGCATGAGGTGATATGTATGGATATGAATATTGCATTAACCGGGAAGGGAAAATTACCGCTCGTTGCATGTGTGTATGAGGCCGTGAAGTCTGCTGTGCCGGGCTACTTCTCACTGCCGGATGTGAGGGACTTCGACGCATTGAACAGAGTTTACCGGGAGCTTGAAGCCTCTGCGGACTTCCCGGACACTGCCCCGCAATCACCAGTAACAGTATTACTCCGCTCAAAGGGTGAGGAACTGCGCATACGTTTCGGCGGTGAGGACGCAAGAATCATCATTGCCGCGATTGATGCCCCAATGATGATGGCAGGTAGGGACTGCGGGCTGAAGGAGGCACATGAAGCTGCAGTGTCTGCACTGGAGAAAGGTAATGATGCCTTGCTGGTCATCGTCCCGGTGAAATGTGAAGGCTATGATTACCGCGTGTTACTGGACAAGACGGCTTCAGCTTTCCGTGAGAGCCTTGAAGTATTGCGCACAAAGTACAGGGGCAGGGCATGTGCTGTAGCTGTTCCGGTGAAGATGGTGCAGAAAAAGCCTGAAGGTGCAGATAAGGTTCTGCGGTTTGCTCTTGCGTTCATGTCGGGGGAACTCAGCGGAGAGATCCGGAATTTCGCTGACCGTTTCTGTTACGGCATCGCTAATGACGAGGGCATATTATGCGGTCATGAACTCCTTGCACCAACAGAACAGATACAGCATAAACCGGAGGCCAAGCCCAAAACAGCGCAGAAGTCTTCAGGAAGTGCAGTGAAGATCATTGCGGCATTTCTGGCGGGAGTTCTGGTTGCTGGTGCAGGATTCTTCATTGTCGGGAGCATGGGTACTCGTGAGATTGAGGAAGTACGGCAGGAGTCATCAGCCTCAATCGAGGACATACGGCAGGAAGCGTCTGCAGAACTTGAGCGGCTCAAAGAGTCAGTGCAGTCGGCATTACAGGAGCGCGACAAGGCACGGAATGAGGCATCTGCACTGAAGACCGAGAAGGATAAAGCTATGGAGATGGCGAACAGGTACAAACAGCAGGCAGATACGCTAACTGCGGAGAACAAGAAACTTAATGCAGAAGTCAGCAGGCTCAAGGACAAGGACAGGAAAAGCATACGGCTTCCCAACCCCTTTAAGTAGGAGATGATGACATGAACGAACTATCTTTTACGGTGCTCGGCCCTTCAGGGTGCGGAAAAACTACACTGCTTGCGTGCATGAACGAATACTTCAGGAAGTTGTTGCCCGGCTTTGAGGCAGGAGATCCGGAGACATTCAGGAGGCTCGGCGAGGCATACGCTAACCTTCAGGCAGAAGCTGAGGACAACGGAAGGGAGCTGATATTTTCGGGCGGTATCAAAAGCACTGACATGGAGCAGGAATATAAATTTGTGCTGAAGGATTTACGCTTCAGGTTCTATGATTTTCCGGGCGAATGGCTCAACACCGGAGACGCAGACAAAGCATTGAACTTTGAGGAGATTTCCGGGAAAGCAGGAAGCTCATCTGTCATATTTGCGGTGATAAATTCTCCCTACTTAATGCAGTATGACGGCAAATACAGGGATTATGCGGGCATTAACGAAATGGAGTATGTTATAGAGAACTCATTAACCCATGACGACAACGACAAACTTATACTGCTTGTGCCTGTGAAGTGCGAAAAGTATTTGGCTTCAGAGAATGATACAGCACTGCTTGCTGAGGCAGTGAAGGAATCATTTGCGCGGACTATTGAGCTTGCCGGGAGTTCATCGCCATATTTCGGGAGAATGGCTGTAGCGTTATTGCCGGTAAAGACTATGGGCAATGTTCACCTGAGCCGCTTTGAGGTTCGGAACGGTGAGCCAGTGCAGGTATACAGGAGGATTACGGGACAGCCGTTTATGCCGGAAAACACGGATCAGCCTTTGCGTTACGCTATGAGCTTCATGCTTGAGCAGTACCGCAGGAATCGCACTCTGTTCGGGAAGCTGTTCGGCTACAACACGGAAGAGACTCTAACCTCAATACGTGAGGGCATGACATACTTTGCCGGTTCAGAGATTATTGCGGGATCTGATCTGCTCGGTGTATGGGACGAAACAGAATGACGGAAAGGTTTCACTTCCTTACGCGTACATGGAGGACGGGCTACAGGTTCACGCCTCCGGAAAGGGACTCAGAGGAGAGATTTTACCGGCAGCTGAAGACAGCAGGAATCTTCGGGACGGAAGAGCCTTTTGCGGTGATTGATGGTGATTGCCTCATTGCCGGAGGAATGGAGACGGCCAAGCGCGACAAGGAAGGCAGGACTATACGGTTCAGCTTCATGCTTGAGGGTGATTCGGCAGGAAGGATATTTTACGGTCTGGCTTCTCATTGGGACGAGGCAGAACAGGTTATGCGCTCGTGTTTCGACTGGGAATCATACAGGCGTGAAGATGTTGTGTTTGCGGCTGATGAGTTCTTGAAGGCACTCAATGAGTACGGTACTGACGCGGAGGTTTCTGCACCGTCTAAAGGCCGTGTGCTGAAATGGGACAAGTCAGGAATATCTGCCATCACTCCAAGCACAGAAACAAAATCATCATGGCCGAAGATTCTTGCTGTATGTGCTGTGATGGTGATGATTATTGCCGGAGGGTTACTGCTGTACCCTAAGGACAGAAAGCCGGAGACTCATGCTGTGCCGTCAAAAACAGAACTTCAGGAGATATATTCGGGACTCCGTCAGGCACTCGATGCCATGAGGGAAGCATATACCTATATGAGCATGATTGATGATGATGCGGGGCTTGCTGTGGAATATTCTCGCTCAAAATCTGACGAGGCAGGGAAGATTCTTGATGAAGTTGCCGTGAAGCTGAAGAGTTTTGACATTGAGGCCGGGAACTTATAATATAGCGTAATTCATCAGCAAGGAAGGTAAATATAAAGAAATGTCTCCGGCATCAACGGCATCAATATTATGGGAAGAAGGCGCGGCAGTCTTCAGGAACTCCGGCTATTCGCTGTTCAACATAGAAGCTCATATTGTCTGCATAATCGTACTGTTCATATTGTTTTTCCGCCAGCAGAACTCATCAGACCAGACGGAAGCGCGGGTGATATGGGGAAGGCTTTTGTTTGTGCAGATATTTTACTGTTTCACCGGCATCGTAAGGGTACTTGTTGACGTTAATATTATCCCTAAGTTCAATGTATCGCAGTATGCCGTTACTGCACTGAATTTCGGCTCTCTGGCCTGCATGTGCTGGCTTACGTTCCTGTATATTGAGCTTTACCAGAAATCAAGCCTCCTTTCATCTTTGCGCAACAAGATACTAATAGCCCTTCCTCTTGTATTCAGCTTGATAAACCTTCTGTTGTCCCCTCTGACAGGAGCATTTATTGACATTTCCGGAGAAACAATGCAGACAGGTGCGCTTTATCCGTTAATGGTGGCAATAGATTTCCTGTATCCTGCCGCCGCAGTCGTGATTGCCTCGATCCGGCGCAGAAAGATGGGAAGGTATGAGCGGGACAGCATCTCAATTATTGCGGTATATCCTGCGTTCATCATGGTGTTTGGGGCAGTTCAGGCGTTCAACTGGAAGATTCCGTTCCTGTGCTACGCGATAATGATCTCAGATATTTTCGTGCACATCAATTATGCTGACAGCCTCGTATCCATTGATCCTTTAACGAAAATCCCCAACAGAAACGGGCTGATTCAGAATCTTGCAGCGAGGTTAGCCGGTGAGAATGCTGAAGGGTTATACCTGTTCGCTATAGACATTGACGACTTGTCCGGCATAAACAGTTCATACGGACGGCCTGAAGGGGACAGGGCATTAACGCTCATAGCCTCAGCACTGAAGAAGTTCCGGGACGAGGAGCACCCCTGCTACATATCGAGATACTACAGCGACGAATTCATCATAACATCAGACATCACTAATGATGAGGAGCTTGAACTTTTCATTGAGCATATACGCAACTACATAAGCAACGCAGTAATGTCCAGCAGCACGCCTTACCCTTTGCGCGTGAGCATAGGATATTCCAGATACGAGAAATACAGCAGGACGGAGACTATTGCGGGATTGATTGACGAGGCTGACAGAATGCTTGAAGAGAACAAAGAACAGAGAAGATTTCAGGCAATATGGAGAACCGGCAGGAGCAGTGAATAGCAAAATCTATCACTGCCCCTTCTTTGCTGTCTACCTGCACTTTTCCGCAAGCCTTTTCCCTAGATCGTATGCTTTCTGCAAGTCCTTCGGGAACTGTTCATCACGCCACTTTGCCTTTAATGGTTCAATCTCCTCTGCAACATCATAGCGGGAATAGTCCGCAAACTGATACGTATTGTATGCGACAGAACTTCGCTGTAACCGAAAAGCTGTTCCATGAACCTCCGGGTTTCCTCAAACATTGCAGGGTAACCGAAAGCCTTTATGCCGTCCTCATCGGGATAGCTCATAGTGTAGATCATGGCAGTATATATATCCCGCGTAAGTATTCCGGATTCTATAGTGTGCGTTTCCTTGCAGGCAAAACAGCTAATGCACCCTCTGAACTGCTGAAGTTCATAGAGATTCACCAGCTCTGCATCAGCTCCTGAACCAGCTGCTCCCTTCATGGCGGATTCGAGCATTTTATATGTATTCCAATTTTTACGGGGCGAACCGTTCACAAACAATGCCTTCATGAGTTTATACCCTCCATAGTAACTAATCTTTTTCCTAAGTTATAGGCATTCTCTAA
Organism: uncultured Synergistales bacterium; assembly: GCA_905233455.1. Classification (GTDB taxonomy): domain Bacteria; phylum Synergistota; class Synergistia; order Synergistales; family Aminobacteriaceae; genus JAFUXM01. The sequence goes on along the minus strand of CAJOES010000051.1, from coordinate 5,868 downwards.
ATCTTTCGGGAACTGTTCATCACGGTGCTTGGCCTTTGCGTCCTCTTTGAACATGTTGACTGCATAGCGTGAGTAGTCTGCGAACTGGTACGTGTCATATGCGCACAACATTTCGCTGTAGCCGAAGATTATCCGGAGATATTCTACGTTGATTCCCAGCAATGTAGAATAGTGTACCTTTTCCGCAAGGGCTTCCGAACAGTTCATCGTGTAGATCATAGCTGTTGGTACTGTCTTCTTGAGCTTGCGCACGGGTTTTCCGTCCTCACCGACCATGTATGTACCTGCCGCAAACATGAACCGTTCCAGAAATGCCCGCGTCTGTGCAGTGGTGTAGCCGTAATACACAGGAGTCCCGATAATCACAGCATCTGCCTCGTGAGCTTTCTGCAGCGTCGGTGTCAATGCGTCCTTGAATGCACACAGCCCGCCCGTCCTGTCATTCTTGAGCTTGCACGCAAAGCAGCTGATACAGCCCTTGTAGTCCATATCATAGAGGTGTACTAACTCCGTTTCTGCTCCTGCGTCTGATGCTCCCTTCATTGCGGACTCAAGCATTTTGTATGTGTTCCAGTTCTTTCGCGGCGAACCGTTCAGGAACAAAGCCTTCATATATTTATGCCCTCTTTCGTAACTAACCTTTTTCCCAGATTGTAGGCATTTTGAAGGTCAATGGGAAAATGTTTGTCCCTGTGTTCTGCCTTTTCTTTTTCGTCAAACATATTTGCTTCATACCGTGAGTAGTCTGCAAACTGGTACGTGTCATGCGCGCAAAGTGTTTCGCAGTACCCCAGCACGATTCTCATAGCGTCGGCACTGGGTGCAAGAATCTCCGGGTAATGTATTTCACCTGCATATTCTTCCGGACAGTTCATGGTGTAGATCACCGCAGAATATATCACCTTGTCGATTGCACGAAGCCTTTTGCCGGACTCGTCGCTGCTGTAGCTCATGATGGGGAACAGCAGACGTTCAATGAACGAGCGCATCATGCCTGTAGGATAGCTGAAATATACCGGGCTGCCTACAACTAGGACATCAGAATCAAGAGCCTTCTGCAGTGTTGGTGTGAGTGCGTCCTTGAATGCGCAAAGTCCGTGTGTCCTGGAGTTCTTGAGCTTGCACGCAAAACAGCTAATGCAGCCCTTGAACGCAGTATCGTAGAGATTTACTAATTCTGTTTCTGCTCCGGCATCAGAAGCTCCCTTCATGGCAGATTCAAGCATTTTGTACGTGTTCCAATTCTTGCGCGGTGAAGCATTCACAAACAAAGCCTTCATGAAAAATTTTACCCTCCCTCTGTTATTACCCTCTCCGGTCAGGCCGGTATCCCCCTAAAGTAGGGGGACTACAGGGGGTTACTTCTTCATGAGTCCTGCTCCGGCGTTCCATGCCTGAGCAATCTTCTCACCGACGCGGTAATAACCGTTCTGGAACTGATCAAACATTACAGCATTGAGCTTTGACGGGTCAACCTTGCCCTTTGCGTCAATGACCTTCTCATCTGCTGAAACGTTGACGATAGTACCTACAACGCGCATTTCACCGAAGCATTCCCTGACTTCCTCAAGCCTGCATTCAAGAGTCAGCGGGAACTCCTCAATCATAGGTGCGTCAACCTGTGCGCTCTTGACGGCATGAAGCCCTGAACGTGCAAATTTGTCGGGCATCTTGTTGCCGGTTGCGATGCCGAAAAAGTCTGCTTCCTTAATGTGTGCCTCGTCAGCAAGTGCTACTGTGAATGCCTTTTTGGCCTTAATGTTTGCGAGTGTCTTACGGTCAGGAGCTAAGTTCAGTGCAACTTTGTCCATTCCGCATATTCCGCCCCAAGCTACGTTCATCACGTCAACTGTTCCGTCTTCGCCGTAAGTTCCTACCATGAGGACAGGCATAGGGAAGAGTCCGGGAAGTGATCCCAAATCTTTACGCATAATATTTATACAATCCTTTCATATGAAAAAAATTTTGTGAAGTATTTATATTATGTCAAACCTGTCAAGTACATGTATTATTATCAACAATGAAAAAATATAAAGATATAAAAATTCCCCGCAGTCCTAAAACTACGGGGAAAAATTCAGTCCTTACCTGTACTTAAATGTTTTCGCCGAACTTCACGCCCTCATAGTCGTCGCTGTTGGTGAGGAGTAATACGACTGTATCAGGATGGTTAGCGGCCTTGATCTTGTCGCGTGAGAACTTCATGATCTTCTGTCCCTTCTTGACCTTGTCGCCTTCCTTGACGTAGTCCTCGAACCCGTCGCCCTTCATCTCTACCGTGTCAACACCTACATGAATCAGAACTTCCATATCATTTTCGCCGGAAATGCCGATTGCGTGTTTGCTCTCTGCCACTGAGGAAATTTCACCGTCGATAGGTGCATACACGTATTCATCTTCCGGAATGATTCCGACACCCTGTCCTAAAGTTCCAGCCGCAAATGTCGGGTCAGGAATCTCGGTGTAAGGAATAACTTTACCTGCTGTGCACTGTGCGATCTCTCCTGCTGATGAACTGATTACCGTACCGAACTCCATCGTCTTTTCGGGCATTGCTTCAGGTGCGGGGGCTGCTTCTGCTTCAGGCTCGTCTTCCTTCCAGATGATCCACGCAAGGACGAACGCTATACCGCCGGAAATGGCAAGAAGTATCGTGTACTGCATAGGCTGTGCTATGGTCAGATAGCCGGGAATTCCCGTAACTCCGTATGCCTTTGCACCGATCCCGGAAATTGCGCCGTAGAGTGCTCCGATCGTTCCGCCGATCATACCTGCAATGATGGGCTTGAAGAAGCGGAGGTTGATACCGAATATTGCAGGCTCAGTGATTCCGAGTGCCGCAGAAAGTGATGAAGGAATAGCTACAACCTTTGTGCGGGCATTGCGCGCCTTGAGACCTACTGCGAGACATGCTCCGAACTGTGCAAAGTTCGCGGCTGAGGCTATCGGCATCCACGTGTTGAGTCCGCCTTCAACTGCAAGCATTCCTGCCTCTATGACGTTGTACATGTGGTGAAGTCCCATAACAACCGTCCAAGGATAAATAGCTCCCATTACTGCTGAACCGATCGGATTCTTCACGAGTATCTGTGCACCGGCAAGAACCCATGACTCAAGCTGTGAGAATATCGGCCCGATGATTGTGAACGTAAGGAATGTCGTAACTAATACTGTTGTGAAAGGAACGATGAACAGGTCAAGCATTTCAAGCACATGCTTATGAAGCCATTTCTCAATCGTGCACATTAACCAGACTGCAATAATGACCGGGATAACATGTCCCTGATAGCCGACTTTCTGAACGCTCACGATGAAGTTGAAGATGTTGAAATTCCATGCCGGTATCGTCTCAAGTGTTCCTACTACCCACGCATTGACGAGGTTGGCATGAATCATGGCAAGACCGATGACTGCGCCCAGGAATGTATTGCCTCCGAAGACTCTAGCCGCAGAGATTGCAACGATAACGGGCAGGTACGCAAACGCCGTGTTCGCAACCATGTCCAAGAAGTCATACCATGAAGTGCTCGCGAACTCCGGATAAACTTTGCCCATTGCCTCAACGAATCCCATCATGAGACCTGAAGCGACGATCGCCGGAAGTATGGGTACGAACACGTCGCCGATAGCCTTCAGGATTCTCTTCCACAAGGGCTGTCCTGCCGCCGCAGCTGCCTTCACGTCGTCCTTTGTGGCCTCTGTCATGCCGGTAACGTTCAGGAACTCAGCATATACCTTGTTGACCGTACCCGTTCCGATGATGAGCTGTAACTGTCCGTTGTTCTCGAACATTCCCTTTACGCCGTCAACGTTCTCTAACGCCTTCTTGTTGACCTTTCCGTTGTCCTTGATGACAAGGCGCAGACGGGTAGCGCAATGGGCAGCCTGAACAACGTTCTCACGCCCGCCAATGTTGGAAACGATTTCCTCAGCACACTTACGATAATCTAGTGCCATTTGATAAAACCTCCCGAAAAAATTTGAATTAAACTAACTGTAAATTCGCAAACGCCTTCGCAAGACCGTCCTCGCTGACTGCAGGGCATACCATGTCAGAAAGTTTCTGGAGTGTCTCAGAACCGTTCGCCATACAGACACTAAACCCTACTGTCTGTATCATCTCAAGGTCATTCATGCTGTCCCCGAAGCCTATTGTGTCTTTGATATCGGTGTTGTATTTCTTTGCTATGATTTTGACTCCGAGTCCCTTGTTGAATTGTTTGTTGATTATTTCGCCGTTTATGCAGTGCGATGAAGAAGAACCTACCTTGACTTCCTGCATGACGAAGTTGAAATCATTTCCGAGTGCCTTTTTTGCCTCGTCAAGCTGTTCCATCTTCTGACACATGATAACTACCTTATAGACCGGCGATCCGTCATATTCGCTCATAGGTTTAATGCCGAGATTAGACGATAATGCTTTGCGCCACCGTTCTATCTCGCTGTTGCCCTCACCCTGTCCCTTGAGGAAGTCGCCGAGGTTCTCATCACCCCAAGAGCCTTTTTCGGCCTCAATCGTGCAGAATACGCCGCTGTCATGAAGGAGCTTCAATGCAGTATCCCGCTGTTCGTCCGTCATGGGATGGTCATAGAGTATGTCGTCATACTTCTCGCCGACAGCAATATAGCCTCCAGCGCACGAAATGAACCCGTCGAACTGGTAGCGCAGCAACGGCCTGAGCATGTCGGGATTGCGTCCGGTGCACAGAAATACTTTGTTGCCTTTTGCGCGGGCTTTGGCGATTGCGTCTACGGCACTCTGCGGGGGGGTATTCTCTCCCGGCATAGTGAGTGTTCCGTCAATATCAAGGAATATCAGCTTCAAGATATTATTCCTCCTATGGTCTTTAAGTCGCGTAGATTAAAATTTTTATGTATGAATCTGTGAATGAAAGAATTATAATATCAAAATTTTTTACAGGCAATAAAAAAAGCAGAAGCCTTTAACAAAAAACTTCTGCCTTACTTTTTATTCAGTCTTCAAATGATTTTTGTACCATTCCTGAACTTCTTTAAGCCTGAACTCAAACTCCCGCCGTTCATTGTTCTTTATCGTCTGCAGTATCACTCCTGCAAAGAATGACAACAGTGCGGACAATGCAACGAAACCACATGCTATAAGTGTTGGCTGTCTAGGAACAAAGCTGGTTGCAAGATATTCATTCAGGACAGGCACGAAGAAAACACCTGATACTAAGAGTAACAATGCCGCAATCATGCTGAAAAAATACATGGGCTTATAGTCGCAGAACAAATGCAGTATAGTCTTGATGACCTTTGCGCCGTCAGAAAAAGTATTTACCTTTGATGCGCTTCCGTCATGCCTCGCAGAAAAATTTATTGCCTGATTCTTTATCCGCATGTTCTTATCTATTGCGTGAATTGTCATCTCCGTCTCTATCTCAAAACCTTTAGATACTACAGGAAATGATTTCACGAAATGATAATTCATAACTCTGAAACCCGTCATAATATCTTGTACATTACTGCCAAAGATAAAATTAATCAGTTTCCTTACAATGGAATTTCCGAAATTATGAAACGGTCTCTTGTTCTCCTGAAAATAAGTTGATGACAGACGGTCTCCTATGATCATATCGACTTCTCCGCTTAAAATAAGCCTTGTCATTTCCTGCATATCGCCCTCATAAGGGAAAATTTCATCGTCCCCATCAGTCATAATATAGCATTCTGCATCAATGTCGTGAAACATGCTCCGCACAACATTGCCTTTGCCCTGTCGTGATTCATGACGGACTATTGCACCGGCCTTCAAGGCAATATCAGCCGTACCGTCAGTGGAGTTGTTATCATATACGTAGATTTTTGCTTCAGGCAGCTCGCGTTTCCAGTCCTCTACAACTTTAC
>CAJOES010000050.1 GCA_905233455.1 uncultured Synergistales bacterium | reverse complement strand
ACTAAGGAGAGATTTAACAATGCGCAAAATTTTATTATTGTTCGTCGCTATGTTGGCTTTCTGCCTCGTTTCTTCAGGCGGATGCGGCGGTGATGATGACAGCAGCAGTGCACCGGAGGCCGTGCCGTCAAGCTGGACTGAACTTTCAGGAACATGGCAGCCAGTTGAAGGGACTATAACCTACTACTACATCAGCGGCAGTGAAAAGGAATCATGCACACTTACACCTTCGGACAATGTTGATTTGACTCTCGAGGGTTCCGGCACTGTTTATGATGTAACGCTAAGTGAAGGTGAAATCAACTTTGAGCATTCTGCAGGAGAAAGCGAGCATACCAGCACTACAAAGAATTACACGGAGTACGGCGGCACAGGCTTTACGGCATCAGGCGGCACGCTTTCATGGAGTCAGACCGTGAACAAAATCACGAACACACGCAAGATCAGCTATGTGAATAATAACGAGATAAAGGCTGTTATCAGCAGGAAAGAGGGAGAAAAGCGTATGATGAAGGCTGAAGTAACCTTCGAACGTATTAATTAGTCCTTTTGAATTTTCATACGGGGCACTCTGAATTTGTCGGAGTGCCCTTTTTTGTGCCTTATGCAGAAACTTCATGCAGATACTTTCAGCCTGTTCACATATAATATTTTCTGAGGTGATGATTTGATGAAACTACCAAAAAATACTGCTGTGCTGTGCTTCATGCGTACATGCAGAGACACGCGCAAGGTTCATATTCATCGGGGACATAATGACTCATCAGCAGCAGTTGGACGCGGCCCGGAGCAAATCCGGTAGCTACGATTTTTCCCCGCAGTTCCGCAGGGTAAAGCCTCTTTTAGTGGATTCATTCCTTGTCGGCAACCTAGAGACGACATTTGCGGGCACAGAACAGAACGGAAGAAAGATACATTATGCAGGCTTTCCGTTCTTCAACACTCCTGACGTTCTCACGGACACGCTTAATGATTTAGGCGTTGATCTCCTGACCTTAGCGAACAACCATATATTTGACCGCGGGGCGGCAGGTGCAAGGCGTACAGTTGAGGTGCTGAACTCTGCGGACATTGCATGGACGGGGCTTGGCCTCGATGATGTCCCCTCGAATGATGCCGTTGTGCTGGAGAACAACGGGATACGTGCGGCATTCGTGAACTGGAGCTACGGCAGCAACGAGTGGCCTAAATCGAATGACGTGCATCTGAACGTATACGAGGATTCAGACATTATTGCGGGGCTTGAACGTGCAAAGAGTCTAAGCCCGGACATAATCATAGCGTGTTTCCACTGGGGCAATGAGTACCACTATCACCCGAACGTCCACCAGAAACGTGCCGCAGATACTGCCTTCAGCAACGGTGCAGTACTGTTAGTCGGGACTCATCCCCACGTGTTACAGCCTGTAGAAGTCCGGATAGATAGTGATGACGTTAAGGCTGTGGCGTGGTCATTGGGGAACTTCGTATCATTTCAGCGTACATTGCCGAGAGAGAGAAGCTATATACTTTCTGCGGAGTTCGTGAAAGATGATGAAGGACATACAAGGCTGGCCAAGCTGGGAGCTGCTCCGACGTATGTTGTTGCGCCTGGACAGAAGCGCACGGAGGTAACGTATTCGGGCAGTGATGAGGCTGTGATTGCGTCTCTGGACTTTACGGGACTGAGCAGGAATCAGATCGTGAACTTGCGAGCGACGGGAAATGCTGTGCTGGAGTTTCTTGGAGCACAGAAGACGGTCGATGAATACGGGTTCAATGTTCTGTGGGATGAAGTTTCTGCTGATGTCTTGCCGGTGAGCAGACAGAAATCACCGATGAACGCAATACCCCAAAAGCGCAGGAAAGCAGGAAAATAGTTTAACACAGAAATAAAGAACCTCCCCGGTGAAAGGGAGGCTCTTTTATATTGGTTGGCTGTAGGTTTATAACAATTTCATTAACGCACCCGCATTACGGCCTTTGATGCACCTGTCGCGATTGTTACAGTTATACCGCCTAATTCATCAGCTATAGTTTTGCACTTTGCAGCAACATCATCTGCTGTACCGAAGTTGTATGTAGCAGTCCATTGTGTAGAATCGCCTTCAGCAGCAGCAACAGAATATTTCCCAAGTTGCTTCAGGGATTCTGCGCCTACATAATCATCAGATGCTGTTGAGTTAAAATAAGCTACAGTAGCTGTATCAGCACTATCTACAACATACATAGTGGCCGCAGTCTTTACCATCTTGAAACCTGCGATAATGGCTGACGCTTTAGCCTTAGATGCCGCAGTACCGCTTGATAAAGTCATCATTGATGCTAATGCTCCCAGAATTGCAATGACAATCAGCAATTCAACGAGCGTGAATCCTTTGCGTGTCCTCTTCATTGTGTGTTATTCCTCCTTTAATTTGTGTACCGTTAGTTTGTGTTTGCTTTACCATGTACCTACAAATGCCAACGCAAAAAAATTACTTTCCGTGCACACAACTAATTCACGCTCTCGTTGTCATATGGTATAATTACCTTAACGAAAAGATAAGGCGTAAAGTCTATGTTGTGTGCTAATCTTTAACCGAGAAACATTATAGCATAAATTTTTGCCTTTTTCTTTTCCCTATCGATTTATTTTTCCCTTCAAAGTTTATGTTATGATTACTCCGCTTACTTCACAAGGAGGAGATTGCAATTAATAATACCACACATTATTTTGACGAGATAGTTAATATCATTGAAAGACTCCGTGCACCGGACGGCTGTCCCTGGGACAGAAAGCAGACCCTAGAGACCATACGCACACCAATAACCGAAGAAGCCTATGAACTAGCCGACGCAATCACAAAACATGACATGCAGGACATAAAGGAAGAAGCCGGAGACCTCTTGCTTCAGGTTGTGTTTGTGGCATCACTCGCTAAGGATATGGGGGCTTTCGACATGAAGGACATCGTGCGCACAATATGCGACAAGCTCATACGCAGGCATCCTCACGTTTTCGGCACTGCTGACGCGAAAGACAGCGATGAAGTGTTACGGAACTGGGAACGCATCAAGGCAGAGGAACGCAGGGAGAAGCACGAGAACACCTCAATACTTGCCGGGATTCCCGACGGTTTGCCGCCATTACTGAAGGCGAATCGCATTCAGGGGAAAGCCGCTCATGTAGGATTCGACTGGCCGAAGGGTGATCCTGCTCCATTGTTCGCGAAACTGGACGAGGAAATTTCGGAACTCAAAGAGGCAGCAGGCGAGAATGACCCCGCACACATGGCTGATGAACTCGGCGATGTCCTGTTCATGACGGTGAATATTGCAAGACGGCTCGGCGTTGATCCTGATGCGGCGTTGAACAGTGTATGCGAAAAGTTCAAAGCAAGATTCTCCTTCATGGAGGAACAAGCACGGAACGAGGGCAAATCATTATCTGATTACACGCTTGATGAACTCGATTCATTCTGGGATAAAGCTAAAGAATTATTGAAGAATAAAGTATAATACAGAGAATTTTTCACAACACACTAAATTACAGGAGGAAATATATTTATGGCAGGAGAAAAAAGAGTACGCATAACCGAAACTGCTTTGCGTGATGCCCACCAATCATTAATCGCAACACGCATGAAGACTGAAGACATGCTGCCCGTTCTCGACTATATGGACGCGGCAGGGTATTGGGCGTTAGAGATGTGGGGAGGAGCTACATTCGATTCCGCAATGAGATTCCTCGATGAGGATCCGTGGGAAAGGCTGAGGCTCATCCGTTCACGCGTCAAGAACGCAAAACTTCAGATGCTCCTTCGCGGTCAGAACTTGGTCGGGTATCGTCATTACGCTGATGATGTCGTCCGTGAGTTCGTCAAAAAGGCTGTCGGCAACGGCATAGATATAGTACGCGTATTCGACGCATTGAACGACCTGCGCAACGTTGAAGTAGCTGCGGATCAGGTCAAGAAGGAAGGCGCGCACCTTCAGCTCTGCATGAGCTACACGCTTTCACCTGTTCATACTCTGGACACTTTCGCGAATATGGCTAAGGCTATGGCGGACATGGGCGCGGACTCAATCGCGATCAAGGACATGGCCGGACTCATCGGGCCGGTAGACTGTGCGGAACTCGTCAAGGCAATAAAGGCTAAAGTTGATCTGCCTGTTGAGCTTCACAGCCATTACACCACAGGACTTGCGAGCATGGCATATCTTGCAGGTATTGAGGCCGGAGCTGACATAGTAGACACGGCAATATCACCTTTCGCGCTCGGAACAAGCCAGCCCCCGACGGAATCAATTGTTGCTGCATTGGCCGGGTCAGAATGGGATACGGGAATTGAGATCGACAAGCTGCTTCCGATAACTATGCACTTCAAGAAATTGCGCGAGAAGTACAAGAGTCTGCTGCCGGAGATTGCCGGAGTTGATATTAATATTCTGCGCTATCAGATTCCGGGCGGCATGTATTCAAACATGGTCAATCAGCTCAAGGAAATGAACGCATTAGACAAACTTGAAGCGGTGCTGAATGAAGTGCCTGTAGTGCGCAAGGCTATGGGCTATCCTCCGCTCGTTACTCCTTCAAGCCAGATGGTAGGGACTCAGGCAACAGTGAATGTTCTGCGCGGAAGGTGGAAGAGTTTCCCGAAAGAGATCCGGCAGTACTTCTTAGGGTATTACGGCCAGCCCCCTGCACCTGTAGATCCCGAAGTGCAGAAAATGGCAATCGGCAACGAGACACCTATAACCTGCCGTCCCGGCGAGAAGATTGCTCCGGAGATGGAACAGGCACGCAAGGACGCACAGCCTTGGGCATTACAGCCTGAAGATGCGCTTACGTGGATAATGTTCCCGCAGGTCGCAAAGGACTTCCTCCCGAAGAAATACGCAAAGGCCAATAAACGTGATGTAGGACTTCAGGCACAGGCAGCTCCTGAGGCATACCCTGCATAAATGGAAATTCCGTTATCGGGCGACGGGTTCGTTCAGGCAAGGTTACTCGGTGCAAATGACGAGAACTTCAAAGCCATAGAATCCCGTTACCCTGTTACGCTTTCAGTTCATGACGGGGTCGTTCGTGTGAGCGGCCCTGATCCTGAACCTGTGAGGATTGCGGCACGCTTAATCCGTGAATTAGCTTCTGTTGCAGAGAAAGGGCACGAGATACATGAAGCCGATGTTCGTTCTGCTATGGACGCATTAGCTGAAGGCCACGATCTGAACCTCAATGCGTTATACTCCGAAATCATCTGCACCACAGCAAGAGGCAAGCCCATACGCGCAAAGACTCCCGGACAGCGGGCATACATTAAGGCAATTCGCGATAACTTCATATTGTTCGCTACAGGCCCGGCAGGAACGGGCAAAACATATCTTGCAGTCTGTGAGGCAGTATCTATGCTCAAGGCAGGGAAAGTGAACCGCGTAGTTCTCGTTCGTCCTGCTGTTGAAGCGGGGGAGAGTCTCGGCTATCTTCCCGGAGACCTGCGCGAGAAGGTTGAACCCTATGTACGGCCTTTGTATGATGCGTTCTACGATTTGCTTTCACCGGAAAGGTTTCTGCGTTATGCCGATAAGGGAGTCATTGAGATTGTACCCTTAGCCTACATGAGGGGCAGAACGTTAAACGAGAGCTTCATTATCCTTGACGAGGCACAGAACACAACACCCAAGCAGATGAAGATGTTTTTGACACGTCTCGGTTTCGGCTCAAAGGCTGTAGTTACCGGAGATATTACGCAGGTAGACCTGCCCGGCAACGCGCCTTCAGGACTCCGGAGCGTGAAAAGCATACTTTCAGGCATTAAGGGAATAGGCTTTATTGATTTGAGTGATGCCGACGTTGTAAGGCATGAAATAGTGCAGAAAATTGTTCAGGCATATGCACGTTACGAGCAGGACAGCAGACAATGAAATATAAAAAGACTAAGCCCCGCATAATCATTTCAGCAGAACAAAGTTTTTGGGAACGTATAAATTTCAGCATAATCACAAGATACATAGGGCCGGTAATATTTCTGTTCATTGCCGGAACAATCATAGTCCTTGCGCAGTGGGCATTCCTCAACCGCAGGGGGGACAGCTTTGCGGTAGGCGAGCCATCGCCAGAAACGTACAGGGTAATATCTCACATGCGCTATGATGATCAGGACTCCGCGCGTGCATTGCGTTCTATGGTCAGTGAAAGCGTTGTCGGTGTTACTGTCCGTGATGTCTCGGCCAAGTCCAGACTTCAGAGACGGCTTGAAGCTATTGCGGACATGAACAATCCCGCCTCAAAGTCTTACCTGTCGTATCTGCCTGAAGCATTATTGCGGGCAATATCCCGATTGAGTGATACGGACAAGGCCAGAATGCTCAACCTTGCCATGCAGATAGGGAGCAGCTATATAGACCGTCTTGAAGCAGAAAAAGTTTACCGGGGCAACACTGCATTGATGTCTTCTATCTTATGGCAGGAGATCAACAAGGCAAATGCTATGCCGGGAGATGCAAACTTCATATACCAGATACTAACAGGACTCGGCAACCTGAATTTCCGCACCGACGAGGAACTAACAGAACTCGCTAAACGTGCGGCGGCCCGTGATGTCCCTGCAATAGACAGACGGCTTGAACCCGGCGACGTTATAGTTTCACGCGGCGATATAGTTACGGAACAGGCTGCAATGCTGCTGCGGCTTCAAGGTTACACTGAGGACGTGTTCCCGGTGCTTCAGCTCTGCGTAATGTTCATCTGCGTAATAGTCCTTCCGTTATGGCTGGATATTCTCCGGAGAGGCGCGGGAGACAGAAAGCCGTCATGGTGGTGCGTAGTGGCGGTGATTCTCACGGCATGGATATGCGAGACCATTGCGGCACGTCTGGGCATAAACGGTGCCGGGACACTCGGTGCTGTTACGATGGCGTATTTGTGCATTCCCGGCTATCTTGCGTTCTGCATTGCCCTTATTGCGTGTGCAAGCGGAGTTGCCATTGTTGCAGGCCAAGCAATATCGAACCTCATACTTCTTGCGACATTAGCACTTGTATCCGTAACTTCAGGCTTCTATCTTCTCCGGCATCTTGAGTCTCGCAGGCAGGTATCACGCAGAACTATCATAGTGGCATTGCTGCTTACTGCTGTGCGTATGTCTCTGCGGTGGCTTCAGGGGCCTCCCTTGGTGCGCGACAGTTTCAGGCTGTTCATTCCTCTCGGCACGTTCTGGAGACAGGCGGCTATGTTCTTCGTTCTTGAAGTATTCATGACCCACATAGTAATCATAATTCTTCCGTTCATTGAAGAATACATTGATACGCTTTCAGTTCTGAGCCTCCGGGAAATAAGCCACCCTTCAAGCCCGTTATTGCGGGACTTGCAGAGGCAGGCACCGGGAACGTACCAGCACTGCCTAACTATAGCTACATTGATTGAAGCTGTAGGTATTGAACTCGGAATGGATGTGAACTTATTGCGTGCAGGAGCGTACTATCACGATATAGGCAAGCTCAGGAGGCCGCATTTTTTCGTTGAGAATCAGGGCGGGGGAATCAATGCGCACGATGAGATGTCCCCGATGTTAAGCTCAATAACTATCATTTCACACGTAAAGGACGGACTCGAATTGGCATGGGAGGCAGGACTCCCGAAACGTATACGCGACTTCATTGCCGAACATCACGGAACAACCTGCACATTCTATTTCTACCGTAAGGCACTTGCTGAAGGCGAGAATGTCGAAAAGGCTGATTTCCAGTATCCCGGCCCGCGTCCGCAGTCAAGAGAGACGGCACTGCTTATGATTGTAGATTCTGTTGAAGCGGCAGTCAGGGCGGCTAATATCCGTGAACTTGAGGCGGAAGACAGCAACAGGGGAAAAGGCCAGGCAGTCAGCACGATAGAGAAGATCGTTAATCAGGTTGTTGCTAGCAAGATTAGTGAAAACCAGTTCGACGACGTGAATTTTACCCAGCGCGATTTAGCCAGAATAAAGGCTACGCTCATATCAGTATTGATCTCAATGTACCACACAAGAAAAGTAAAGAAGATAGAGCGAAAACAATCACAGAAAGAAAGAGGTTAGTTTCAGTTTGAAATTGTCATTGAATATCAGCACTTCCGAAGAGTCATCAAATAGTGCTGCCGACAGCGATAATAATCCCGACAAGCAAAAGCAACCAGACACAGACAGCATCAGAACCGTACTTGAAGAGGAGCTTGAATCACTTTATCCGCCGTCAAAACACTTTGAGTCTGCAGAAATATCCATAACCTTTATGACTCCCGATGAGATACGCGAATTGAACAGGACTTACAGGGATGTTGACGAGGCTACGGACGTTCTGTCATTCCCGATGATTGACGATGAACCCGTAACGCTTCCGGAACTTCCTGAGCTTGCATTGGGTGATATAGTCATATGCCCCGAAGAGGTCTCGCGGCTTCATCCCGAACTTGGCCGGAAAGAAGCTATGTGCCTGATGATAGCGCACTCATTCCTTCACCTGATAGGCTATGATCACGACACAGACGAAAAGCAGGAGGAAATGTGGGAGCTTCAGGACAGGATTGCGGCGAAAATGCTTGAGAGGTGCAAAGCGTAATGGGCGGAATAATTACGGGATTCATTGTGCTGTTTCTACTTTCGGCATTCTTCAGCGGTGCAGAGACATCAATAACTGCTACAGGCACGGGAAAATTACGGACGCTTCAGGAGCAGGGCAAATACAAATTCCTGAACTCAACATTTCAGTGGCTCATTGACGACACGCAGGAGGCATTAACCGTCTGCCTTATCGCGAATAACGTCGTGAATATATCTGCTTCCGCTCTGGCTTCAAGCGTAGTGATGGGGATATTCGGGCCTGGAGCACTGGTGTTTGTCGTGCCTGTTATGACGGTACTTATAGTGATACTCGGCGAGATTCTCCCCAAAAGCGCGGCTATGGTCTACTCCGAAAACGTGCTGATATTTGCGTCCCCTATACTGCGCGTTCTTGCGTTTCTGATTGCTCCGGTTGCGTGGTGTATGAAGAAATGCGTTACGGGCATCGGCTTTCTGCTTCATATAGATTTAGGCACACAGCAGGTGTTCATGACGCGTGATGAGATTGAACAGGTCGTGAAGATTGGCGAGGAGAGCGGCGCGCTTGAGGCATCAGAACGGCGGATGATTGACGGCATTATAGATTTCGATGAAACGCGTGTGCATGAGATTATGATCCCGCGTACCGACATGATAGCCCTTGAAGCTAATGATACTTTAGGGGAGGCCGTGAAGCTGTTCATTGAGCAGGGACATTCACGCATTCCCGTATACGAGGAAAGCCCGGACAACATCATCGGCATTCTGTACGTGAAAGACACTCTGAAGAATCTTCTTGACGGGGATCTCTCATGTGAGGTCAGGACGCTCCTGCGCAAGCCCATATTTGTGCCGGAGACTATACGCACCGCTGAAGTATTAGAGGCTATGAGGCATGAGCACATACACATAGCTATAATCGTTGACGAGTACGGCGGGGTTGCTGGAATAGTTACGATGGAGGATATTCTTGAACAGATTGTGGGAGAGATTCAGGACGAATACGACCAGGAGACTCCGGAGATACAGAAACTTGATGACGGGTCATATCTCGTGCAGGGAAGCATAAGCCTTGAGGATTTGAGCGACTCTCTGGGGTATGAGTTCGAGAGCGATGATGCTGAGAGCCTCGGCGGGCTGGTGCTGATCCTGTCGGGAAGTTTCCCGGAGGAGGGCGAAGTGTTCAGGTATGGCGGGTGGCGCATTAAGGTTGTGGCACTTGAGGAACACAGAATAACTTTGCTGAACCTACGAAAAACGGAGGAGAACGGACAGCAGGATACTGACAGCGAAGAATAACGAAAATAAAAATCTCTCAGGCATAAAGCGGCTGGGGGATTTATTTTGCTGTGATTTAATCTCCTAAAATTTAAAGTTATTATCACTGACGCAAGAAGATGGAGCTATTTCGAGTGGTTTCTTCTTGGCCTCTATAAGCTGAGAGATGCCGGAGAGATAGACCTTGATATTAGTTTGCCGTTCGCCAATAAGATTCTGTCTGCAATCCCTGTGCGCGGTATAGACAGGATACGCCGGAGATTCCTCGGAGACAGCTACAATATGGACGGCTATATTATTTTCGGGGACGGCACGAAGAGAACTTTCACCTGATGATTGGACCAAGACGCTTATCTGACGGCATATTGTATTCTCTGCTTGAGGGACGTTACCAAAAATATATTGCCGACAGGAAAACGGCCAAGTCAAAAAAATTCATGTGTTATTTCGGGAATGCGCAAGGCCCTGCAGCATCACAAAATGTTTCCAAGCCAGATTATGATTCTGAGCGGGACTTAATGGGCTATTTCAGTGATCAAGTATCGCATCCCAACGAAAAGAGAGCAAAAATAGCCGGGTATCTCGCGCAGTTAGGTGAACAGGCAGACGCAAGAATCATCAGCACGGCAAATGCAGACTCCGGAATGAAGACAAATAAAGAGCTTATAGTTCCGCTTGGCCGGTTTTTTGAGTTCATATCAAACTTTCGGTGAAATGGTATCTTCCTTTTGACCCGTGCGAAGTAGTTGAAACAGTGAAAATGGGTTATGAGAGAAATGACCGCGTTGACTGGGCACAGTTTGAGCTCGACGAGAAGAATCTTCCCGACACAGACCCCGGCAAAAATCATTGAGTGCTATAACCGCAAATGGAGTCCGGAAGTTGTCGCCAGATACATTATTGATACGGTTAAATGAATGACTGCACAGTAATAATTCCGTCAGCAAAACTTGTACCCGAAAGCCTGCAGAACTTAGGCAGACTCCCGGCTGTAATTTATCCCGTCAGCCAGATAACAGCATTTGATTATCTGTATGAGCAGTATTCAGGCAAGGCATCACGAATCAAGGTTATCTGCTGTGAGAATGCTGAAGAAGTCATCAGAAAGCTGTCACCATACGGAAGCAGTGTAAGCATAAAGATTCTTCCTGAACTAAAAGATTTGGGCTATACAGTATATGAGGGGCTTGAAGGAGAAACCGGCACTGTAATAATCAATTTTGCAGATACTATCATCGCCGACAATATTTGCTCGTATGATGGTGATTGCTTTTTCTATAGTGAAGATTACTTGTCGGATACATGGACATTCTTCGCGATGAATGACTCAGGAGCATTCACGAAAATTACGGACAAGAAGCCTCCTTCAGGCTCATTCGGGAGGGAAAAGCTGTTTGCAGGTGTCTTCAGGATTTCAGCACCTCAGGACTTCAGGAGATGCCTTGAAGATGCTTTCAGCAATCCAGACCGTGAAACAGGCTCATTCTATCAGGCACTGAATGACTACAGCAGAGCTCACCCCATGAAGGCAATAGAAGCTCATGACTGGTTTGACATAGGCCATGCGGATAAATACTTCAATTCACGGCTTGAAGTAAGCGCGAGGGAGTTCAACCACATTACGATAGACAGGACACGCGGAATACTCTACAAGGCCAGCGACAGCAAAGAGAAATTCATACAGGAAATCAAATGGTACTTGAAGCTGCCGTCTTACCTCGAATATACGCACCCAAGAATCTTCAGCTACTCAACGCATTACACGAAACCATATATAGCTATGGAGTATTACGCCTATCACACCATACATGAACTGTTTTTGTACGGTGATCTGAATTTGCATCAATGGCGGAATATTCTTTTGCGTGTACGTTCGGTATATGATGACTTAATGCGCTACACAGTCAGGGACAGCAATATACGTTCCTCGCTTGAAGATATGTACCTGACCAAGAAGCTTGAACGGCTCGGTATGCTCAGGAACAGCAAAGATTTTTCCGGCTTCTTCAGCGATTCCATCACGATCAACGGCACAAAATATATTTCCCTTGAAGACATCTGCACGGCACTGAAACAGCATATCCCTGAAATACTCTATGAGATTGATTCATTCAGCATAATTCACGGGGATCTGTGTTTCACGAATATCATGATTGACCCTAACCTGTCATTCATAAAGCTGATTGACCCAAGAGGCAGCTTCGGAGCTTACGATATATACGGCGATCCAAGATATGACCTCGCGAAACTGCTTCACAGCATTGAAGGCCGGTATGACTTCATCATTAAGGATTTGTTCACGATAGATTTTGACCTGAATACATCATCAGTCAGCTATAAGATTTCTGACAGCGGACAGAATTTTGACCTGTCTGAACTGTTCATGCAGGTATTCAGCCCGGACATAAAAAGCGTAAGGCTGATTGAAGCATTACTGTTCCTCAGCATGATTCCGCTTCACGGTGAGAGTCTGAAGCATCAGTTAGCCATGTTAGGGACAGGAATAGAGATACTCAGCAGGATAATCCCAATCACAAAGGAGTGAAAGACATGTACAGCGGTTATACTTTCGTTTTTGACATTGACGGCACTTTATGCCCGATCAAGAAGAAAGAAGAAAAATATGAAGACCTCATACCCTATGCCAGCATGATAGAAAAATTACGCTGGTATAAGGACAACGGAGCAAAAATAGTTCTGCTTACCTCGCGCAACATGAACACCCATAACGGAAATATAGGACTCATAAACAAGTACACGGCCAGGATACTGCTTGAATGGCTCGACAAATGGCAGATACCATACGACGAAATCATTTACGGCAAGCCTTGGCCCGGACATAAAGGCTTCTATGTTGATGACAGGACTATAAGGCCAGACGAGTTCCTGGCGCATTCACCTGAAGAACTCAGCGACATATGTGCAAATTCAAGGAGGCTGTGCGAATGATAATCATAATCACTATGGCGGGACTCGGTACGCGCTTCCGCAAAGCAGGTTATGACTGCCCGAAATACATGATTGAAGCGAAGGGAAAGACTCTGTTTGAGTGGTCTCTCGACAGCCTCAAAGGGTATAACTCCCACGTATCGAAATATATTTTTGTCGTCCGCTGTGAGGATAATGCAGGAGAATTCATACACAGCAAGTGCAGGAAATACGACATCAATGCTTCAGAGGTTGTTGAACTTGACGCGATGACTGACGGCCAAGCCGCTACATGTATACTGGCAATGCCTTTCTGCAGTGATGACGAGGAAATATTGATCTACAACATTGATACTTACGTTGAACCTTACGCTATGAACTATGAGACTATATCGGGAGACGGGCATATCCCATGCTTCAAGGCCGAAGGGGACCACTTTGTGGGGCTTGACGATTCCGGGCGTGCTGTCGAAGTCAGGGAGAAGGTGAGAATTTCCGACAACTGCACATTAGGGGCATACTATTTTGCGTCTGCGGGGCTGTACAGGAGGATATATGATGAGTTCTATACCAGCAGCACGGATAAACGGGAGAAATATATTGCTCCTATGTATGATTACATGATAAGGAAGGGGTTTGCGGTAACGATAAGCCTTGTAGATTCGGATAAAGTTCATGTTCTTGGCACTCCCGAAGAACTGCAGGCATTTATCGGCAGAGGATAAAAAATTTCTTGCAGGATTGTTGACAGGTAAAAAAAGTGGTGTATAATTTCTTTCGTTGCGCTTGAGACAGGCGGAAGCTAAGAGAAAGAGAAGAGCCGATAAATCAAGTCAACAGCGAAAAGGAAACATTTTTTCGAGTATATTGACAGAGCAATTTTACAGATGAGATATAAGTTTTTGTTTTTGCGAACAACAAGCCATAAATCAAATTTCAACTGAGAGTTTGATCCTGGCTCAGGATGAACGCTGGCGGCGTGCGTAACACATGCAAGTTGAGCGACGGAGATGGAAGGTGGAGACACTGGAAG
>CAJOES010000049.1 GCA_905233455.1 uncultured Synergistales bacterium | reverse complement strand
CTCAACCAACGTGAAACCTTTGCGTGTCCTCTTCATTAAAATTACCTCCTGAAAAAATTTTTTTCTTGCTCTACAGCCCCTAAATGCAGTAAAATAACCGCACCACTTAAACGCGAGAAAAATATTTGCACACAACCAATTCACGCTACCGTTGCATTATGGTATAATTACGCCATCAACAAGGAAGACTAAAGAAAAATTTTAGCAATAAAAAATTTCTTCCGCAGTCATGTGCAGAATATTTTAATTGGACAAATGATATTATAGCACAAGCCTTGTTATTTTTTCGCGTCTTTATGTAAAAATTTTATGTCAGCATACAAAAACTGCCCGTACACATCATACAGGCAGTTTCTTTTATCTCCGGAAAATCTTTTACTTGGCCAGATCAGCCATGATCACATCAGCCGCGTAAATCCCAGAACCGAACGCAAGCCCTACCGCAGTACCCTCAACCTGATAGTACGGCTGGCAGTACAGAGACCCCGCATCAACTCCTGCCGCATAGAGTCCCTTAACCGGCGTAAGGTCAGAACGCAGAACCCGCAGTGATGAGTCCGTGCGGACACCGCCGAGAGTCCCCCATGCAGAAGGCTCATACTCAACGACATAGAACGGTGCTTTTGCTACAGGTTTCAGGAATGTCGGATTCTTGAAGTATTCTTCGTCCTTGCCGGCCTCACAGTATGCGTTGTAGTTCCTCACAGTCTCCGCAAGTTTGTCCATGCCGAAGAACTTTGCGCACTCCTCGATACTGTCCGCCTTCACTGCCCAGCCCTGAGCTATTGCCTTCTCCAGATCTGCCGGTAATGTCTTCAGCACAACGCCTTTAGCCGTCATTGTCCCGACGTACCAGTCTTCCGGGTTTCCGAGATATTCGAATAATCCTACGGTGCTTATTGCGTCAACAAAATCTTTATCTACAACAGCATAGAATTTCCCTGCACGAAGCACAGCCTCACCGCCGACAGAAAGTGGCTGATTTGCCATGTAGTATTCATTGAAGAAACGTTCGCCGTTGGGATCAACAAGAAGCCCGCCGTAGATTCCGATAGTCATTGCACCGTTGGATCTCTGCCATCCTCCGCCCTTCCTGTTAGAACCGCCGAATTCGTTGGAGATCATAGCAAAGCTGCTTTCTTCCTCCATTCCGCCAGCTTCAGCAGCCATGCGCAAACCGTCGCCTGTCGATAACGTGTTGCCGAGAGGGTTCACGACAATATCTCCCCAGTGTGCTTTGATGATGCTGTTGTTGCCGAGATAGCCGCCGGTGGCAAGGAGCACTGCATCAGCCTTAATGTTGATGACGCTTCCGTCAGATTTGCGAGCCTTAATGCCGACAACGTTTCCGTTCTCCATGATGAGAGACTCTCCGGCCGTCTCGCACATGAGCCTTCCGCCAGCCTTAGCGTATGCACCCTCAATGAATGCGGGACGGTCTGACTTCTGCCCGTTGTAGCCGTGCCGTGAACGGTATCCTGCCCCGTAATTGTCCGGACGGAGGAACATGCTTAGTCCCGTACTGAGCTGCAATTCGACTGCCTCGCCCGTGCGTGCAATCACCCGGCGCAATAATCTGCTGTCGCTCGTGAGGTATGCGTCCTCCGTGAGGTCATTGAACAGCATCTCATCTGTTACCGTTACCCCTTCAGCCTTCTGTATGCTGGTGTTTGATGCCATAGGCCCGCCGCAGTTCCAGCCGTTTGCGACTCCGATCGTTGCACCCTTCTCGATCACGAGAACATCAACGCCATTCTGTGCCAGCTTTATGGCCGCCATCATTCCCGCAGCACCTCCGCCGACAACAACGACTTTAGCGGAGTCCTCAAGCACAACGCCCTCACCTGCTTTAGCTACCGACTTCCTGAAGTCATCAGCATTAAGCCCGGCAAGTTTTACGGCCTGTTCTACTGCACTCTTTATGGCCTCTGAAGTCATAGTTGCACCGGAGACAGAATCGACAGCTATTGACTGGTTCGCCACGATTGCTTCAGGGACTTTTGCGGCGGCAGGTTCATATATGCCGGGAGTCTCGTTATGTTCGCCGACTTCAACAGCAACAATCTTTCCGGACTCAATCGTAACCTTAACGTGAACGTTGCCGTTTTTGCCCTGCCCGACAGCATCATAAACTTCTGCGGAGGCCATTACAGCACAGAGCATGACCGCAATACAGCACAGGAAGAACAATATACTTTTCTTCATTATGAAGCACCTCTTTGTTATGAATTTTTATGGAAAGCAGGTGTATTATGTCATAAAGCTATTTTGTGCGTCAATGCGTATCTTGAAGGCATAAAAGAAATTCTGAAGGTGAAAATATTTTTACGGGAGAACGTGAATAATCTGCGGTGTTGCGCGTAATAATGCAGTCCATGCCGGTACGTATTGCAGTCTCAATCATTACGGCATCTTCATAGTCCGGGCATTCTGACAATACAGCTTTTTTACAGTCAGTTGCAGAGGTATCAAGAATCCCAAACAGTGAAAACAGTTTGCTGATAACTTGCCGTGCTTGACGGTCGGCGTTGTAATGTCCTCTAAAGTTTTTCCTGATGAAATAATGAATATCCGTAACTTCTTTTGCAGTAATAAAGCCTTCAAACTTACGGTTTGCCGCCGCAATAAAAATTTCCTGACCGTCTGAAGCCCACGGCTGTCTGTTTTGCAACACGTCTACTATGATATTTGTATCAATAAGTGCCTTCATAGTTCGTTTATCTTCTTTTCACGTGCCTCATCAAAGGTTATGTCGTCCGGGACAATACCGAATAGTGATTTTGCCGTCTGTACACGGTCAGCGAAAGGGTTAGACAGTTTTGCGATAATATTTCCGTCCTGAGTTATGAAAATATCTTCGTTCAATGACAGAGCTAAATATTTGCCTAAGTCTGCCTGAAGTTCTGTAAATGTAACAGGCATTTTAAATGTTCTCCTTCGTGTATGATGACACATTATAGCAAGAGGACATAAAAAATCCGGGAGGTTATTCCCGGATTATATGTTGGTTGGCTGTAGGTTACATCTGCAGATTTCTCCGCAGAGTATTTTGCGCTATTTTGTGTGTTAACGTACCTTCAGTGCTATATGCGTTTCTGCATCTTCGCCGCTGGCGTTTGTGTAATACGCTGAAAGATTACAATCATCCTCTGTTTCTGCTGGTGTAGTCTTCGTTCCGTATAGTCCTGCAACTTTGGCCTTATCTTTGAGTATATCTCTTACAGCAGCACTGTCGCTCTCCTGTAACGTGTAGACCACAAACCATGTTGACTCTTTGCCGACTAAGCCGTAATTATCGCCTAAATCAGGCCTTCCGAGATAACTTCCCAACACAGCTTTTACGGTGCTACCTCCTACTGCTGTAGAACCGTCAAGTTTTATTGCAGTTAATGCAGCTACAGCAGCTTCCTGCATATACATATCCATTGCAGCAACTTTCATGCTCTGCAAATTTCCGATGATAGTACTTGCATTAGCCGTGTCTATTGCATTCGTACTTGAAAACATCATGCTAGCTGCAAGTACGCCTATAACTGCCACCACGATTAACAACTCAACTAATGTGAAGCCTTTACGTATTCCCTTCATTGTGTTATCCTCCTTAAAGAAAAGAAAAATTTTTTGTCTCTAGTTCCAACTACAGCCAAATACAATGAAGAAATTTGCACATAACCATCTGTGCATGTGATGTAATTATCACGTAACAAGGCTACGTGCAATTTCATTCTGTTTGTATTATATCACAAAAGGCCTTGTTATTTTTCATGTCCTCATATATTTTTTCATCAACCTCATCATACAATCGCAAGACAATAAAAAAGACTCCCGACACTAAAGCCGAGAGTCTTTCTGTTCTGTCAGCCTTTATGCCTGAACAAACGCAGGAGTCTCCGCAGGTGCATTCAGGTACTTCTTGAGTTCATCGTCAAGTTTCAGCAGGGTAACCGAGAAGCCTTCCATGTCAAGCGAAGTCATGTAGTTTCCGACAATCGTCCGCGCAACCTTCAGGCCCTGCCCATCAAGCACTGCATTTATATGCTTGTTCGCCACAAACAGCTCCATCAATGGAGTCCCGCCCATGCCGTTAATCAGCACAGCAACTTCATCGCCTGAATCATATATCCCTTCCGCAAGAATCTTCCCTAACAGCGTATCGGAAATATTATCGACGGGCGATATATGCTCCCTGTGAGTGCCGGGTTCACCGTGTATGCCTATTCCTATTTCGATTTCGTCTTCAGCAAGCTCAAAGCTCGGCTTGCCCACTGCAGGTACTGTGCAGGCATTGACCGCCATTCCCATTGAACGCACGTTCGCTATGACCTTCTCCGCAATTCTCTTTACGTCCGCAAGACTCTCACCGGCCTCTGCCGCCGCACCAGCAATCTTGTGCACAAAGACAGTTCCGGCGATTCCCCTGCGCCCGGTCGTCCATGTTGAGTTTTCCACTGCAACATCATCTGCAACTATTACCTGTTCAACGTCGATCCCCTCATCACGCGCCATATCTGCCGCCATCTCAAAGTTCATCACGTCTCCGGTGTAGTTCTTGATGACCAGCAAAACTCCCTTTCCGCCGTTCACTGCCCTCACAGCCTCGAATACCTGATCGGGTGTAGGCGACGTGAACACCGCACCGGCAACAGCACCGTCAAGCATTCCCTTCCCGACGAATCCACCGTGTGAAGGCTCATGACCAGAACCTCCGCCCGACACCAGCGCAACCTTCGGACTTGGCCCGGACGAACGCACTAACACTTCAAGCCCTTCAAGACGCTTCACATACTGGGGATATGCCGCAGTCATGCCGTCAAGCATCTCACTAACTATGTTGTCTGTGTTGTTAATTAACTTCTTCATTTGTTCCTTGCCTCCTCTATAGCTTATTTGCTCCCCTTGATTCCTCTGCACACTTCAGGACAGAATCAAGCGAACCGTTTCCTACTGCTTCAACTGCCGCACACACCGTGCCTTCAACGATCGGTGCATCAGCAACTACAACATTCACTTCATGCCCCTCATCAGCAAGAAGCTCTATTGCAGTCTCCGCGCTCATTATGCTGCTGCCTATGTCCGCAAGTATCACTACGCCGTCCCCTGAATCCGCCTCAAGTACTGCGTTCATGATTCTCGTTGCGTCAGTGCCGATTGAGCCGTCATCGAGTCCTCCCGCCGGAATTATCCCGTGATGCTCCTGCGCCATCTCTCTGGCCAAGTCGCAAATGCCTTCTGCAATCTTCCAGCTGTGAGACACTATCACTATTCCTACCATGATGAATTATTCCTTCATGCCGTCCCGCATGGCTTCAAGCATAATAGTTGCTGATGTCGCGCCGGGATCCTGATGGCCTATACTGCGTTCACCGAGATAGCTAGCACGTCCCTTTGTGGCAATTATGGTCTTGGTGTACTCTGTGCCCTCACGTGCCGCCGAACATGCCGAATCCAACGCCGCAATCATGTCCGCACCTTCCGCAAGTTTGGCCGTGTATGCCTCGTGTGCAGGTATCAGCGCGTCAAGCATGGTCTTTTCCCCGCGTACAGCCTTCCCGCGCTTCTGGATTCCCGCAATCGCCGCGCCCAGCATTGCCCCGAAATCCTCCGGTGAAATTTCCGTTTTGCCCGCAATAACCTTCCCGGCCTCCATGAATGCAGTTCCGTACAGCGGCCCGGAAGCTCCGCCGACTGTGGACAGCAGAGTCATTCCCGCCTTCTTGAGCACTGCGCCGGTGTCTGTGTCGTCAAGGTTCACCTTCTCAAGCACAGCCTTAAAGCCCCGCGCCATGTTTATGCCGTGATCTGCGTCTCCTATCTCCCGGTCTAATTCCGTCAGAAAGTCTTTGTTCTCTATTATTCTTGAAGCTATGAGCTGCAAATATTTCATTGCCTGCTTGTCTCTCCTTCAATATTCGTTTGTTATGGTGGATAGGAAAATATTACTGCAAAAAATTTTTCTGACAACGATAATTACAACATAAAAAAACAGCCCCCGGCTTTTTGACCGGAGGCCGTAATGTTACCGTCTGAATCGTCTTCTGCCGTCCCTGCTGTCCCGGCTGTCCCTGCTGCTACGTTCTCTGGGATTGCCCCTGCCCTGATTATTGCGTTCGTTGCGTTCTCTCTGGGCACGTATCCTCATCGTTGCAGGACCTATAGCTCTGGCTCTGTCCGGGTCATACTTGGGCATAATCACAACTTTGCGCATTGGCGGTTCACCGACTGACTCTGTAGTAACGTCATCACGCTCTTTCAGTGTCGTGTGAATCACCCAGCGTTCCCATGATGCCATAGGGTCAAGGCGTACAGGCCTGCCGAACTTCACTGCCTGGCGTGCTGTGGCTTCTGCAAGGCGTTCAAGGCTTCTGGTACGGCGTTCACGGTATCCGCAGGAATCTACTTTGAGGCGCGGCTCGCTCTTGGGATCCCTAAGCGCAAGGTTGACTAGATACTCCATTCCCCGCAGGCAGTCCCCGTAACGCCCTACGACGTAATCAGACGCATCATCGCCCTGAATGTCCAGAGTGTTGCGCTCCGTCTCAGACGGCACTGCTTCAGCGTGTATGTCCATGAGCCTCAAGCAGTCATTCAGGAAGTCAACGCCGCGTGAGATGAGATCAGGCCGGGCAGTCTCGCGCACGGAAATATCTACCGTAAGTTTGCGTTTGCCGCTGAATATTCCGAGAAAGCCGGATTTCTCTTCGCTGACCACTTCAGCCCGCAGGTCTTCTACCGGAATCTTGAGCTGTATTGATGCCTCGTTCAATGCCTCGTCTATATCTGAGGCTTCAAGCGTTAATTTTCTTTCGTGTATCAAATCTTTACCCCCTCTTTATTTCGTTTTGGGCTTCTCTTTGTACAGTGTCGGTTTCGTCTTCATTTCCTCGCTGGTCTTTCTCGATACCCTCAGCTGATGAACTATTCCCATCAGTGATGATACTCCCCAATACAGCAGCACTCCGCCGGGAAGCCCGAAGCATATGAACGTAAGGAACAGCGGCATAAACCAGTTCATCATAGCCATTTGAGGGTTATTGCCGGAAGTAAGATGCTGCTGTAACCATGTCAGGTAAGCAATCAGCAGAAGCAGAATGAAGTTGAATATCCATATGCTTATATTAGAGAAAAGAAGGCTAAGGTTGGTGAATGAAGAAAGAAACACCATCACAAATCCAAGCTGTTCATCAGGTATCCTGACCCCGGACTCATCGACGAGCTTCAATGCCTCAGCTACTGTCGTCAATACGCTTCCGCCGAGATTCACGCCCAAAAACGTAACGTTCGTGAATGCTTCTGTCTTCGTGAGATCATACAGAACGCCGTAAAGCAGTATGAATATCGGGAGCTGGATCAGTAACGGCAGGCAGCCGCTCATAGGGTTAATCTTGTTCTCCTTGTAGAGTTCCATTGTCTGACGCTGCAATTCGTCTTTGTCGTCCTTGTATTTCTCCTGCAGCACATTAAGCATAGGCTGCAGTTTCTGCATCTTCTGCATACTCACCATTTGTTTCTGTGTCAAAGGGTGCATGGCAAGACGCACAAGAAGGGTTAATGCAATTATCGCAAGACCCCACGCAAAATTAGTTCCTATTCCTATTGACGTTATAGCATTGTGGATTATCTGAAGCAGTCCGAGCAGTAATGACTTGGCTTGTGCCCACATGTATATTTTCACCTCTCTAGTTTCTTGGGCGGAGGATCATAGCCCCCCGCAGTCCACGGCCCGCACTTGAGCAAACGTTTAACCGTAAGTATTGACCCGCGCACAAATCCCCACTCGCTGAACACCTGCACGGCATATTCCGAGCATGACGGGTAAAACCGGCAGTGGTTGCCCAGACAGGGAGATATTACGGCCTGATACATACGGATTAGGATTACTGCAAGGCGGGACAGCATAACAGCTTCTTTTTACGGAACAAGCGTTCCAGTTCTCTCGTGATGTCGGGAGTCTTTGCGGTCAGTCCGGAGGCTCTAAGCGTCAAAACTATGCTTATGCCCGGAACTATCTGTGCTGAAACCTGCCGGAATGCCTCGCGCAGGATTCTTCTGCCCCGGTTGCGGACATGAGCTTTGCCGAGCTTCTTTCCGACTGCACAGCCGAACTTGATTCCACCCTCATCATTTCCTTTCAAATACAACAACCGCACCAGTTCACCGTTAATACGATTGCCAGTGCGGAAGATTAAATCATATTCCCAGCCCTTCCTGAGCTTTAGGACTTTAGGCACGGGTAAGGTATTTGCGGCCTTTGCGCCTTCTGTTACGTAAAATCTTTCTTCCCGACGGGGTGAGCGAACGTGCTAAAAATCCTATTTTGCGCTTTCTGGGTATTTTGTGGGGCTGGTATGTTCCCTTCTTCATGGTTTGTGATGGTGCTCCTCTCTCTTGTAGTTGTGATAACGCATTATAGCACAGCACTTTTACAGTGTACAATTACAACCAAAAGGGTGAATTATCATGAAACTGCAACAATTAAGAATGAGATACAAACATGCGCTTCATACAATATTACTCAAAAGCGCAGTGGTGTACAATTACGCCCGGAAGGAGTGATTGATTCTGAAACAGTTTATTATAGTTACGGGCATGAGCGGTGCAGGAAAGACCATGACGCTTAAAGTTCTTGAGGATTTCGGGTTCATTACGATCGACAATCTTCCGCCTGAATTACTGCCTCAGTTATTCCGTCTCATATCTGACAGGCCGGAAGCATCGCACAGCAGGGGAGTTGTAGCAACCGTAGACATTCGCAACGTAACCCGCGCAAAGGGACAAGCCGGAAGCAGTTTCGTGAAGGTGATAGATGATATTTCGCAGGCATGGCAGGGAGACGTTAAGGTGATATTCCTGACAGCTTCGGATGAAGAGCTGCTGCGCAGGTATGAACGCACACGCAGGGTTCATCCGTTGAACCGGGGAATGTCCACGCTTGAAGGCATTATTGCGGAACGGGACATGCTTGCTCCGGTTCTGGACAGGGCGGATATAGTGATTGATACTTCAATGATGGATCTTCATCAGCACAGGGACAGGCTGCTCAAAGAGTTTTTCGAGTATGAAGGCGGAATATCAATAATCATAAGTTCATTCGGATACAAGTACGGCGTTCCGCAGGATTCAAGTTTTGTTATGGACGTTCGCTGCCTTCCCAACCCGTATTATGTTGACGAGCTGAAGAATTTAACCGGTGAAGATGATGCGGTGAAAGATTATCTTCTGCAGTTCCCAGAAACACATAAATTTATGGATCTGACGAAAAATTTTCTGGATTTCGCTATTCCCCAGTTCCTGAACAACGTGCGCGGACAGCTTCATATCTCCGTAGGCTGTACAGGCGGGAGACATCGTTCAGTTGCTGTTGCTGAATGGCTGTATGAAGTCTACTCAAAGATTTACGGCGGTGTCTGCGTGATTCACCGGGACAAGGGGCACGGGCACCAATGAGCTTTTTGCTTGGAGTAATACTGACACTGCTTGTGCTGTTCATGTTCGGGCGCATAAGGATCAAAGCTCCGGTGATTCAGCGCGCAATCAACCGCAGGCTTTCGAGCGGGCCGTACATTCTTGCTGTAGGAGGCGGGACGGGACTGTCGACGCTGTTACGGGGCATAAAGGCATTCACACGCAACATAACTGCAGTAGTAGCTGTTACGGACG
Organism: uncultured Synergistales bacterium; assembly: GCA_905233455.1. Lineage (GTDB taxonomy): Bacteria > Synergistota > Synergistia > Synergistales > Aminobacteriaceae > JAFUXM01. Next base: position 6,460 of record CAJOES010000049.1, on the reverse strand, counting down.
AGGGGGGAAGCTCCGGAAGGATCCGCAATGAATGGGGAATGTTGCCGCCCGGAGACGTGCGCAACTGCATTGTGGCTCTTGCAGAGAACGATAACGAGTTACGGCGCATTCTGGATTTCAGGTTTGACCGCGGAGACCTGAAGGGGCACAGTCTGGGGAATCTGCTTTTGCTGGCAGTTACGGAGATGTGCGGGGATTTCAGCATGGCTGTTGAACAGATGAATCATTTGCTGTCCATTCGCGGAAGAGTCCTGCCGGTTACGACTGAGGGAATCACGCTCAGGGGGAAGACAGTATCAGGGCTTGAAGTAAAAGGAGAGCTGGATATTTCTGTGCACGGGCATGAACTGAAGGAAATATGGCTTGAGCCGGTGAACGCTAAACCCCTTCCCGACGTAATCACTGCTGTTGATGATGCTGATGTTATCCTGCTTGGCCCTGGAAGCCTGTTCACGAGCGTTATACCAAACTTATTGATGCCGGATTTTGCGGAGAAGCTGAAGGTGTCGGAAGTGCCTAAGATATATATCTGCAACCTGATGACACAGCCGGAAGAAACTCAGGGAATGAATATTGTACAGCATCTTGAATGGGTAAGTGCGGCTTTAGGGTGCGTGCCGGATTTCATCATTGCCAACAGTGAAGAAATACCTGAAGACATAGTTGAAGCATACAAGAAAGAAGGAGCTAACCCGCTGTATCTGGATTATCACCAGAGAGACATAATCAGGAACATGGGCTGTATATATATTGAAGCTCCTATTATGTCAGTGTTTGAGAGTGATAAAGAAGGCCGGGTTGTAAGGCATGACTCACAAAAACTGGCCTCCGTAATCTTTAAGTTAATCAGGCGTTTTGAAGACGAGTAACGTAATCCATAAAGGCAGATTTATTCTCTATTGCCGTCGTAGTAGGTCTGCCTAAATTATCCCTAGCTCCTATTTTGCTTTTAGCCTCTATGAACGTAAGCCCGTCATTGTCCCGTGCATACTTCAGAGCCTCGTCAAGCTCATCATAGTCCCTCGCGCTGAAGACATGCACATAACCGCAAGCCTTAGCGATTGACGGTAAATCTATTTTCCCTGCACAGGTAGGAAGTCCTCCAACGCTTTCATGAGCAGAGTTATTCACGACAACATGAACCAGATTAGCCGGTGAAATGCTCCCTATTACCCCTAAAGATCCCATATGCATTAATGCCGCTCCGTCCCCGTCAATGCACCAGACTTTACGCGGAAAGTTCAGCGCGACACCCAAAGCAATAGATGACGCGTGCCCCATTGAGCCTACAGTCAGGAAATCCTTTTCATGTGATTTACGGAGTTCGAATAGTTCACGGCTTGCTTTGCCCGTTGTGCTGATTATTGGATCGTCTCCGGTTACCGCAATGATGTGCCTTATAATCTCTTCGCGTGTCATGGTGTTTGCATTCTGGTATTTCACCTTATGCTCATAGCTCAAAGCCCCCTTGCGTATGACGAACGCTGCCTGCTGTCCTTTCGGGAAACCTGCAATATCTTCCGGCTTAGTGTCCTTGCTTATGACGAAACATTTTATGCCCATGTCATCAAGCAAACGCAAAGTAACTTCCCCCTGATATATATGCTGTGGTTCATCATGCACTCCCGGTTCTCCTCTCCAGCCGACAACAAATATCACGGGAATATCATAAACTTTCGGGTTCAGCAGGCTGGCAGAAGGGTTGATCATGTTTCCTGTTCCTGAGTTCTGCATATACACAACAGGAGTCTTCCGTGTGGCTAAGTGATACCCTGCCGCTATTGCCGCCGCATTTCCCTCATTTGCCGCTATGATGTGGTGCTTAGGGTCTGAGCCGTATGTGTCGGTGAGCCAGTCGCATAATGCACGGAGCTGGCTGTCCGGAACTCCGCAGAAAAAATCACTGTCTAATATTTCAGCAAAAACTTTTACGTCCATGAATTATTTTTCCCTCACTCTCAAAATTTTACGGTATAAATTTCTGATAGTCTCTTTGTCCAGACTTGCAGGAAAATTCTTCAGCCTTTCAGGGTTTACGCTTCCTGCAAGGTCTTCTATGTCCTGTTCTGTTGCTTCAGGGATCTCAAGGCCAAGACGCGAATATATATCGCAGAACTTTCCTGCTGCTTCTTCCGGAGAACTGCACCCCATAGCCGCAGCAATATCATTCAGGACTTCAAGCCGAGTATTCTCCGTAAGCCACCGGAATAACACCCTGCTGCACATTGCCGCGCTGTGCCCGTGCGCAGTCCCGAAAAGCCCCGTGATCCTGTAGCACATGGCATGTCCTGCTGTGGTCTGGGCTATGTTTATGGCTTTACCGGCAGTATATGCACTCTGCATCATGGCTTCAGTGTCGTAGCTTTCGGGGTAATGCTCAAGAAGGCGGGTTATGTCCGCAAGTGCACGGCGGGAATATTCGCGGCTCTCGTCATTGGCGTTGACGGACCAGAAGGACTCAAGCGCATGGCAGAAGGCATCAAGGGCAGAAGATTTGCGGTGATATTCAGGCAGATAACGCAAAAGTTCGGGATCAAACATGACTGCATCAGGGATAATGCTGTCGTCCGTAACTGAGAGTTTGCGCCCGTCCTCATAGAGCACCGCAAACCTTGTAGCCTCACTTCCTGATCCTGCCGTCGTAGGGATAACTACCAACGGAGTATCAGGGCTGTTGAGCTTCACATACTTTGTTACGTCAATAGCTGTACCCCCCCCCCTGTAAGTAAAAATACGCATTTATTTGCTCTGAAAAACTCCAATGCGTTCTTAGCGTCGTTCAAAGTAGGGTTAGGTGTAAAGCTCGTGAAGTGAAAAAGTATAGCGTTAAGTGAGTCTAAACACTCATTGAGGCGTGAAAATTTTTCGGCGGATCTCCCGTGAACATACAATATCCTCTTTGCGTCCTTCAGGTATTCCGCAAGTTCTTCGTAATTCTTCAACACTTTCTGCATAATTCTTACGCCTCCCGTTAATGTCTTGCAGGTTACTTCATTCCGCGCTTTATCTGGCTCGATGATACTCCCTGCGTGTAATCAGGCTCTATGACCTGTCCGCCCCATTCAGACATCGTTGCGATTGCCTTAGCCCTGACTTCAGCAAGCGGCCCTTCTTTCCAGTCCTTGCCGTGAATCATGAAATCAGGCTTCAGCTTCCTTATGTTCTCGTCGTAATCTTTCGTCCTCTGGGGTATTACCTCATGCACATATTTTATACTCTCGACTACTATTTTGCGCTGGCCGTAATTCATATACGGCTTGGGCTTGTATGACGAGATTGCTTCATCAGAGAACAGGCCGACAATAACTTTGCCGTAACGTGCCGCAGTCCTGAGAATATTAATGTGCCCGGGATGGATTATATCTGCCGACATGGGAACATATACCGTCAGTTCAGCGTTAGCGAGCCTCTCGCGCACAACGGAATCATCAAACACATATTCGCCCTTAATGTCTGAACACTCCGGCATCAGTGCACTTGCAGGACGGCATGAATGATTGACGCAACCGTCGCATAATGTCCCGGCTAAATCGTTCTCCATGAACTTCCGGCGCATCTCCTTCATCTTTTCGCCGTACCAGCCGTCATGAAGGGATACCTTGTTCAGGTCGGCAACTATGAGCATGTTCTCATAGTCAGCGTTCTCAATGGACAGATAGCCTTCCTGAGTTACGGAAATTGCATCAAACGGAAGGTTGCACCGCCTGCGCACCTCATCATCGCAATCACAGCGCAGAAGCTCATCAATCTCCGGCATGTATCCGCCCTGGTTGTAGACATACTTGAAGACTACCTGATCCGCCAAGTCCCTGAAGACCTCGTAATATTTTTCCTTCAGGTTCTCGGTGAAGCGCGTCAGTATGCCCGTAACGTATATCTTGTAGCTTTTCCCTGTTTCGCGGCGGTAATCGTTCAGGTACTTCAAGTGCTCCATGACCTTATCGAAGTCATCGCGGCCGTGAATGAATTTGTACAGCTTTCTTTGCGGGGCATTGATGGAAAACTTTATGCTGTCCAGCCCTGCATCAATGACTGCACGGATTCTTTCAGGCGTTGCAAGCGACCCGTTAGACGTGAGATATACATACGTATAGCCGATTTTCTTGGCCTCCGCTATGTATTCAGGGAGTTCCGGCACTAAGAAAGGCTCGCCAGTTGCGTAAAACCCAACTTCACGAGTGCCGAGTTCATACGCCTGACGCAGAATATCAAAGCCTTTAGCCTTGTCCATCTTTGAGACTTTCCGGCGCATCTTGTTGTGTGCGCAGAAAATACAAGCATGATTGCACACGTTGGATAACTCCATCAGAAAATTTGTCTTTGGGAACGGAGGCTCAAGACAATACAGCTCTTCACGGGCTGCCTTCTTTAAGCGTACACGTTCCTGAAGATCTACGGATTTTCCTACCTCCTCTATGTTTCTTCCGGTATCAGCCTTATTATCTCGCTGAACGGCATTAACTCTTTATCGCACTCCAATGAACGGTGATGCTGCAGTATATTTTCCGCCGCCCTCTGAACTGCCGGGACAGCCGCACGCATAAGGTGATTTGCGTATATCACGATATTTGCCCCTCTCTGCCTGAACTCCTCTTCCGTGATGCTGTTGTAGCTGGTAGGGACTAACACTACAGGCGTTGCAGTGTCATGCGCCCTGAATGCTTCAAGGAACGAGAATATTTCTGCGGGGTCTTTCCTGCGCGAGTGGATCATGATTGCATCAGCTCCTGCCTCAGCAAACGCAAATGCACGGGTCAAAGCGTCTTCCTGCCCCCGTTCAAGTATCAGGCTCTCAATCCTTGCGCATATCATGAACTCCTGCGTTTTCTGTGCCCTCTTGCCCGCGCGTATCTTTTCGCTGAAACTCTCTATGCTGTCCTGTGTCTGCACAACTTCAGTCCCGAAAAGGCTGTTTTTCTTCAGCCCGGTCTTGTCCTCTATGATGACCATTGAGACACCGAGACGTTCAAGAGTCCTGACGGTGTACACGAAATGTTCAGGCCGTCCTCCCGTATCACCATCAAAGATTATGGGCTTTGTTGTTACCTCTATGATGTCCTCTATTGTCCTGTAACGGCTGGTCATGTCTACCAGCTCAATATCAGGCTTGCCCTTCGCTGTACTGTCGCATAATGAGCTTACCCACATTGCGTCGAACTGGTGCGGATGCCCGTTGTGATATACTTTTGCATTCTCGACAATAAGCCCTGTAAGCCCGTCGTGCGCTTCCATTGCCGTAACAAACCCCTTCATCGCAAGTTCCTTCCGGAGTCTTCCGCGCCGTATATCGGGCATCGCTAAATCGCGTCTGGTTCTCGCTTCAAGCTGTGCGTAACGGTCATTGCGGGAGTAGGGATATTCAACCAGCCTTCCGCCGTATGATGCTAGTATGCTCACGGTTTCATCACGTATGGGCTTCTGGAAGCCTGTCCGCCAGTCGTCGCCGTGAACGATTATATCGGGCTTGTAGCGTTCAAGGTTCTCACGGCATGATAGGGCTCTCTGTTCCACAACCTTATACACGCCTGAAATATTCTCGAACATTGCCTTTCTGTCCTCATACGAAACCAGCGGAAAGCGTTTATACTCTGCAACTGCCGCATCACTAAGAACGCCGATAATCAGCCGTCCCAAACGCCTGGCCTTGCGTATGATTGATATGTGCCCTTCGTGAATTATGTCGGTGGAAAAAGCAATATATACTGTTCTGCTTTCTATTTCTTTCAGGCGGGAAGATATTACAGCGAGATCTTCGGGAGTATCTATTTCTGAACAAAGAAGGTTTCTTAAATCGACAGCATATATATTACATGCTCCGTCTAAATCGTTTAATGCTTTCTCAGCATAAAAAGTTAATGCCCCCCCCACCCGTAAATAATTCATGCAATATTCGTTTATCTTCGAAAGCCACATTGACCAGTCATCCCTGCTGAGTTTGTAGAGGGGCTGTGCTGCCAGAGCATTGCTGAAGAACTCAACGCCTACCTTCAAGATTCTTCCATCGCTGTCAATTACGGCCTTGAAGTCCTTTTCCGGCAGAGGAACAGATGATGACACAGCCATCACAGAGCGCGTATCGTTCATGATGGTATCAATGGCCTCGTTCTCGAATACTAAATCTCCGTGCATGAACAATAAATCATCATCGAGATATTCACGTGCCAAGTAAATGCTGTAGATGTAATTCGTCGTCCTATAATCCGGGTTGTGAACAAACGTTATCTTTATGGGAAGGCCGAGACTTCTGCAATAATCCATCAGTACGCCAGAGGCATAGCCTGTAGTGATTACTGCTTCATCAATGCCTATATCAGCAAGCTGCCTGAGCTGGCGGGAAAGGATGGTTTCGCCGGGTTTGATTTCCGTCATGCATTTCGGGTGCTCCGAAGTAAGAACGCCCATACGCGAACCTACTCCGGAGTTAAGTATAAGTGCTTTCATGTTTATATTTATCCTTTCA
>CAJOES010000048.1 GCA_905233455.1 uncultured Synergistales bacterium | reverse complement strand
TCATGCTTCAGGGCATAAGCAAGCCCGTCCAGTGAGTAGCGCGTGGCATTCACCAGACGGGAAAATATATTACTGTACTTCATGGAGGCCGTTTTCTTTGTCGTATAGCTTTCCTTCATGTATTCTCTGTCTTGAAGCATCAAATTTGGGGTTTATGACACTCTTGGCAGGATCGTATTCTTCTGTTTCTATGCCCATAATATCCAACACAACATGAATCATATCATCTGTCATGAATGGTCTGTGTATGCTTGAGGCTATACGCTGTTCAAGTTCAGGATAATTACTGGAAAATTTACTGGAAACCCATATCAGCATAGGAATTTCTATCATGTTTCTGCTTAAACCGTCATAATGTCCGAAGAAGTTTAGGCTATCATAAACTTCTTCGCCGTGATCCGATATATAAATTACTAAAGCATTTTTCTCCTCAAACTTACGGATAATTTCACGCACAATAAAATCATTATACAGAATAGCATTATCATAGTTTGCCCTTACGGTCCTCTGTGAATCGGTTATACCGTCAAAACCTTCTGGCTCGTCCTCATAAGAAAACTTATTGAATTTTTCAGGGTATCTCTTATGGTAATGAAAATGTGTCCCCATCAAATGAACAATATAAAAATTCTTCTCGTATACAGAAAGCATCGCTTTATCTATAAGAGGCAAAAGCATTTCATCGTAATTATTGGCATTGTAGCCGCTCTCTTTAAATGCTTCAGTAAAATATCTTGCATCACACTGCCTGAAATAAAAACTAGATGCACTTGTACCCCCCACTGAAGCACTCTCTTGATTTGAAATCCATGTTACATAATACCCTGCCGCATGAAGTATTCTGAACAAGCTAGTATATTCAAACCATTTGCCCAAAGCACCATAGCGGTAAAAAGTAAATATTTTTTGCAGGTTAGCCATTGTACCAGCATGTGTGCTTACTGTGTCATCAAAAACATAAAGCCCTCCCTGCTCTTTAAGTTTAGTCAGCTCAGGACTGGTTGGGAGGCTGTAACCGTATAAGGACATATGATTTCTGCATGTAGATTCCCCAACAATGAATATAGCATACGGTATATTACTTTCGTTCTTGGTAAGGTGAATTTCAGGAGATGATTGTTCTGACATCTTCATATATTCCTGTCTGCCTTGAAAGTCCTTGAATAACATGTAACTGATTCTATAAAGGCCGACAGAATTTAATATTCTTGGGTAGCCTCCGCTTTTGTGTATTACTCGTTCAGAGGCAAAAATTCCAAGTATGAATCCGCAAATAACAAGTATCACAAACAATCTCTTTTGCCTATAGATAAAAAGAAATACACGCCATAGTATAAACAGCACGACAGAAACGGCCAGAAAGAAAAACCATAAATAAGCATTAAACAGGTAAACAGATAAGAACTCTCCTGTTTCGCGTATGTTAGTCATCATTACGAAATCAAGCATTATACTGTTCAAAGGCAATTTCCAGTAATAAATCGTAAATAAATCAGCAAGGAACATACAAATACTAACTAGAAGGGAAACAAATTTGATAATGCGGAGAAAAGTTTTAGTTTTTTTGAGCAAACAGTAAATGATAAAATCCAAAAGCACTGCATTGATGAAAATTACTGCAATATCACATGCCAAAATCAAAAATTCTGTCTTGAAATCATATAAGCTCCGGAACATGAAACTGTAAGTTGTTTGTGATGCGGTTATCCCCAGAATAAGTAACCAGAAAATAAAAAATCCTTCGCTGTTCAGCCAGTCAAGGATAAATCGTGTCGTGTCGTGTCGTGTCGTGTCGTGTCAAGCATGGCACAATACCTCCTAAAAGTCAAGATTAATATCACTGAAACATGAAAAATATAGCAAATTATTTTTTTCATGTTATTATCTAGGATAACATAAAATTTCAGGAGGAGGCATAAAGATTTTGGCAGCTACAATAATACTTGTCTTGTTCCTCATAATATCCGTGTCAATAAATGTCCTGCTGTTCTTCAGGAAAAAAGACAGCGACAACGTCAAGAAACGCACAATCCGTACTACGATAATATCCGGCATAGAGAACGTAATAGAGGTTGCAACACTGCGCGAAAACTTTCAGTCCACCGTGCAGTTCTCCGACGCAAAGAAATTCCTCAACTTCAACATTCCCGGCACAGCAAAGAAATTCATGCTTCAGTACACCGGCACAATAGTATACGGCTGCGATCTCCGCAAAGCTCAGGTATCAGACCCATACGACAACAACAAGGTACGCATAATCCTTCCTCACAGCGAGATACTTGACGCTTACGCCAACACAGGCAGCTATCAGGTATACGATCAGAGCGCGGGAATATTTACTTCCGTGAAACTTGAGGATCAGAACAGGGAGGTCAACGCTAACCTTGAAGAGAAGAAAGCTGAATCACTGCAGAAGGGACTGCTTGAGCATTCGGACGAGAACGTCAGGAAAATCTTAACGTCCATCGTAGCACCAACAGGAATGATCCCGGAGATAATATTCACCGACAAGAACAGCCCCGAATTAGGCGGACAGCCTGAACCCATACAGATTGAGGCTCAGGCATCAGCATAGGGCACAAACACAGCAAAAGCCGGAGACCGCCAATCACCGACATCTCCGGCTCATTCATGCCGTAACTGCAATTCCGTTAATGTCCCTGCCCGTAATATGCGTTCGCTCCGTGTTTGCGGAAATAGTGTTTGTCCTGCAAGACCTGCGGGGCTGGCTGTACTTTCGGGTTGATCAGTTCCGTCCTGAATGCCATTTTAGCGACTTCCTCAAGAACTACAGCACTGTGCACGGCATCAACCGCATCTTTGCCCCACGCAAAAGGCCCGTGATTCTTGCACAGGCACGCCGGGACTGCCATAGGATCTTTGCCCATGCGCTTGAACTCGCTGACGATAAGTTTTCCCGTGTTCAGTTCGTAGGCTTCATCAATCTCCTCTGCTGTGAGGACTCTCAGGCACGGGACTTCACCGTAATAATAGTCCGCATGTGTCGTACCGTAGCACGGAATGCTTCTGCCGGACTGTGCCCAGCTCGTTGCGTATGATGAATGGGTGTGAACGATCCCTCCGACTGCCTCAAAGTATTTGTACATCACTGCATGGCTCGGCGTATCAGATGACGGGTTCAGCCTGCCTTCTACCCTGTTGCAGTCAAAATCTACTACAACCATATCTTCAGGCTTCAAGTCCTCATACGGGACTCCGCTCGGCTTTATCACAAAAAGTTTCTTCTCACGGTCAACCGCGCTTACATTGCCCCATGTGAACGTTACCAGGCCGTATTCAGGAAGCATCATGTTAGCTTCATAGACTTTGCGTTTTAATTCCTCAAGCATAAAAAATATCTCCCTTCAATGAAAATTATTACATTACAACTGAAAGTATACTCAAGCCCGCCATAACTCCCAACAGGAAAATAACAGAACCGGCAAGCAGAAGCCCTATATGAGCGTGTTTCTCCAGAACTGCACCGGTTGAAGCCTCATAGTAGAGATTCATCTTGTCCCCTATTCTGAATGTCTTTATGCTGCTGGAATTTATGCTGCACCTTCTGATATTCTCCCGTCCTCCTGCTTCATATTTCACGACAGGATAATATGTGAATTTGTCGCTCTTGAGTATCTTTGTCCCCTGCGATAACTGGCGCGTATATATGTCGATTATCTCCGCGTCTATCCTCTGGAGGTTGCGCCGCCTAAGTGAAAAGTAGTTCCACAACAGCCCCGCACCTGCACCGACAAGAATCAGAGTCAGGCATATCATAGCCTCAACTTCACGCTTCTGGTTCTCATACATGGCAAGCAGAATCAGCAGTGCCCCGCCGGTCATCATGGCAAGCGGGTGAAACACTGCCTCGTCCTCCTTCACCGATAATCTGTCAGGTTCTCCGCCTCTGCCCCAGAAGATACGAACCTGCTGACCCCGTGAATATTCCGTAGGTGATTTCACGACACGCTGAACTCTCCGCATTGTTCCGGGCTGGAAGTACTCTGCAGTTATGTCGTAATAGTTCATCGTCTCGCGTCCCCTGCTGTCATGCTTTATGATGTGTTCGCATTCAATCACGTCTGCCGCAGTGCTGGATTCCGGATTGCGGCGGCGTAACCAGCTTTTGACCTGCCCGGAGCCTACCAGAAATATTATGATGCCGGGTATGTAGGGCAGATACATTGATATATAGTCTTCCATGCTATATGTACTCCGGTATCTGCATCAGTGAATGTATTTCCCTCACGCCGTCAACGCTTTCATGACCGTCCGGAACGAACAGCAGAGCATTCATGCCCGCCGACACTGCCCCGTTGTAGTCCTTCTCCAGACTGTCGCCTACAAACAGGCATTCACCGGGACTGCACTTGGACTTCTTCAGGCACATGCTGAAGAATGCAGGTGATGGCTTCTCCTCTCCGGCTTCCTCGCTCGTAACCATGAAGTCAACATACTGAAACATATTCATGCGCTCAAGTTTCAGAATCTGAATATACACCGTCATATCAGTTCCTATACCGATATATATTCCCCTGTCCTTTAGGGCTTTCATCACGGAACATGCTCCGTCATACGGCCTGAGAGTGTCAAGCATAGTATTCCAGTAAAGCTCAAGCATTCTCGCGGCATAAGGCATTACAGGCAGTGATGAATCTTCAAGCATAATCTTGTAGCGCAGTATCCTGTCCCGGCATATCCCGTTATAGCCCATCATCGCATAAATATCTTTCTGGGCTTTCAGGTGCTTTGCGTCAAATTCATCGCGGGTCCATGAGAATTTTTCTGCCGTGTAATCCCTCAGCTTGTCCAGCGCAATATTATTTGAGTATGTGAAATCGTAAAGCGTGTTATCAATGTCAAATATTACTGTCTTTATTGCCATAAAAATTTACCTGTCAAAAAAACCAGACCCGGGAAAATTCCCGAATCCGGTTTCAGTTCATTTCACTTCAGCATAGACCGTAATTAGTCGAGAAGACCTGCGTCCTTAAGGGCTGCTTCAATTTCCTTATCCGACATTACGTTTTTCAGGAGTATTAACGTCGTCTTGGCCGGGTCAATCCCCTCAAATGTCTTGGCGAATGTCCTTGCGCAGAACACTACGTCATGGCTGTTTGCCGCAGATTTGCCTTCAGACACGGCGCAGTGGGTGAGTGATGCAGGCTTAATGTTGTTGCGGGTCATAACCTTCTTGATTGCGTTCTCCATCATGAGTGAAGAACCAGCTCCGTTGGCACAGCAGGCCAGTAACTTTTTTCCGTCTAGTTTTGCCATGATATATATTTAGTCCTTTCTAGGCTAATTTTGCCTTCTTCTTTTCCTCGATATGCTTTACGTATGCGTCATAATCCTCAGTGATGAGGAAATACCCCTTAGGATCCATCAGGTATTCAATCTGAGGGATAGCAAGAAGCACAACAACGACGATTGCAACACCAACATAACCCATGTAGTGCATTGTTGCAGTGAATGCCGGCCATACTGTATCCCAGTCGAACATTCCGAGATAACCGCCGTAGTTCGCGAGACCTACCCAGCCAGCAATTAGAGCCGCGCCGAGAACCTGAATTATTCCAGCAAAGAACGGAATAATCAGACATGCTTTGATTCCGCCTTTCTCATTCGCAACAAGCCCTATAGTAGCATTGTCGAAGAATACAGGAACGAATCCGCAGATTATGATCGTCGGGGATCCTGCAACGATAAGCCCTATTATAGCAACGATCTGGCCAAGAAGACCGGCAAGGAATCCGAATGTTACAGCATTGGAGTCGCCGAAACCGAAGCATACAGCGCAGTCAACGCCGGGTATTGATGACGGAAGGAGCTTGTCCGCAATACCCTGGAATGATGCTGTGAGTTCCGTAACGAATGTCCTAACGCCTAACTGCAATATAGCCAGATACACCGCGAACTGCAATGATGTGTTGAAGCAGTAGAATATGAAATTCTCGCTCTCTTTCGTTGCTCCTGTCTGGACGAAGAACGGTTTGCCGATGATTCCCATGATGATTCCGAAGAATACTGTCATCAATATTGCCGTACAAACCATGTTCTCATTAAAGATAGAGAAGAAGCCGGGCATCTCCATTTCACCGACTTTCTTTATCTTGCGCTTTCCGCCCCTGTCCCCGAAGAAGACATCAGCCAGCCAGTAGCCGAGCCTTATTCCGAACATCTGCTGGTGTGCAATCGCGAATCCTGCTCCCTCGCTCAGTTCCTGCATGGGCTTGACGGTAAGGTTTGACCCTACGGCCCAATATGCGCCGAGAATTACCGCCATGACGACCATCAATGCAACATCATTGTGCAGGAGTCCGGGCAATGCAAACATGATGAGCCAGTATGCCGTTGCTGCCTGCTGAACCTGAACATGTCCTGTCGTGAACAGCGTGCGGCATTTCGTGATCTTGTTGAAACGGACAAGAAGAATATTCACGATAAATGCTATCAGCAGTAACGTCATGACCTGTGAAAAGCCCTTTCCGAATACTTCTTCAACACCAGCAGTAACCGCGTTCTGCCCGTAATACGGGTCAATAACACAGGCCGTGAGGTTGAAACGGTCTTTGAGTCCTGCAAGTATCGGGCGGAAGTTCGCTGTCAGTCCGCCTGAACCTGCATTCAGTATCAGCATTCCTATTATTGCCTTGAGCGTGCCTGCAAGAGTGTCATACCACTTCTTGCCCATTAAGCAATAGCCCAGAAGCGTAAGGAAGCCAACCATGTAGGGTGCTTTCTGGAGTATATATGTTGCAAAGAATTCCCAGATTGAACTTAGTATTCCCATAATGTCCTCTCTTTCTTGTTGTAGTTATTCTTCCTCGCAGGGGTATTTTTCTTCCGCCGCAAGAATCTCTTCCGGTGTCCGTGCCGCAACAAGAGCATCAATCAGCGGCTCATTCATGAAGATAGATGCAAGCTGCTGAATGTTGTTCATGTGTTCTGCAGAGTTTGCCGCGCATAAGGTGAAGAATATGTTTGCTTCCTTCTTCTCTCCGTCCTCGTCAACACCGAAATCAATCATCTGATCCGTAACCATGAAGCCTATTCCGGTTTTGTATACGCCTTCAGCATTCTCTGTTGTGTGGGGCATGGCGATATTATGCTCAAACACCATGTAAGGCCCGTATTTCTCTATGCAGGCTATGATCTGCTTGTAGAAATCTTTAGAGACGCTTCCGTCAGCAACAAGGCTTGCCGTACTAGCTTTAACTGCCTGCTGCCACGTCAAGCCAGCTCCGCTGATGAACAGGTAGTGCTTCTTCGCTACGATGTCCTGAAGTACTGTAGACATGAAGTTTTTTCCTCCCTACAGGCATGAACGGTACGGAATGTTCTGCGGTGCCTCAAAGCAGTCCTCAAAGCCGCGGCGGTGATGGTAATATATCTTGTCCTTGTCCTGCGGATAGGTGTATTTGCCTCCGACCTGCCAGAAGAACGGATGGAACTTGTATTCATTCCTGTCTTTCTTGAAGTCGTAAACAAGTTTGATCTCCTCACAGTCCGCTTGGAAGTTAGTCCAAACGTCCCAGTGAATAGGAATAACTACTTTGCACTGAAGATTCTCAGCCATTCTAAGAACATCAATAGAGGTCATCTTGTCCTGCATACCGATGGGGTTCTCGCCGAATGAGCCGAACGCAACATCAATATCATAATCCTTGCCGTGTTTCGCGAAATAGATCGAGAAGTGAGAATCTCCGGAATGATAGATATTGCCGCCGGGTGTCTTCACGAGGTAATTCACTGCCTTTTCGTCCATGTCAGTCGGGCATTTCCCGGTAAGCTCTTCGCGGTCCGGGCCGGTTGAATCCGTCGTAACGATACAAGTACGGTCGAAGCTGTCGAGGCAGATTATTTCGAGGTCTTTAATCTTGAATGAATCGCCGGGTTTCACCGTAATGCACCTGTCTTCCGGTACTCCCCACTTTACCCACGTTTCAACTGACTTGCGCGGCCCGATGAAAGGAACAGGTATAGTTTCTCCTTTCTCGTTGACGGTGGTCATTCCGCTCTGCAGGACGTGTGCCGCCCATTCTGCCGACATGTGATCCTGATGGTAATGTGTAGCAAGAACTGCATCAACCTGCTTGAACGCGAACGGGTCAATCACGAAGGGAACGTTGCGCAAGTTGGGCTGCATTGCGCGGGCACCGCACATGTTCGCCATCTGATGACCTACTGCCATTTTGCCGTTGCCGTGAGTACGCTTGCCGTTTCCGCACCACAGGTCGATAGTGATGTTTGCCCCGCCGGGTGTCTTGAACCAGATACCTGTACAGCCGAGCCACCACATAGCTACGTTGCCGGGAGCTACGACTTCGTTTTCGATGTCCTCGACAAGCCATGTCCCCCACTCAGGAAACGTGCTCATGATCCATTTTTCACGGGTCATTTCTGAGACTTTGCTCATGATTTAGCCTCCTCTGTTAAATTTTGTATATTGCTTTTTGTAATGCCTGTTGGAAAATTAATGTTTTGTGAGAAAATATAACTTAACTAAACCCAAAAATCAATTATCAATACACGCTGAAAATTCCTGAAGAAAGGAGCTTATATTTTCATGAAACCGTATCAGATAGGCTTGTATGAAAAAGCAATGCCGGACTTTCTGACATGGAAAGAAAAACTTGAATGCGCAAAAGAATGCGGTTATGACTTCGTTGAAATCAGCATTGACGAGACTGACGCAAAGCTCTCCCGCCTTGAATGGACGAAAGACGAACGGGCAGAAATTATACGCCTCATGCAGGAGACGGGAATACCTATCCGCAGCATGTGTCTTTCTGGACACCGCAAATATCCTTTCGGGGCATCAGATCCCGACACCAGAAAACGCAGCTTGGAGATCATGGAGAAGGCAATACAGCTAGCTGATGATTTAGGCGTGAGAATCATTCAGCTTGCAGGATATGATGTCTATTACGAGGAAAGCACGGAAAACAGCAGAAGGCTCTTTGCGGAGAACCTCGCCAAAGCAACTATAATGGCGGCAACTAAAGGCGTAGTTATGGGCTTTGAGACGATGGAAACGGAGTTCATGAACACTACGCAGAAATCCATGAAGTATGTATCACTCATCAACAGCCCGTATCTGGGAGTCTATCCTGACGCAGGAAACCTCACCAATGCCGCAAAGACTTACGGGACTAGCGTGCTTGATGACATGGAGACGGGACGCGGGCATATCGTTGCCTTGCACCTGAAGGAGACTGTTCCGGGCAAATTCCGGGAGATTCCGTTTTTGACGGGGCATGTTGACTTTGATGCTGTCATAAAGAAGGCCAAAGAGCTGGGCATCAGAAGGTTCGTTACTGAAATGTGGTACGTGAAACAAGAGAACTGGAAAGACGACATAAAATTTGCGTGCCATACAATGTCCGAAAAGCTGAACAATACATTCAACAGGGGGTAAATCATGAAAATCACGAAAAAAGTAATCTCCAACCTGAACAAGTGCTATGCAATATCACAGCTCACATTCAAGGGCAAAAACTGTTTCCTCGTCGCCGCAGAAAAAACAGATCCCTGCTACCTGTTCGATGAGGACGGAAACCAGCTTGAAACCGTGTGGACTCAGCCGGGCGGTGTTATGACTATGACTCCTGTGCCGGGGGCTGACGGTCAGTTCCTCGCAACGCACAAATTTTACTCGCCGAATGACTCACTGAACGCAAAAATCATAATCGCCACGCCCCAAGCAAAAGATGACTGGGAGATCAGGACGCTGTGCAGTGTTCCGTTCGTTCACCGTTTCGGCATACTCAGCAGGGCAGGTGTGAACTACATCATAGCCTGCGCGCTGAAGACCGGCCATGAATACAAAAACGACTGGAGATTCCCCGGCGCATGTTTCGGCGGAGTGCTTCCGGAAGACCTCTCACCGTACAATGACGCTAACACCTTACCGCTTGAACCTGTTATTGGCGGGCTGCTGAAGAATCACGGCTACAGCAAGATCACTCACGGCGGGCATGATGCGGCACTTGTTGCGTGCGAAAACGGAACGTTCATCATTGACCCTCCGGCAGTCAGGGGAGGCAAATGGGAGGCAGCGAAGATATGCGATATTCCTTCAAGCGATTCTGTGCTGATGGATTTTGACGGCGACGGGAAATTAGAGCTTGGGTGCATCAGTCCGTTTCACGGGAATTCCCTGACGATATTCCATCTGGACGAACACGGGAATTATGTCCCGCAGTGGAAACTGAGCAGGCCGGAGAAGGAGACCGAGATGATTCACGCTACATGGACATGCGAGCTTCTCGGAAAGCCCACATGGATTATAGGCTGGAGGAAAGGAACAAAGCAGACCATAGCTATCACTTGGGACGCTGAAGCCGGAGACTACAGAACTGAACTTATCGACAAGGATACGGGGTGCGCTAACGCAATGCACTTCAGGAACAGCAGAGGAGAGGACGTTATAGTCGCAACGAACAGGGAAATAGACGAGGCGGCTATGTACACCATCACGGAATAAACAAAATACCCCCCTTGCTTTATGAGGGGGGCAACACTTTCATTTAATCCCAAATTCTATTTAGGCATAATACGGGTGAGGCCGTCAAATTTGTACGTAACTCCTATGGTTATTTCGGGAGTGTCGGTAACTATATCGCGGTATTTCGGGCCTGCATAATGACCCATTCCGCCAATGTTGTAGATTTTGCTCATGTCCCAGCCGCGCGCATTAAGTATCTTCATGAGGTTGTTGACTCTTCCGCCTCCCTGACACATCAGGAATATAGTTTTGTTCTTCGGGAAAAGTGCTTCAAGTATCTCATCTGATTCCTTGTAGACAGGAACGGGATTATCCGTAGTTCCGCCGTAAAGCTGGGGAAATGAAGCATCGTTTATGGCATCAGGATTGAAGAGCAGTGCAAGATACGGAATGCACTCAAAGTTGCGTATATGTTTCTTCGCATAGTCGGAATAGTCGCGAATATCCACGTAGAATACATCGCTCCGGCCAAGATACTGGCGCAGATTCTCGTTGTTGATCGCCGAGCATGTCGGGCCGAAATTTCCCGGTTCGCAGAAAGTTTCTTCCGTGTCGTCCTTGCTGGCCTTGTAGGTCTTCTTCGTGTCCACAGGCGCAGGAAGTTCGGTTTCAGTCTTTGCGGCACTAACTGCGGCTTGTGCTGATGCTGATTCCCTCTTGGCCTCAAATACAGCACGTAGCTTCAGGGCTTCAGGGTCAGAATCAAAGAATGAGTCCGTTGCATGATAGGCGTAAAGTGCCTGAACCGCACGCAGGGTATTGTTTGCCGACACAGTTGCACCAGTCCACGCATCAAGGCGCAGATTCTCCCTGCCGTCTCCGGACTGATAGTCGCGTATGTCATCAATCGTATTCAGACCTTTAAGCTGTCCGTAGGTCTTGCCGATGTAGTACGGAAGCATTTCGGCTTTTACCTTCCCGAATGTAGCTTTAGGTGCTGTGGGCGGCGGATCGCTGTCTCCCCAGAAGCCTCCCAGATAATGCCCGGTAGAGTCCCTGTCGAATGTTAGAGTTCTTACGGCGGAGTCCTCAATCTTTCCTGTTGACGGCAGGGTCAGTTCAACATATGCAGTTGTCCAGACGTTAAGGTCAGCAGGACGGCAGGTGCAGGAGAGAAACACTATCTGATACTTGACGTAATTGCGGGCTACATACTTGAAGGGAACGAAAGCATAAAACAGGTCTTCCTCTTTTGGCCCGTCAATATGATTGATGGGGATTACTGCTACCTGATTGCCTTTTGTGCCCTCGCCGAGTTTCGCGGAAGTGTTGAGGTAGCTGTTTACTTCGCCTAATGACAGCTCTGAAGCACCGGCACAAGGCACGAACACAGCCGCCAGGAGAAGCAGACATAAAGATAACTTTTTCATGTTATAGAACCTCCCTATATTTATTGATTGAGTTTTACTATAACATACAGGATTGACTTATTGCACTAAAAAAGTTTCCTCCCCGCTGCGTATTTTGCTGAAAGTTCAACATCATCACCTGCAAGACATATCTCACGCTCCAGACGTTCACGAAGGTTTGAATGCCTCGAATCAGTAGCAGAAAGCACGAGAATATCAGCTTCATATCCCGGCATAAAACTTCCGGCGAGCCCGAAGAATTTTCCGCCTCCCATAGTCGCAAGGTAAAAAGCCTCCTCAAAGGTCAAAGGCTCTTCCTTCTCCGCTAAAACACTGCGCAGTTTCGAGACACCGACGGCATCAGCTACAGCCCTGAACATAGATATATACATTCCTCCTGCAACGTCAGTAGCAAGCCCGATATTCATTCCCATATTCATATAGCGTCTTACAGGTGCTATTCCGCTTGAGAGATTCATATTTGACTGCGGACAGTGCGCAATGAATGTCCCGCGTTCCTTCAGCAGTCCGGCTTCCTCATCGGTAAGGTGTACGCAGTGAGCCATTATGCTTGGAGCCTCAAGCAGTCCGTAACGGTCATAAGTATCTGCATAGCTCCTTGAGTCCGGGCACAGCTCCTTCACCCACTGAACTTCGGATACATTCTCGCTCAAATGGGACTGAACGGGCAGGTCATATTTCTTCCGGAGTTCACCGAGCCCCCTCATCAGCTCGTCCGTACAGCTTGGAGTGAATCTCGGCGTTAGTATCGGTTTCGTGCTGGTGTATGAGGCCGTATCACTGAGCCATGACTCTACTGCTTCAAGCGGGTTTGCTTCTGTCAGGTAGTCCGGGGCGTTCCTGTTCATGCTGACCTTGCCGACATAACTGACTAACCCGGAAGACTCCATCTTGGCCGATAGAATATTTGCTGCGTGTGCGTGGATAGTGCCGAAAATTACAGCTCTTGTAGTTGGGCTTTTCCTCATTGCTTCAGCGAATGAGGAATATACCTGCTCTGCGTATGATGTATCTGAATACCTGCCTTCTTCCGGAAATATCAGAGTGTCGAGCCATTCAAGAAGCTCCATGCCCATTCCCAGACCGCGAAAAGGATACTGCGGCGCATGTGTGTGCAGGTCAGTCATTCCGGGAATCACTATATGCCCCGTATAATCATGCACGGAAATATTAGGAGGGTTGCGCGTTACTCCGGAGATTCTTCCGGCCTCAACAATAACATAACCGTCATTCAGTGCCTCAATCTTTGCCGGTGAAGTACTGTAGCATATATCGCCCTTTACGGCAAACACGCTCATTTTGCTTCAGCCCTCGCAATCATGACCTTCCTGACTGCACGTAAAATGTTATCGTACCCGGTACAGCGGCAGAGATGGCCGGATAACATTTTGCGCAGTTCGTCATCCGTGTAGAGTTTTCCCTTTTCGAGATGTGATAAGCAGCATTCAGCCTCAAGGATAAAGCCGGGAGTACAGAAGCCGCACTGAACCGCAGTCTCTTCCGCAAATGCCCTCTGTATATCCGATAATGTCCCGTCAGGAGCAGAAAGCCCTTCAAGCGTAGTTATGTTTTTGCCGTCAGCCCAGACAGCCAGATATATGCAGGAGTTGAAGCATTCACCGTCAATGATAACGGCACAAGCCCCGCATTCACCGACTTCACAGCCCTTCTTTACGGAAGTGAGGCCGAAATTGTCCCTCAGCATGTCGGTTAGAGATGCCCTAACGTCAACCATCGTGCTTCGTTCATGACCGTTTATATTGCAGGTTATGAGTTTGTATTGTGCGCTCATGTTATACCCTCCTCTCCTTGTTCCTTCTGACAGCCTCAAGGAATGCGCGTTTTGCCATCTCCGAACACAAATGCAGCCTCATATCCCTTGAAGCCCGCCAGCTGTCCCGGGGTTTAACGTCATCAAGAACGGAACATGCTATGCCTTCAGCAGTTTCATCGTCCGCAGGTTTGCCCGTCCATTGCGATTCAGTCTTGTGCGCACGTATGGGAACCGGGGCAGCAACGCCGAAAGCTATCCGGAGACGCTCAATATTATTGCCGTCCGGAGAAAGTTTCACGTTGACGGAACAGCCCGCAGTTGCGATCTCCATTGCGTTGCGCATACCGTACTTTATGTAGTGCCCGGAAAACCCCTCGTATGCTTCCCTGCGTATAAGTATTCCTGTCTGTATCTCGTCCGAATGAATATCCGCCCTTCCTGCACCCAGATAGAATGACTCTATGGGGACATGACGGACTCCTTCAGCCCCGGCAAGCTCAATCACTGCATCCCATGCCAGCAGGGTAGACGCAGTATCAGCAGACGTTACGCCGTTGCATGTGTTGCCGCCGATCGTGCCTATTGCGCGTATCTGAGGCCCTCCCACCATGCCAGCAGCCTCACCTAGTACAGCAATATGCTCACGTATCAGCGGTGAACTCACGATATGCGAGAATGACGTTAGAGATCCTATGCGCAAAGTTCCGTCATGCTCCATGCTGACACCGCGAATAGAATCTATTCCGTAAATGCTTATGAGTTCCCTTCCTGCAAGTTTGCCCTCGCGTATCTTTATGAGTACGTCAGAACCTCCCGCAATGATCACTGCCTCCGGGTGTTCCTGCCGGAGTGATACTGCCTCATCAACAGTTGTTGCCTCATACAGTGCCTTAATGTCATACATTCTTTGCCGCTTCCCTTCCGTGAATCAATCCTGCCTTCATGAACTCCTCATACATTAAGTGCGGACGTATGGGAATTTCATTGAAGGCTATTCCTGTTGCATTCAGTATAGCGTTGCGTATTGCCGGTGCTACAGGAGGTACAGGAGGCTCACCGAGTCCCTTTGTGCCGTATGCGCTGGTAGGTTCGGGGTTCTCCACAAACTGCGCTTCAAGGTGAGGATGATCCATCATTGTAGACAGCTTGTAGTCCAACAGGTTGCCGTTCAGTAATTTTCCGGTCTTATTGTCGTATAACATTTTTTCGGACAGCGCATAGCCGATACCCATGCTCATGCCTCCGTGAACCTGAGCTTTTGCCAGTTCTGGATTAATGAGCAGTCCCGCATCATGCACGTTGATTATGTCGAGAAGTTTTACGCGGCACATAGGGATATCTACTTCAACTTCCGCAAAACAGCATCCGAATGAATATGCGTTAGTCTTTATCTGAGTGCTTTTCTCCATCGTAAGGTGTTCGCTGCGTTCCCTGTCATATAACACGGTTAATGCAAGTTCGCCGAGAGTCATCAATATTCTTCCGTCAGTAGTGCGTATAATGTTTCCGTCAGCAATGTCCATCAAATACGGCTGCATTCTCGTGTACCTGTATGCAACGTCAAGTATATGCTTCCTGAACTCCTCAGCACAGCCCCGTATTGCCATTCCTGCTGTGTACGTCTGGCGTGAGGCGTATGCTCCCGTGCCGTATGGTGTTACGTCGGTATCCTGACACGAAACTATGTGCACCTTCTCGAATGGGATTCCGAGAGTCTGTGCGGCCATCTGCGAAAATGCCGTGTCTGCACCCTGCCCGATCTCCGTCTCGCCAACCTGAAGCTGTATTGAGCCGTCCTGATTCATGACCATTCTGCATGATGAGGTCTCAAGGGCTATCGGCCATACTGCGGTGTTGTACCAGAACAGCGAGACTCCCACACCGCGCCGGACATCTCCTGTCTGATGCCTGTATGCTTCCTGCTTGCGCCTGAAGTCTATATACTTCATCCCTGCATCAAGAGTCTGATTGAAGGTGTCGTGATAGAGTTCATTCTTCGAGAAACTATCGACATAACCGACGGGCATTACTGTTTTGCGCCTGTAGTCTACCGGGTCTAAACCAAGTTTCACGGCTATATCTTCAGTGTGTGATTCGAGGGCAAATATAGCCTGTGGCATTCCGTAACCTCTCATTGCCCCTGCTACCTGCCTGTTCGTGAAGACAGTAAAAGCATCTCCCTCAAAGTTACCGCAAGGATAGAGCTGGGGAAGTGCACCCAAGCCTTTTGCGCAAATTGCATGTCCGTGGCTTGCGTATGCTCCCTGATTCGAGAAACATTCAGCTTTACGGGCTATCAGCGTTCCGTCAAGCTTTACCCACGATATTAGGTGAAAGCGTATTGCATGTCTGACTCTGGTGTTCGCAAACGTCTCTTCCCTCTGGCACTCCAGCTTCACGGTACGGCCTCCAGCCTGAACGCTCGTATAATGCGTCCTGCTTGTTGCCGAATCCCCCGCCGATATAGGGTTTCACGACACGAACGCGTCCCCAGTCAACACCGAGTGCCTGAGCAATACATCTCCGCGTGATATGGGGAATCTGCGTGGAAGCCATTACGTGAATGCGATTCCCTTCACACCATGCGTAACACTCTGCATTCTCTATGTGGCAGTGCTGAACTGTCGGTGTGTCATACCAGCCTTCAATCATAATCAGTCCCGGTTCCTGCACGGCTGAAGCGTAATCCCCCTTGCGTATCTGCGTGTGCGCAAGGATATTTCCCGGATACTTTCTGTGCAGAAGCGGCGCATCTTCCTTCATGGCCTCCTGAACGTCAAGAACAAACGGCAGCTCCTCATAGTCAACCCTTATAGCCTCGATTGCACGTTTGGCTGAAATCTCGTCCTCAGCTACTACAGTAGCAACATCATCACCGTAATATCTCACATGACGTGTCAGAAGGTGTCTGTCGCAAATATCCTGATGGGATTCTTCAGTGGACCAAGGATGACCGGCAGTCGGGAAAGCGTGTTCAGGGACATCAAAGCAGGTAAACACTTTCACTACGCCGTCAATCTTCATGGCATCTTCTGTGTGCACGGCCTTAACGTATGCGTGCGCTACATCAGAATGTTTGATCTTTGCGACCAGTGCATGACGATCGCAGAGATCCCCCGCATATTTTGTCCGTCCTGCAACTTTGTCGTATGCGTCAACACGGACAACGCTTTTTCCTACAATCATAATCACTCCTCCTTTATGCGAATTTCAATGTACTCAAACAAAAATACTCCCGGCCAAGCGAACCGGGAGCGTTAATGAATATTCCGTTATGCCTTAGCTATCAGCCACAGGAAGCCGTAGCCCTCAAGCTGAATCTGCCCGATAGAATTTGCGCTGAATTTCTTTCCGGTCATCATGTCGTAATACTCAAATGCACCGTTGAGATTCTCGCTGGCAGTTATTGCTTTGCCTTCCGGACTGAAGTTGAAGAATGCAAGCATCTTCTCTTTCTGCGTCTTCTCGCCGTAGTACCTTCCGATACCGAGCACAGCATCATCATGAGTATCAATCAGCCATGTATCAGCAGCATTTGCGAACACCTCGAATTTGTCGCGTAACTGCACCATAGCCTTAACCGCCGCAAAAATCTTCCCTTCAGGCGTTGAAGGATCATTGCGTTTGGCTGCATTCTCCCAGTGGAAAGCTCCCCTGTGCACGTATCTGCTGTCAGCGGCTTTGTCAGGGTCAGGGCTGTCGTGATATGTGTAGTCGTTGAGCTGCCCTATCTCGTCCCCGCTGTAGATTACCGGGATTCCGCTCTGTGTCAGCAGGAACGCATGAAGCATAATATCCAGCTTTACGGCCTTGTCCTTGTCCCAGAACTCAAGCCCGCAAAGTGAGGCAGTAGTCCCGCACATTCTAGCGTCTCCGAGTTCAGGAGCATCATTGTATGTCTCGCCCCTTGAAGGTGAGTTCGGAAAGTCTCCCTTGAAGTAATCATTGAGGTATTTTTTGTGGCTTACCTCATCAATTCCGAACCCGCGCAGGAAGGGATAATCCAGCCCCCAGCCTATATCGTCATGACAGCGCAAATAGTTCAGGAACACATACTGCTTCGGCAGGGCAAATACGCTCTCCAGCTGGTGCTTGATGAGGCGGGTATCATGCGTTGCCACAGTGTGCCATGTGCTTGCCATAGTCGTAACGTTGTAGAGCATGTTGCATTCAGGCTTCTCGACTGTCCCGAAGTACGGAACGACCTTTGACGGCTCCATGACGACCTCACCGAGAAGCAGTGTGCCCGGGCAGACGATCTCTGCGGCCATTCTCATTATGCGCACGAGCGTATGAACCTGCGGCAGGTTGCGGCAGTTCGTGCCGAGAGTCTTCCATATATACGGCACAGCGTCAAGGCGTATGATGTCTATTCCCTGATTGCAGAGGAACAGCATATTTTCGGTCATGTCGTTGAATACAACAGGATTGCGGTAATTCAGATCCCACTGATACGGATAGAACGTGGTCATAACGACTTTTCCGGATTCCTGATTGAAGGTGAAGTTGCCCGGTGCAGTCGTCGGGAAAACTTCAGGAAGGTTGCGCTCAAACTGATTCGGTACTTCCCAGTTGTCGAAGAAGAAATAACGATCCTGAAATTCTTTCTCGCCTCTCTTGGCCCTCATTGCCCATTCATGATCCTCGCTCGTGTGGTTCATGACAAAATCAAGGCAGACGCTTATACCCATAGAATGACACTTTGCGGACAGGTCAGCAAGATCCTCCATTGTCCCTAAATCCGGGCGGACTTTCCGGAAGTCTGATACAGCATAGCCGCCGTCACTGCGCCCTTTGGGGGTGTCTAACAGGGGCATAAGGTGAAGGTAGTTCACACCGCATTCACGCACGTAATCGAGATGGGATTTTACGCCTTTAAGGTCTTTGGCGAAACATTCCGTGTACATCATCATGCCTAAAATGTCATTGCCTGCATACCAGTCGGGAACGCTTAAACGTGCATCATCAAATTCTCTCAGGTCATCATTGCGGGCAAGCCAACATTTCCTCATCATTTCGCAGAAGTAATCGAAGGCTTGTTTGTCGCTTCCGTACAGTTCGTAATACAGCCACTTTAACTCGTCATAATGTTTGGCGAGCCTTTTCTCAAAATCATTCATGAGAAAATATACTCCTTTCGTTTTATTCGTGGAAAATGGAAATTGAGATAAGTATAACAAAAAGTGCATGTAAAATACTGCTATGATTACGAAATTCTATGAACATTTAAGAAGTGAAGCTGATGCGCTGAAATTCTCATATCCTGTTGAGCGTGTCTATAATCCTTTGTCGTATGCTTGGAACGGCTTCAGGCAGTATGCAGAGCGTTATTGTTCCGGGTGCAAACGTGCGGTGTTTCTGGGAATGAATCCCGGCCCGTGGGGAATGGCTCAGACCGGAGTCCCGTTCGGCGAGGTTAATGCGGTGAAATACTTTCTCGGCCTCACGGACATACGCATAACACAGCCGGAGAATATGCACACGTCATATCCCGTGAAAGGCCTTGAGTGTGCACGCTCCGAAGTCAGCGGAAAAAGATTATGGGGGCTGTTCCGTGATCGTTTCGGTACTCCTGAAGCATTCTTCCGTGAACATGCCGTGCTGAATTACTGCCCGTTATTGTTTCTGACTGCCGGGACTCGTGAAGGGACTCTGCGCAACTTTACGCCTGACCGCCTGAAGCGTGATGAGCGGGAAGAACTGTTTGCGCTGTGTGATGAATGCCTGCGTGATGCCGTTAATGCCCTTGAGCCTGAATACGTCGTAGGTATCGGTAATTTTGCGGCAGAACGTGCTGAGGGTGCATTGAGCGGCGTTGAAGTGGTGAGGATACTGCATCCCAGCCCGGCATCTCCCCGGAGTAATTCGGACTGGGGCGGAAAAGTTACGGAACAGCTAATCAATTCGGAGGTGTGGAAATGAATTACGAGGACAAAAGCAATTTCATTCGCGTTCGTGCACTTGTAGCAGGACGCGTTCAGCATGTGGGCTACCGTTACTGGGCATGGGAACAGGCTGAAAGGTTAGGACTCACAGGGAACGTTGAGAATCTTTTTGACGGCAGGGTTGAGGTGGTGTTTCAGGGAAAACCTGAGAACGTGAACGAGATGAAAGAGAGACTCCGCAAAGGGCCTCCAATGGCAATAGTGAGGCAGGTAATATTCTACCGTGAAAGGGTAGATGAGGAAGAAACATGCTTTGAGCCGGTATATTAGCCGGTATGCAAAAAAAAAATACCCCAGTTGTGCGGCTGGGGCTTAAAACTATTTTGCGTTCTTCACATACTCGTTGCGTTCCTTCAGTGCACGTTCTGCAAGCGTACATGCCCGCAACACTGCCTGAATGTCCCCGCCTGAAACCGTCTCCTCAAGATTCTTCACGGCCTCTTCTACTGCACGTTCCAGCTTCCCGCTAGCCGGTGTAGGATCAGAATACTTCAGGGATTCCGAGAAGTTCGCTATCTGCGTGAGTTCTGCCGCCGGAATCCCGGAAGCCTTCAGGTCATCAACGACATATCCCACACGCGCAGAAAGTGATGCAAGCTCCTGCCGTCCTGCCTCCTGCTGTTTGCGGTCTGAACCTGTAAGCCTTAGTTCCGCCATGTTGATTAGCACCATAGGCACGAGGAACACTACAAGCCCGGCAATCTCTATCAGCAGTAATTTCGTCTCGGTCAATGCAAAGAAAGCGTTGCAGAAAGCTATAATGATCGTGAAGATGAAATACACAGCACCAAGAATAAATTTCGTGAAACTGACAGGAATGTTACGCCCGGAGTTCTTGCGCATAGCTATTCCCGATGCCTGTAACGTCTCAACCACTAATGCAATAACCATGAACACAACAGAGATCCAGAAAGCTGCACCGCGCTGTTCAGGAGAGGTCAGAAAATACACGAACACTGCCGCCGCTAAAGCAATCAGAGCCGACAGAAGAAAAATATTGAAGACCTGCCTGATCTTATTGAAGAATTTTCCCATGAGAGAACATCACCTTTCGTTAAGCTAATTTCTGTCCGCAGTTGGAGCAGAATTTTGCACCCGGAACTAAAGCACTTCCGCATTTCGGGCAAGCCATAGGAGCACCGCAGAACATGCAGAACTTTGCGCCTTCGGGCACAGGCTTTCCGCATGACGGACACACTGACCCTGAAGCCGGAGTCTGAGCTAGAGCACCCGCAGGAGTCTGTACGCCCTGCTGGGGGTTAATGTACTGGTTCATCTGTGCCGCCATCTGACCTATTGCACCACCCATTCCCATTCCTGCACCGAGTCCAACGCCTGCACCGACAAGGGAACTTCCGCCTTCATTCTTGGCCGCACCTTCAAGAACGTCAAAAGATCTCTTCTGCTGGTAGCTGTAGCCCATGACATTCATTGTTGCGCGCTCACTCATTGCCGCTTTGAGCTTCTTTATGCCTTCGTCGTCATCAACAACATTCACTGACCCGAAATAGAAGTTCAGCGGTTCAATGCCGAAGTTCGCAAATTCCGGCCTTATTCTCTCTACAGCCTCATTGGACATGTCCTCAAGATATGCAGCAATCTCAAAGATCGTAATCTTTTTGTGCGCAATATATGTAGCGATCATGTCCCCCATCTTGCTGAGAATCAATCCCTTGAAGTATGCCTCAATGTCCCCGCGTGTAAGGCTGGACTTGTTCCCGGCGAGCTTGAGCACGAACTGCCGACTGTCATTCACCCTGAGCCCGAACTGCCCGTATGCACGGAGATATACAGGTATCTGATATTCCGGGTCTCTGAGCAGTATAGGCGACTGCGTGCCCCACTTGATGTCGAGAAGGTTGACCTTGTTGACGAACCATACGAACGCCTTGAACGCGCTTTCGCCCCCCGTAGGAAGGTTGATGATGCGTCTCAATATGGGTATATTGTCGGTGGAGAGTGTATGACGGCCTGCCCCGAAGAGATCCAATGCCTTGCCGTCCCGGAAAAGTATTGCTTCCTGCGATTCACGTACAACAAGCTGCGTCCAGTTGCCGAGTTCGTCGCTCTTTGCGGGATTCTTCCTGTCCACGTACTGCCATGCTAATACGTCGTTGGTGTCCAGAGAATTATCCCATTGAACTACCTGAATTATTGCCATGAATTTATATCCCTCTCTTTCAGGCTAATAATATCACCTCAGCTTTACAATAACATAATCCTGTTTGCTGTATTCTTTGAGTGATGAGAGATTTTCGCCGTCGTCAGAACCGAAAAGGCCGGATGATTTTCTGTGCCCTTCCAGCTTGCGTTTGATGCGTGATGCGTCCGGAGTGTCATCTATCCTGTATGATATGAACCATGAGCCCGAATTATCAATTATGAGGGAATATTTTTTCTTGTCTGGAACGTCATTAATGTATTTCAGGAGTGAATCTATCGTAAATCTTTTCCTTACCGTTTCAATATCTGAATTGT
>CAJOES010000047.1 GCA_905233455.1 uncultured Synergistales bacterium | reverse complement strand
GAAATTCCGCGTGATGAGCATTCCGAACCTTATGATACTCAAGGAAGGCAAAGTTACGGCGCGTCAGGTTGGCTTTCAGTCGGCTGAAGCGTTAAAGGCCTGGGTTGAAGAGAATATCTAGCAGGTGAAAATTTTTCCCTCTCTTGTCATTCGGCAGGAGAGGGATTTTGTTTTATTTACAGTTTGAACAGTTTCCTTTGCACCTTTCCGGGTAATTTAATTAGTTTTGACATGAGGCCGAAAAACTTACGCGAAATCATGCACTTCAACATCAAAGAATAAATGAACAATCTGCTTTTCAGGCTTGCATCTGAGTTTATTATTTCTCCGACTACATTATGGCTGTACCCTTCACATGACTTTATATATTTTGTATATGCCGCTTCATGAAGTTCTGCACGGTTACGGTAAACGGATAGCAATGGGTATGCGAACCTGCTGCAGCTGCTCCATATCATTTTTCCCGTACGCAAGCAGTCCTGAAAGAGCATAAGTTCAAGAATGTTAAGCCCCATTTTACCGGTAGTAGCCATTATCCCGTAATTATGCTGTCTGTAGGCGAAGGATACTTTTTCCGAAAATTTTACTTTACCGGCACATGCAATAGAAAAAATAAGTCCGGTATCATCACAAAAACGCTCCAGAAACCAGCCTTCATCAAAAACTGATTTGCGCCACACAAAACTTGAGAGATGAATATAATCTTTTGACCAGAAGAAACTTGCAGGATAATTACGGGGTCTGGGAGCAAGATATATCATCTCTTGGCCGTCTTCATAGACCATCTTGAAACTGTCTGCATATGCAGAATATGTTTCGTGAGAGTTCAGAAAAGCTGCGGCATCAGCAAATTTTTTACTGTCGCAGAAGTAATCATCTCCGCTCAAGATAACTGCATACCTGCCGTTTGCTTTCTTAAGTGCAGTTTTTATTACGTTGGAAGCTCTTATAGAAGGGACAAAATTTTTGAGTTCTGCAGGACGCTCCATGACGAAGTATCTTATCTTTTCGGGGTAATCACGGCAATATTGCTCTATCAGTTCAATACTGCCGTCATCAGAACCATCATCGCCTATAATAATTTCTATGTCCTGAAAACTTTGCGATAAACAGCTTTCTATTGCGTAAGGCATATATTGTTTCTCGTTATACGACACAATAATTACAGACAATAATGGCTGTTGGCTGTTGGCTGTTGGCTGTTGGCTGTTGGCTGTTGGCTGAGTTTAGCCGCCGAATTCGACATTGTCAAGCTCCTTTTTGCGTAAAGTTTCTGTCATTCTACCATAACACTAAGAGATGAGCATACACACAAGCGGGATAGTGATTATGCACAAAAGATTCTGCAGGAACATGACCTTAGCCGCAAAATCTATATTCCCGTGATACATCTCGCACAGCACGGCAGTAACGCTTGCTCCCGGCATTGCCATAATCACAATGTATGTTGCGCTCACCATAGGGTTGCTCCCCAAAGGCAGAACGCGCAGCAACAGGCAGAACGCGACCGGGTACACTATCAGGCGCATTAATGTGCACGTCCATACATGAATATTCCTGAAGACTTCTAGGCCATGACTGCGGGATAACGCCATGCCTATAATCACCATTGAGAGCGGGGTCGTTATTCCGGAAAGATAGTTTAGCGGCGTTGCTATGTATTCAGGAATGTGAATGCGTCCGAAGTAAAATATCAGGCTCAGGACTAACGCAATATTTATCCCGCTGAAGATTATTCCCTTCATGTCAATCTTCTCTGCGTTATGGTTGGGATTATCGCGGGAGATCTCGAATGCTCCCAGAGTGTATACAGTCATGTTGTATGATATGTTCATTACTACGGATAACGCGAGTCCCTCAGCTCCCAGCAGTGCAAGGGCAATCGGGAATCCCATGAAGCCGGAATTGTTGAACGCGCACAGGAAAGCCCATACTCCCCGGCAGTTTTCGGGAACTTTCAGCGCAACGGCCAAGTAACGCGACAGATACAGCATTGCAGTGTAGCCGACAAGCCCTGCAATGATTATGATTATACTGTCATTGATGAATGCAGGGTTGTATTCTTTCTGCGCAAGTGAGATGAATATAGTGCAAGGAAGGGTTACTTTCATCAGCAGTGCAGAGAATGACGCAGAGGCTGACGGGCTTAACACTCCGGATCTGACTGCAAGATACCCTACGGCGATTAATGAAAACAGGCTCACAAGATTTGACATTACTACAAAAAAATCTAAGTTCATGTAAAATTTCTCCAGTATCAAAAGTTAGACGCATTATATCAGGAGGTATCAGAATGGCCATAAAGATAATCAAGGCAGACATCACGACACTAAAAGCTGATGCAATCGTGAACGCGGCAAATTCCACGCTTCTAGGCGGCGGAGGCGTAGACGGGGCAATACACCGCGCGGCAGGCCCGGAACTGCTGGAGGAGTGCAGGACTCTCGGCGGCTGTGATACCGGGCAGGCAAAGATCACGAAGGGTTACAGGCTTCCGGCAAAATACGTCATTCACACCGTCGGCCCTGTATGGCACGGAGGGAAGGACGGCGAACCGGAATTACTGCGCTCATGCTATGAGAACTCACTGAATACCGCTAAGGCTTACGGGTGCAGGTCGATAGCATTTCCGTTAATCTCTGCTGGAATTTACGGTTACCCTATAGATCAGGCACTGACCATCGCAATATACTGCATGTCCGCATTCCTGAAGGATAACGATATGGATATTACGCTTGCACTTCTTGACGGCGAGGCATTCAGGACGGCACAGAAACTTTTTGCGGCGTTCGTGCAATGAGAATACAGACACCGGAATATATACGCGCAGAATTCTTCATGCGTGATGAGACACCGAATATCCTTCAGCCCTGCATATCCCCGCATCAGGTTCACGGGAAGAATATTATTGCTGTCCGTGATATGTCCGTACTGCCTGAACGCCCGGAGGCTGACGGGGTGCTCCTTGCTGTGCCGGGAATCGGGGCATCCCTGAGGTTCGCGGACTGTGCCCCGGTGCTGTTATGGGGCAAACGATGGGTTATGCTCCTGCATTCGGGCTACAAGGGGACGGTGCTCAACATTTCACGCGAGGGAATCATCACGGCTGGCGGCAGTGTTTCTGGCGCATGGATCGGGCCGTGCATAGGACGGGAGCATTACTGCCGGGACATTGATGACGAGTGGACGCAGAGAGGGCTGAAGACGTTTCACCGCCATAACACGCAGGAAAGAGACGGAAAGATATATTTTGACTTGGCCGGGGAGATTGCTGAACAGCTCAAAGATTCAGGAGTGCCGGAGAAGAATATCGCACTGTCAGGGACAGACACATTCACGGATAACCGGTGCTGTTCGTACAGAAGAGGCGACAAAAAAGAACGTATGACGCTGTATGCTGTTATGCGTTAGATTCCCAAAACAATACGCAGTGCCGTTGTGCAAGACACTGCGCGATAAGGGGGAAGGATACTGGTTTCGATGACACAAAACTGCAATGTTACTTAGAACAGCGAATATTTTACAGCCATTTCATAAAAAAACCAAATTTCACTAAGTGTTTCGTGCATTAAAATTTTTCCGCAATATCCTTCGCACTGGGAGGACAGCCCTTCACGCACAACCCCGAAGACGCACAGCAGTTACCGACACCCAATGCGCCATCAGGAATCTTCCTGCCCTTCCAGCCCTGCCCGATATATATGCTCCTGTTCCTGCCCTCAGGGCTGACGTACAGCGCACGGACAAGAGACGCATAACACGCCGAACATGCAGAGTCTTCATGGACATTTCGCACAAGCCCGGCAACTGTCCCTGAAGGTCTCGGATAGCTCCCGGCATTCTCCGGCTCATTCAGGCTCACCACTTCCCCGAAGTCCACACTCCCCGCGCCGAACTCCGACGCAAGAGAGACATACGGAACCCGGCCAAGCTCCAGGCCCATCAAACTGCATCCGTATGCGTCAATCATCACAGGGTCAGTTCCCAGAAACATGCGGTTAGTGTGCACGGGGTTTCCGCCCTCCTCAAAGTTCAGATCCCCGCAAATGCTGTCTACAATGATTAATCCCGTCTTCAGCACAGCTCCCAGTGCCGCAATGGGACGGGTAAGGCCAAGTGAATGGAATCTGCGTTTTTCCTTGTCGGGAAGGCAGCCTTTAAGATTCTTCAGCGCACATGTCATAACCGTCTGGCAGTGCCCCTTCAGCACCGGAAGATTCACCAGCAGCCCCGCATCAAGAGCACGTGAGCATATATCTATCTTTCCGATCGGGGTATCAACGCTTCTAGTTCTGTCGCGCTTCAGGTCATGGAACGGCACATCATAGCGTCTGCACACCTCATCATAGCCCGCCGTCCTCATCGCCCGCATGGTGTTGTCCCCGACCCAGCTTCCCTCGATTATGCTTATGTCCCTAACGCCGTTGTCCCTGAAGTATTCGATACAGCCCTCAAGGACTCCCGCATGTGTTACAGCTCCTTCATCAGGCGAACCGGACACGACAAGATTAGGCTTCAGCGCAACACTGCCGCCCGAAGGGACAAGCCTTATTGCGTCCGAAGCCTCAAGAAGCCGCAGAGTCATTTTGCGGGAATCACGGCCGTAAATGCTGTATATCACCTCATGCCCTCCCGTAGAGTTTGCACGCCGCCTTGATCCTGTCCGCGAGTCCTTCAGCTATAGCGTCAGACTTCATGCGCCATGACCAGTTCCCGGAAGGTGTTGAGGGTATATTTATCCTCGCCTCCGCACCGAGCCTCAGATAGTCCTGCATCGGGATTATCGCAATGTCCGCAACCGAACTCACAGCAAGCCGCGTAACTTCCGACGTGAATATATAGCCGTCCATGACATCACGCCCAATATATGACGAAAAATTCCTGATCTCGTCTTCCGTAGCGTCATTCTCGAACCAGCCCCGCGAAGTGTTGTTGTCGTGCGTTCCCGTGTATACTACGCTGTTTCGTGTATGGTTGTGCGGTGCATAAGGATTGTCGGCAGGATTGCCCCACGCGAAATGAAGCACCAGCATTCCAGGCAGTTCGGAGTCTTTCCGCAGTGCTTCAACGTCAGGAGTGATTATGCCGAGATTCTCCGCCCAGAATGGCATCGTCGGGAAGTTCTCATGCAGTGCCGCAAAAAATTTCCTGTAGGGAACATCTACCCATTCACCGTTTATCGCTGTAGTCTCTCCGTAAGGTATCGCCCAGTACGCAACAAGCCCCCTGAAATGATCTATCCTCACCTTGTCGAATATTCCGAGAAGACTGCGCAGCCTCTTGAGCCACCAGTCAAAGCCGCGTCTCTCCATAACGTCCCATCTGTACGTGGGGTTGCCCCATAACTGGCCCGTCGCGCTGAAGTAGTCCGGCGGAACTCCTGCAACCGTTACAGGATTCAGGTCCTCGTCAAGGTCAAACAGTTCCGGGTTCTGCCACACGTCCGCACAGTCCCGCGTTACGTACAGCGGAACATCCCCGATAAGCTCAACATTAAGCGCATTAAGTTTCTGCTTCAGGTTTCTTGCCTGACGGAAAAATATATACTGGT
This sequence comes from uncultured Synergistales bacterium, assembly GCA_905233455.1. Classification (GTDB taxonomy): domain Bacteria; phylum Synergistota; class Synergistia; order Synergistales; family Aminobacteriaceae; genus JAFUXM01. The sequence goes on along the minus strand of CAJOES010000047.1, from coordinate 9,111 downwards.
AGAAATCCTGACGTGCAATCTCTGTCGCATATTCCTTCCTGAACTCCGCAATCACTGCCGGGTCTTTGTGCTTCAGTCCTTCAGGCCATTCATACCACACACCGCCGCCCTGCACTGCCTTTATGACGCTGAACAGTGAGAAGCCTTCAGGCCATTCCGTCCTTTCCCGGAACTCGCGAAGCCCCGAAATATCTCCCTTGATATAGTGCTTGTATGCCGCGTTCAGTATCTCCGTCTTGAATTTCCTTGCAGATTCATAGTCAGCCTTCTCCGTGTCCTTCGCGAAATCGTACTGCGCGGATAACTTCTTCAGCTCCTCATGCGTCAGAAGGTTATCCTCAACGAGCATATCAGGACTCACGAGCAGGTAATTTCCCGCAAATGCAGATGTCGGACTGTAGGGAGAGTTCCCGCACCCCGAATCTACCGTCGTAAGGGGCAAGACCTGCCACATGCTTTGCCCGGCATCATGAAGGAATTTCCCGAACTTCAACGCTTCCGGCCCGAAATCCCCTATCCCGTATGGTGATGGCAGTGATGTTACAGGCAGTAATATTCCCGCACTTCTCTTTGTCTTCTTTGCTTTGATGGCCGCCATAAAAATTAGTCCTCCTCGAAAATATCTGTAAGATACATTATCCCCTCTGTTTGAGCTGTGTACAGTATCAGTTAGTATATTGATTAATTTATTCAGAAAGTATAAATTATTTATTGGCAAGTGCAAGGATTTTATTTTTTCCGGAGGTGCTGTTGTGAATACTTTTAGAGTTGCTTTAGTGCAGATTGACACTCAGGACGATAAAGAAACTAACCTTGAGAAGATTTCCGGCATGATTGACGAGGCGGCAGAAAAACACGCTGACTTCATCGCGCTTCCGGAGTTCGTGAACTATATCGGCGGGCGCAGGGGCTTCTATGAGAACGCTGAAAGCATACCTGAAGGCATAACGTCGGAACTGTTCAGCAGGAAAGCACGCGAACATCATCTATGGATATGCGGAGGGAGCATAGCGGAACGTATACCCGAAGATGATTCTCACGTCTACAACACATCAGCAGTCTTCAGCCCTAAAGGAGAACTAACGGCAATGTACAGGAAGATTCACCTTGCCGATACATCAACACTTACAGAATCAAACACCATTGCAGGAGGAAGCAGTGTAGTAACATTCAATACTCCTTTCTGCAGAATGGGGCTTGCTGTATGCTATGACCTGCGCTTCCCGGAAATCTTCAGGGCTATGGCACTAAGAGGGGCTGAAGCAGTCATAATCCCTTCAGAGTTCAACATGCTCACAGGAAAAGACCACTGGGAGCCTCTTTTGCGGGCACGGGCAATAGAGAACACATGCTGTATCATTGCTCCTGACCAGATAGGAACGAAACGCAACATGACGGCTAACGGTCATTCAATGGCTGTTGACGCGTGGGGAAACGTGATAGCTCAGGCAGGGGAAAGGGAATGCGTAATCATTGCAGAGATTGATACTGATTGCATTAAGGCTGTGAGAAGGAAAATGCCCAGCCTGCAGCACAGACGGCCGGAAGTTTACGGAGAATATTAACGTGTTCGCAAACTACAAATATTTCATCGCAATAGCTGAGGAAAAGAACATCAGGAAAGCCGCAGACAGGTTATATCTTACGCACCAGAACCTGAGCAAATATTTATCCCGCCTTGAGCATGAACTAGGCGTTAGACTCTGCAACAGGAAGCCGGTATTCTCTCTCACTCCTGAAGGCGAACTGTTGTTGCAGGCACTCAGGAGCACGGAACTTACGGAACAGAACTTCAGGAGCGGGCTTTCTGACCTCATAGACGAGGCGGCACATGAAATACGCTTAGGCACAACAGAAGGCAGGTTCAGGATATTGATCCCGGATCTTCTTGGAGAGTTTCACAGGAATTTTCCGTCCGTACAGCTCAGGATTACCAGTGCGGATTCACCTCGCTTATGCAGTATGCTGGAGAACAACCAGCTTGATATTATGATCGCCAACGAATCCATAAATTACCCGAAATCTTTTGACTGCATGAAAGTATTGAGAGAGCATATATATCTTGTGATCAGTGATAACATGCTGAAAAAATATTTTCCCGATGATTACCCTGAATGCAAGGAGACTTTCAGGGCAGGAGCGGACATCAGGGACTTTCAGAAAGTACCGTTTTCGATGAACCTTCCGGAGTTCAGATCTCACGTCATAATAAAACGCCATGCCGAGAAGCATGACGCTGAATTGAACTGCATACACATATCATCTCATCCTGACCTGCATCACATCATGTCTGCCCGCGATTATGCTGCAAGTTTCTGCCTCACCATGTACCTGCCGAAGCTCCTGAAGCTCAACGAGGAGTCCGGAGGCATACTGAATGTATTTCCCATTAAGGGACTTACAGAGACAAATTCATTGATTCTTGCCCGCCTGAAGAAACGTGCATTATCACGCTATACGGGAGATTTCATAGAGCTTGTGATGCGTCAGTGCATGAATTACGCGAAATACGATAAATTATTCATGCCCTAATATATGTGCATGACTCCCATAATGATTCCAAGAAGGCACATAGCTATACTTATGAGCCAGCACCACCCGAAATTCTTTTTGATGTGCGCCGCAACTTCAACGCCTGCAAGACCGCACGCAAGGTATGTTGTAGGCTGAAGAGGGCTGATGATCATTCCTACATTCTTGCCGATGAGCATAGCTATTCCCACATCAAGCTGCGGGACTCCGAATGCCGCGCTTGCCTCTCCCCACAGCGGGAACACCCCGTAATAGAACGTATCAGCACCGAGAACTGCACCTACGGGAAGGCTGATGACTCCGGCTATAAGGTTCATGTAGCGTCCCATTGACGGCGGAATAATCTTCAGCAGAACTTTCACCATCTCGTCGAGCATTCCGGAGTTCTGCATTACACCGATGAACACTGCCGCCGCTAAGAGTGTTGCTGACATGTTGAGGGCTTCGCTTGCGTGATCCTTGAAGCGTTCCTGCTGGGATTTCAGGCCGGGATAATTTATCGTGATGGCTATTCCGAAGGCTATCATGAACAGCGTGTGTGACGGCATTACGGAGAAGCACAGGCACAGGACTAACACGACTGTAAGAATTATGTTGACGAGAAAGAGCTTCGGACGTTTCAAGGCAGCTGCAGCATCATCAATTTTCGCTTCATGAATTGCTTTGATCTCTTCCTCAGAGAATATGCCCGCACCGCGTTTCTTCTCCGCCACTCCGCAAATTGCCGCAATAACCAGCGTTGCAACTAAACATGCTCCCTGAAACGGAATGAGCATGTGCCATAGTTCAGTGGTGTCCATCTTGAGTACTGTAGCAACACGGACTATCGGGCCTCCCCAAGGCACAAGGTTCATTATTCCCATTGCACAGCCGGTTATCAGGAGCAAGGAATAGGGCGAAATTTTCATTTTCCTATATAATGGGAGCATAGCAGGAATTGTAACGAGAACAGTGGTCGCTGTTGCACCGTCGAGGTGTGCTAATATCGCTACAATTCCGCTTGCTACTGTTACTAGGATTACATTGCTTCCGGCTCTCTTAATCAGTCCGTCAACGATGGGGTCAAACATTCCTGCATCATTCATGAGGCCGAAATAGCTTGTTGAGAATATGAACAGCACTGCAGTTTTCCAGACAGTGCCGAGTCCTTTATCAACCATTGCGCCTATGTCCTTAAAGCTGATTCCTAGAAGTAGGGCGGCTATAACTGGTACGGTTACGAAGATTACGATGGGCATCATCTTATTTTTCATAAGCAGGTACATGATAGCAAAAAGCATCAGGTAACCTATAAGGGCTGTCATTTGTAATCACACTCCAGTCATAAATTTTTTGCAGGTTAAATAACTTTCTTCTCCTTAAGCTCTGTGATTTCCTCATCACTCATGCCGAGAAGGTCTTTATATACAGCATCGTTTGAAGCACCGAGCTTCTGTCCCGGCCATTTGATCCTTCCGGGTGTCTCTGTGAGGAAAGGAAAAGCATTAGGCATCTTGACATGTCCGAATTCCTCTTCAACTTCAACTTCTACGATGTCATTGCGGGCCTTGTAGTGAGGATCCTCGAAAATATCTCTCATGCTCATAACCGGAGCTACAGGGACTCCTGCCTTGTCGCATCTCTCTTTGAGTTCGGCATATGTCAGGCTGTTCACCCATTCCTTGAGTGCATTGTTGAGCAGGTCAGCATCAGGAAGGCGTTCCTTTGATTTTGTGTATTTGGGCAGCCAGTCGGGACGCTCCATAGCATCGCAGAGGTGTGCAAATACCGGGTCAGTGCTGCATACCATGACGACCCATTTGCCGTCTTTGGTCTCGTGAGTCCCTATAGGAACTGATGACCCGCTCGGCATTGGGGTACGTTCCTTGTTGATCCCAAGAACGTCAAGCTGTGCAATGAAGTTTTCTTCCATGCGCAATATTCCTTCATACAGGCTCACATCAACTTCCTGCCCTTTGCCTTTGAGTGCATCGCGGTGGTATAGTGCAATCATTGTTCCCATTACGACATTAAGACCTGCGATGAAGTCTGCCAATGCAAACGGGGGGCTTACTGGAGCGCGGTCGGGATAGCCCTGCATATAGGTCATGCCGGAGTATGCGCCTAAAGGAAGGCCGAGACCTGCCAGCTTTGCGTTCGGGCCTGTCTGTCCGTAGCCTGTAACGTGCGTAACGATAATATCGGGGTTAGCTTCCCTGAGAACCTCAATGCCCAGTCCCCATTTAGCGAGCGTTCCTGTCCTGAAGTTTTCGATGATAACGTCGCTCTTCTTCACCAGCGCAAGAAAAACCTTTTTGCCTTCCTCAAAATGAAAGTCCAGCGTAATGCTCTTCTTGTTGCGTCCCATTGAAGGCCAGCGGATAGAGACACCATCCTTCAGAGGCCCCATAGCACGGAAAGTATCGCCGCGTCCGGGAATCTCTACCTTGATGACTTCTGCCCCGAAGTCCGCAAGTATGCCTGCACCAAAAGGCCCGGCAATAACCGTAGAGATGTCGAGGATTCTTACCCCTTCTAATGCTTCTTTCTGCATGATTTTTACCTCCTGAATCTGTGATGCGGTTAGTGTATATTCAGCAAAGGCAAATGAAAAGCAAAAGTATTTTTGTACAGGTAAATATTAGTTGCTGATATATTTTAAGGCGCATAATACTGCGGGAAGATAAAGCAAATGAAAGTTGCTTATGTGCAAAAAATAATTTATTGCATAAAACAACCCTGCAAGTATAATGACCTTAATACAACAGTGAAAGATTTGAATGAATACGAAGCAGCCGCATTCTCACAAGCTGGACAGTGAGATAAACGGCTGATTTTGATATAACTCTGTCTCAAGCGAAGAGTATCTATACAGCTCCCGAATCATAGACTGTACGTCCTGCGCAGAACGTCATGCTGATGTCAATTCCTGCGATTTCTTCCGGCCTGACGAGGTAGGGATCCTGCTCCAGCACGACAATATCAGCATCATTCCCGACAGCAAGCTCGCCGCGGCGGAAATCACAGCTTCCGTTCCATGAGGCCGACCACGTATAGACGCTCAATGCCTCGGCCACGCTCAAGCCGTTTGAGACCATTGCGCCGATGGACTTCAGCGGGGGTGTGAGTGTTTCGCCTGAACCTGCCGACACTACGAGCCCGTTCTGGAACGCTTCGTGCATGAACGTATCTTCCTGTTCAGTACCGGTTATCCCGCCGAGTCCGAGCATCTTCATGCGGTCAAGGAGGCTCTGGCTTATTCCCCGCACGATATGGCGTGAATTCTTCTTGGCCCTCTTGATGACACGCTCAAGCGCATTGAGGCAGGATTTGTTGTTGTCGCTGATGATCTGACAGCCGGAAAGGTGAGCGGAGTAGATCATGTTCTTCTGTTCCTGCTGTTCAAGGTCTCCCCTGACGATGATTCCTCCCAGCCTGCAGAAGGGCAGCCCGTCCCCCGTGCGGAGTCCCGCGGCGAGAAACTCATTCAGTGCGCCGACATCGCCGAACCCAAAACAGCAGCGCAGCCTGAACGTCAACAGATCATAGGCATCATTGAAGAATATTCCCCAGAGCCTTGAAGCGTCGCCGGAGAAGCCCGCCCATAATTCCGTGAGGCCAAGCGCGTTGATTTTTGGGGAGTATGCTTTGACCAAGTGAATAATGTCATCCTCGCTCAGGTCAGGAAGGTGCTGTGCGAACTCGTCAAATTCTACGTTGTCCTGCGGCATGTTAAATTCATTCATGGCAGGGCTGTTCAGCACTACATGGCTGTTCTTAGCGTCTGCAATGGCACAGGGAAGCTCCGGGATCACTGCGTCAAGGTCATCGCGTGAAATTATCACCTCATCAGGAAGGTTGTAGCCTATGTACCAGCCACGCAAAGGCTTAGGGTTTGCGTGTGAATACGTGCTGAGTGCTCCGCTGAGTTCCTGCGCTGAATGTGCATTGCTGAGGTTCAAGCGTTCCTGGCTCTCCGCCCATGAGAGGAAATCTATACCCGTATCACAGAAACCGGGCAGTACAGTCCTGCCGTGAAGGTCTATGATTTTTCCGTTCATGCTGCCTATGCTGTCATCAATAGAAGCTATCCTGCCGTGCTCAATGGTTATATTTGATGCCGTTGATGTCTGCGTGTGAATTCTGCCGTTAATCAGTGAAAGTTTTTCTTCCTGTTCCATGAAAGCCCCCTGTGCATAAAGATGAAGCCCGCCGTATTTCAGGCAGGCCGTGAAATGTTTAGTATAAACCTGAATGTTTCGTGCCGATTCCGAATATCTGCAGTGATGTCTCCATAAGCTCATTCTGTGCATTCACGAGCCATGCGCCCACTGCCATCTGAACTTTTGCCTGGCTCAGATCCATTGAAGCCTCAGCAATGCTCATAGGATCAGCACCGCTCTCCAATACCTGCTGGCTTGCAGCATTTGCTGTGTTCAGAGAGGTCTGCATCAATGCGAGCCCGTTCTGCCCTAGAGAGTTAATGCCGTTCATGAAAAATCATCTCCTTTCGCGAATGATTATATTCTATCAGCAAAGCCGTGAAACTTTGCATTTACATTTATTTTTTCGTGATTTAGAATGCACAGCATCATACGATAAGGAGAAGATTTTTATTGTCTGCAAGAACAAGTTTTGCTGTTATTTTGATGGCGGTGGTATTGATGTGTCAGGTTATGCCCGCATATGCTGATGACGGATTCTATATGTCTGGAATCACTGACGGGATATTTGCACGGATAAAGGGCAGATCCTACAAGGACAACTGCACGCTGCCCCGTGAGGACTTGAGATATTTGCACGTCCTGCACAAGGGTTTTGACGGTGAGACTCATGAAGGGGAAATCATCTGCAATGCTTATATTGCCGCGGATCTGCTTGATATTTTCATGAAGCTGTATGAGGCAGGATACGAGATAGAGAAGATACGGCTTGTTGATGAGTATGATGCTGATGATGAGATGTCCATGCGCGACAACAATTCTTCATGCTTCAATTTCCGTTTCATCTCACACACTAAGGTTATATCGAAACACGGCTTGGGCTTTGCGGTTGACATAAACACTCTCTACAATCCATATACAAAAGTAGTGGACGGCAAAAGGATTCTTGAACCGGCAACAGCGGGGGAATATGTAGACAGGAGCAAAGATTTTCCGCATAAGATAGATAAGGATGATTTGTGCTATAAACTTTTCACGGAACACGGATTTGAATGGGGCGGAGACTGGATCAGCGCGAAGGACTACCAGCATTTTGAAGTTCCTGATAATATAGCGTCAAAACTTTATCCCAACAATAAAAGGTAAAACAGGAGGAATTTTCGTTATGGAAACCCGCGTAGCAGTAATGAGCATTATAGTAGAGAACACTACATCAGTAGAGACTCTCAACAACATACTTCATGAATACCGCGAAAATATCATAGGCCGCATGGGACTTCCCTACAAGCCCAAGCACATAAACATAATCAGCATAGCACTTGACGCGCCGCAGGACGTAATTTCCGCGCTTTCCGGACGTATCGGAAACCTTGAAGGCGTGAGCGTGAAGACAGCGTTCTCGAAATAGGGAGCATGAACAGCACAGCCCGTTCACTGATACAGAAACTTGCAGATACTCATTCACTGTCCCTTCCGGAATATGAATCACTCATAGCCGGACGTGATGAGGAGTCTGCAAGGCTGTTGCGCACGCTTGCAGTTGAAGCCCGGCAGAAGATTTACGGCCGTGATGTCTATGTTCGCGGACTAATCGAGATCTCCAACATATGCCGCAATGATTGCCTGTACTGCGGTATCAGGCGGAGCAACACTAACTGTGAGCGTTACAGGCTTTCAGCGGAACAGATTATTGCGTGTGCGGATGAGGGCTACGGCTTGGGCTTCAGGACGTTCGTGCTTCAGGGCGGGGAAGATTCATACTTCACTGATGACGTGCTGGGCGGGATCATCCGGGACATAAAGGCGCGTCATCCGGACTGCGCTGTAACGTTATCGATGGGCGAGAGGACACGCGAGAGTTACGCATACCTGAAGATTTGCGGTGCGGACAGGTACTTGTTGCGCCATGAGACAGCAAGCAGGGAGCATTACGGACGGCTTCACCCTGCCGGCATGTCATGGGATAACCGCATGAAGTGTCTGCGTGAACTTCGGGAGCTGGGCTATGCCGTAGGTTGCGGGTTCATGGTCGGGAGTCCGTTCCAGACGGAGAAGACTCTTGCGGAGGACTTGAAGTTCATCGAGACATTCAGGCCGGAAATGTGCGGTATAGGGCCGTTCATCCCGCATAAGGATACGCCGTTCAGGGACTGCCCCGCCGGGACTCTGGAGCTGACATGCTATCTGTTGTCTGTGATACGCCTGATATATCCTCCGGTGCTCCTGCCTGCAACTACTGCGCTGGGGACGATTAACCCTATGGGGCGCGAGATGGGCATACTTGCCGGGGCTAATGTGGTGATGCCGAACCTGTCGCCTGTGGGTGTGCGGAAGAAATACGAGCTTTACGACAACAAGATTTGCACGGGCGAGGAGAGTGCGCAGTGCCGGGAATGCCTGAGCAGGAGAATGCGGACTGTGGGCTATGAGATAGTAA
>CAJOES010000046.1:18827-22391 GCA_905233455.1 uncultured Synergistales bacterium | reverse complement strand
AGCGTAACCGGCCTGATGTCATCTTCCGTTATGTCAGTCATCTCCGGGTGCAATGCCTGCACCATCTGCAGCTGATATTTCGGAATGCTGAACAGGTCAAGAAATATTGTGTTCTTTGCGTCCCATTTTACTTGAGTGCTGTCGGCCATGAAAATACTTCCTCATTATCTACTTAAAATACTGCCTTATCGCTTCATGTATCTTTATGCTTGCCTCACCGTTACCGAAAGGCTTTGTGTTCTTCGCTGTTATGGTGCTGAGATATTCAGGCTCATTCAGCAGCCTCAAAGCCTCACTGCGTATATTCTCCCGTCCAGTCCCAACAATTACACCCGTACCGTGAGTTATTGCTCCCGGACGTTCCGACAGTGTCCGCATGATTAGTACAGGCTTGTTGATCGCGCTGGCCTCTTCCTGAACTCCTCCGCTGTCAGAAAGGATAAACACGCTCCTGTTCATTGCCCGGACAAATTCGGGATACCCTAAAGGCTCAGTGAATATTACGTTTTCTCCGCAGTCCCTCAATTCCTCGCGAATGACATCACGCACTGCAGGATTCTTGTGCAGGGGAATCAGGAACACGGCATCAGGACGTTCACGCAGGACATCACGGACTGCCGCGCAAATTCCCCGAAGAGTCTCACCCCAAGACTCCCGCCTGTGTGCAGTCATGAGGATTAGCGGACGGCTGCCCACAGTGCGCAGGTATTCAGGCTCGCTTATGTCCTGCCGCAGAATGTGATACAGTGCATCTATTACGGTATTGCCGGTAATGCGTATCTTCTCCGGAGCAATCCCCTCGCGCAAGAGGTTATCCGCATCACCTTGCGTAGGTGCAAAGAATATATCTGCTATCCTGTCCGTGAGTACCCTGTTTGCCTCTTCCGGGAAGGGAAGGCTCATGTTATGACTCCGGAGTCCTGCTTCGACGTGCCCTACAGGTATATGACGGTAGAAAGCCGCAAGTGATGCCGCAAATGTCGTTGACGTATCGCCGTGAACAAGAATCATATCCTGCCTGTTAGCGTCAAGAAAACCGCCGACCCCCTGCAGCACACTGGCAGTGATATGGTCAAGAGTCTGTGATGCCTTCATGATGTTCAGGTTCGCGTCAGGAGTTATGCCGAAATCGTTTAGTGCCTGAGTCAGCATGTCGGTATGCTGTCCGGTAGCAAGAGTCATCACGCAGTAATCTTTGTCCAGTTTCAGTTCATGAATTACCGGAGCCATCTTGATCGCTTCCGGTCTCGTTCCTGCAACACATAAAATATTTTTCTTCATATTAGTCTTCTGTTCTGATGTAATCGGTGTAATGTCTGATGCTTTCGCTGCTTTAAGGGTTTCTGTTTCAGTTCCTGCATTCATGGCGGTGTTACTCTGCTCTTTATCTTTATGCTGCTTGTATTTATGGCAGTGAAAAATACACTCTCAATCCTGCCCCTAATGCAAACAGGTGAAGGCTTAGCATTATAGTTACTGTTATGACGTTAGAGCCGGTGAATGCCATCAATATATGATGAAGGTGTTTCTTGTCGGGATAGAAGGGAGATTTTCCCGTGAGCATTCTTCTGATGAAAGCTATACCCGTATCAATCAGCGGGACTCCTCCGAACAGCACAAGCAGCAAAATCATCACGTCCAGCCTTAAGCCCCTTAGTGCCGGAAGTGCTATTGCCGTGAAGTGCGATGCGAAAAGATACCCCAGAAGAGTGCTCCCGCCGTCGCCGAGAAATGTCTGCGCTGAAGGGAAATTCCAGCACAATATACCCAGTGCCATAGCTCCCGTGTATATTCCAGGGTAAGACCGGCCAAGAAAGAATAATGCTATTGATGACGCAATGAAGATAGATATGCACAGCCCGTTCATGCCATCAATAAGATTGTAGGCACTGGTTACGCCCGCAATCCAGACGATAGCCAGTGCACTTGCGATAATATCAAGGTTCAGGGGAAGGACAACCAAACATGACGCGAAGAAGTGAAGCCCAAGGCGCAGAAAAGGTGAAAGAGAGCACATATCATCGAGGTAGCCGCAGAGAAATATTATTGTTGCTCCGGTGGCAATGTATCTCAGCTCCGGCATCTCTTCCGACATTATCACCGCCATTAGCATATACCCAAGCCACAGGCCAAGACCCGCGCCTCTCGGAATATTATGCGTGTGAATCTTCCGTGCGTTAGGGACATCAATAATTCCGTACAGCCCTGCAAGACGTATAGCCACTGGAGCTGTGAGTCCTCCCCAGAAAAACCCGATTATGATGAATATTAATATCTTTACGTCAAGCAATTTTTGTTCTATTTTGTCCCGAATAACCTGTCTCCGGCATCACCAAGACCGGGTACGATATAGCCGTGATCGTTCAGGTGTGAATCAAGTGCCGCAATGAATATATCTACGTCCGGGTGATCCGAGTGAACTTTTTCTATTCCTTCAGGCGCACCGATAAGGCACACTAAAGATATTTTCTTGCCTCCGCGCTTCTTGATGAGACTGATAGCCGCTGAAGATGAGCCTCCTGTAGCCAGCATAGGATCGAGAATAAATATTTCCCTGTCCTCAATGTCGAAGGGTAGCTTGCAGTAATATTCCACCGGCTGTAACGTCTCAGGATCTCTGTAGAGTCCGATATGCCCGACCTTAGCGTTAGGCACGAGCTGTAATATTCCGTCAACCATTCCGAGTCCTGCACGGAGCACAGGAACAATAGCCATCTTCCTACCCTCAATGGTGCGCACAGTAGTCTTCTCGATTGGCGTAACGACTTCTTTTTCCGTGAGAGGCAAACTGCGGGTTATCTCGTAGACCATGAGTCCGGCTATCTCATGAAGCAATTCCCTGAACTGCTTAACGCTGGTATCAACGCTCCTGATTATGCCGACTTTGTGCTGAATCAGCGGGTGATTGAAGACTACTACGCGGCCTCCGGAAGGGAACTGTGCCATAAGCGTGGATTTCTCCATCTGGGCTATCTCATTGAGACGCTGTATGTGCCTTCCGCCCTCAAACGGTGTCGTCAGCCACGTATCAAGTATTGCCGGGACTTCTTCAGGTGTTATGACTCTTCCGCCTAAAGTGATTACATTGATGTTGTTATGGGCTTTCGCTATCCTCGCATTTTCCGGAGTACTGCAAGCCATAGCACGAATGCCGGGAATTTTGTTTGCGGATATAGCTATCCCGTAGCCTGTTCCGCACATTAAAATACCTGCATCAGCTTCCTCGTCTGCAACTGCTCTTCCTACTCTGAAAGCCGGGGCAGGGTAACCATCTTCTTTATCATACTCATATGCGCCTAAGTCGATAAGCTCAATATTTTTATCTGCAAGAAACTTTACAACTGCGTCCTTCAGGGCATATCCGGCGTGATCACAGCCTAATGCAATTTTCATGAGCGTGAGTAAATCTCCTTTTCGTGAAAAATTTTAATATATTATAAGCAATAGTTTTTGTTTGGGCATGTGTAATCATGTGTAATCAACTCATAAAAAAGAGCCTCCAGCTAGGGAGACTCTAAATATATTGGTTGGCTGTAGGTTTATAGCAATGTCATTTAGTGCAAC
>CAJOES010000046.1:0-18765 GCA_905233455.1 uncultured Synergistales bacterium | reverse complement strand
CAGCTTCTTAATAACATCGTTAGTATTATAGCTTCCGCTAAGTGTATACTTTGCAAACCACTTGGCGGTTACAGCACCGGGACCATTAGAATCATCTGATTCAATGACAAATTGTGTCTTTATCGTATCAAATGTTATACCGTCAATATAGTCCGCAGAATTTGTTGAAAATCCCGTCGCTGTAGGTGAACCTGCTGAATTTTCTGCGATATATATGCTTGCCGCCGTCCTCAATGTCTGAAGTCCGTTTACTATTGATGCTGCCTTAGCTGATGCCGTAGCTCCTGTGCTGGATAACTGCATCATAGCCGTTAAAGCTCCCAAAATCGCAATCACGATAAGAAGCTCAATTAACGTGAAACCTTTTCTTGTCCTCTTCATATTTCTTTTCCTCCTTAAATACTGTTCTTTATTGTGTTAAACTATTCCGTGCCTACAACCTGCCAGCGCGTCAGGAAAAGATTTTGCACACAACCAATTCACGCTACCGTTGTCATATGATATAATTACCTTCAGACAAGGAAGACATTTGGATTGCACTCCATAAGTCATGTGCGCAATCTTTTGAAAACGATTTAATTATAGCACAAACCTTGTCTTTTTGTTGTGCCTTCATAAAATTTCCACACTTCATAATATACTATCCTTACAATGACCAGAAGAATACATCACAGCTTATTAGACAAAGCAAAAACCAACAAGAACGATGAATTTTATACCCTGTATGAAGACATTGAACGGGAAATGCAATATTATGAATGCCATTTTCGGAATAAAGTTGTATTCTGCAACTGCGATGATGCTACAACAAGCAACTTCTTCAAATACTTTGTGCGCAGCTTTCAGAGGTTAGGACTGAAAAAAATAATATGCTCATGCTACAGGAAGTGTGAAGCGGATCTGTTCAATCCTTCCTATGAAAGAGGCTTTTATTATGAGTACACCGGGCACGAAAAAATCAACCCGTCAACAGAAGATGTTATACGTTTCACCGGAGACGGAGACTTCAGAAGCGCAGAGAGCATTGAACTGCTGAAACAGTCTGATATTGTCGTAACTAATCCGCCGTTCTCATTGTTCCGCGAATATATCAGCCAGATAATGAAATTCCGGAAAAAATTTTTAGTCATCAGCAACATAAACGCCATAACCTGCAAAGAAATTTTCACGCTCATCAAGGACAACAAAATATGGCTCGGCGTTAATTTCGGCAGGGGCATATCAGGCTTCATTGTCCCGGAGCATTACGAGCTGTACGGCAATGAAACCCGAATCGACGAACACGGACAGCGCATAATTTCACCGAATAACTGTTTGTGGCTAACCAACCTCGATAACTTCATACGGCATGAATTTATCCCGCTCACAAAAACATATTACGGCCATGAATCAGAATATCCCTGTTACGACAATTACCCCGCAATCAATGTTGACCGTACCTGCGATATTCCTGCGGACTACTCCGGAGCTATGGGTGTGCCTGTAACATTCCTGCACAAGTTCAGCCCGGAGCAGTTCGAGATTCTGCGATTCAGGAAGGGCAATGACGGAAAAGACCTCAGCATAAACGGCAGAACACCGTACTTCAGGATATTAATCGCGCATAAAAATCTTGTGCAAAAAAATTCAGGGTGCTAATATTACCTCCGCTTACACTCATAGCTATGAACATCGCTTTACTGGATTGGCTTTGTTCTTGGCCGTGATGGTGGTAATAATTTTCAGGAGGTCATCATACTAATGATCCAGAAGGAAAAGAAACAGGCAGTAATAGCCGAGTACAGGACACACGAGAATGATACAGGTTCGCCTGAAGTTCAGGTAGCAGTACTCACGGAACGCATCAGGGAACTGACGGAGCATCTGAAGGTGCACAAGAAAGATTTTCATTCACGCCGCGGTCTGCTCAAGATGGTAGGAAGCCGCAGAAGGTTACTGCGCTACCTGCAGAACAAAGACTTCAACCGTTACCGTTCACTGATTGAGCGTCTCGGCCTGAGACACTAGGAGGAAGCATCATAATGAAGAAGAATATTCACCCTCAGTATCAGGAGTGCAAGGTTACATGCGCCTGCGGAAATACCTTCATGACACGTTCAACCATGAAGGAGATCCGCGTGGGAGTATGTTCGCAGTGCCACCCGTTCTACACAGGAAAGCGCGGAAGGGTACTCACAGAAGCCGGCCGTCTGGAGAAGTTCCAGAAAAAGTATCAGGGCATCAACTACGGCCAGAAAACAGACGTATAGAGATATGCTCACAAGGGGGGCTGAAATGCTCCCTTTTTTGTTATGCAGGTAATTCTATTAGCACACACTCCCGAACCTGATGCACTCGTCGCCGCCGCAGCAAGAATATGCTACAGGGACATCACAGCCGCCGAACTTCTGCACGGTGAGGAACAGCAGTTATCCCGCAAACTTATAGCAGACCTCTTCCGGAGCGGGCACACTTCAACGTTTGAGCACGTATCGTTCACGTTCGGCATTGACGGTTTGAGCCGGGTAGCCTCGCATCAGCTTGTACGGCACAGAATGGCCAGCTTCAGCCAGCAGAGCCAGCGTTACGTCAGGATGAGTCCTGATCCTGAAGCCGTCGTAATCCCGCCGTCAGTCGCGTCGAATCCTGAAGCCATGAAACTTTACACCGACAGCATAAGGCATTCGCAGGAGACATACAGGGCACTAATTGAGATGGGAATCACGAAAGAGGACGCAAGGTTCATACTTCCGCACGGGCATTCAACGAGGCTGGTACTGACCATGAATGCACGGGAGCTTCATCACTTTTTCGGTTTGAGGCTGTGCAGAAGGGCGCAGTGGGAGATTCACGAGCTTGCGCGGAAAATGCTGGTGCTGTGCAGGGAGAAAGCTCCGGTGCTGTTTGAACGTGCCGGGCCGTCATGTATCTTCGGGAAATGTGAAGAGGCAAGAACTTGCGGAAAGCCTTACAGAGATATGGAGGAGTTGTTATTTGATTAAGAGATTAAATATGTGGTTCATGATAGTAATGAATTTGTTTGCATCTGAAGCGGAGATAAAGAAAATTCCCGTTGGAGGTCAGGCAGTCATTGAAGGTGTCTTGATGAAGGGAAAAAATTTATGGGGCTTGGCCGTGCGCCGTCCTGCAGGTGATATTTTCCATGAGAACTGGCCGAACTCATCACGCACCGAACGTATGCCCTATAAGCTGCCGTTCATCCGCGGGGTCGTCGTAATGTGTGAGATGATGTCTACAGGCTTCAAGGCTCTATCACGTTCCGCAGAAGTTGCGCTTGAGGAGACGCAGGAGGAACTGACCTTCAAGGATATACTGCTGTCCGTAGTGATTGCGGTCATTGCAGTGGGAGGGCTGTTCATTGCGCTCCCGTTATGGCTTGCAGGACATATCGCTACAGCACCGCTGTACGTCAACATTACTGAAGGAGTCTTGCGGGCAGTGATATTCATCGGATATGTTGCAGTTATAGGCATGTGGTCGGACATAAAGCAGGTGTTCAGGTATCACGGCGCGGAACACAAGACCATCAACGCATTTGAACACGGCCTGAAGATGACACCGGAAAATATTATGTCGTGCTCAAGGATACACCCAAGATGCGGTACATCATTCCTGCTTATTGCCGTAATCGTCAGCATAATCATATTTTCTCCCATAAAGACAATGATAGCCGGTGAGAGTTTTGCGCTTCAGGTTGCTGCGAGAATAATTCTTATCCCTGTAGTGATAGGAATATCATACGAGCTTATACGACTTGCATCGAACTCCGGCAAAGTAGGGCTGTGCGTTATTGCGCCGTTCCTGTCCCTGCAGTACCTCACAACAAGAGAGCCGGACATCAAACAGGCTGAAGTAGCATTAATATCACTTGATACCGCATTGAACGGGGGCTTGCTGTCATGAACATAGAACCAAAATTACAGGCACTTGAAGAAGAATTTGCGGAGACGGAAAAGAAACTTGCAGACCCGGAAATA
Source organism: uncultured Synergistales bacterium (assembly GCA_905233455.1). Classification (GTDB taxonomy): domain Bacteria; phylum Synergistota; class Synergistia; order Synergistales; family Aminobacteriaceae; genus JAFUXM01. The sequence goes on along the minus strand of CAJOES010000046.1, from coordinate 14,788 downwards.
ATATCAGACCTCAAAGAATTGCAGGCACTGGGGAAGAAACGTGCACAGCTTGAACCTGTTGTAGCTATGTATCAGGAATACAAGGACGCGCAGAAATCCATAGCCGAAGCAAGAGAACTCATCAAATCGGGAGACTCTGAGCTTGAAGCACTTGCACGTGAAGAAATTGCAGAACTTGAGCCTAAGATAGAGAACTTCACGAGGGATCTGACACTATTGCTGTTGCCTCAGGATCCTAACGACGAAAAGAGCGTAGTTGTTGAGATCCGTGCAGGGACGGGCGGAGATGAAGCTACACTTTTCGCGGCTGACCTGTTCAGAATGTATACGCGTTTCTGCGAACGCCAGCGGTGGAAGATTGAAGTTATCGACAGCTCCACCAACACTGCAGGAATAGGCGGCTACAAGGAAATAGTGTTCAGGATAGACAGCAACGGGGCATACAGCAAAATGAAGTATGAGTCCGGGGTTCACCGTGTGCAGAGAGTGCCTATCACTGAAGCCAGCGGAAGAATACATACATCTGCGGCTACTGTTGCAGTTCTGCCGGAAGCTGATGATGTCGAAGTGGAGATACGCCCGGAGGATCTCAAGATTGACACCTACAGATCCAGCGGCGCGGGAGGACAGCACGTGAACATGACAGATTCCGCCGTGAGGATTACGCATTTGCCGACGGGAATTGTCGTTACGTGCCAAGACGAAAGAAGCCAGATCAAGAACCGTGCGCGGGCTATGTCGTACCTGAAGACGAAGCTGTATGACCTCGAACAGCAGAAGCAGAACTCAGAGCAGGCCAGTGAACGCAGGGGTATGATAGGGAGCGGGGACAGGTCAGAACGCATACGCACATACAATTTCCCGCAGAACAGGATCACGGATCACCGCATAAACCTGACTCTGTACAAACTGGAATCATATCTTGACGGCGATTTATACGAGATGATTGACGCAATGCTGCTCGCCGAACAGACACAGAAACTGCAGAACCTTGAAGGTTAATGACTATATCGGACGCTTAAAGCATACGGGCATCACCAACGCAGGCCAGGAAGCTGTGTGGCTGATGTCTTATGCTTTAGGCGCAAGTCATTCCGCAATACTCTCACGCAAAGATTTTTCCCCAGAAGAAACCGCAAAGATTGAGGCCGTAATATCCCGCCGTGAAGCAGGAGAACCATTGCAGTACATTTTCGGCGGGGCTGAATTTTACGGACGTGATTTTTGCGTTGGGAGCGGTGTGCTCATTCCGCGTCATGACACAGAGACGCTCATTGATGCCGTGAAGAAGTGCATTGCTCCGGAAGAGTCTTTTGCGTTCGTGGACTGGGGAACGGGTTCGGGGTGCATTGCCGTAACATTGCTGCTTGAGTTCACGAATGCCTTTGCGTATATGACTGATGCCAGCCCTGAAGCCCTGAAGTATGCCGAGAAGAATGTATCACGCTATGGCCTTGAAGCGCGTACGGCCGTAAATCAGCTGCCGGAGTCATGCAGGGCAATCATCAGCAACCCTCCGTATATCCCTTCAGGAGAAATTGAAGGGCTTATGCGTTCTGTTAGAGACTATGAGCCGCATTCCGCGCTTGATGGCGGCGAGGACGGAATGAAGTATTATCACGAAATTTACTCACTGGGAATGAGAATATTAGAGCCTCACGGGTATATAATTCTTGAAACAGGCAGCATGAAACAGGTACAGGCACTAAAAGTTTCTGACGGAAATTTTGTTTTTGCCGGTGAAGTTCTTGACGGAGGGAATTTCCCAAGAGCATTGATTTTCAGGAGGAGGAATTGAATTTGAAGCTGAAGAAGAGAATTGCTGATACTCTCGTTGAAGTCATTATTGCTATGGCGGCTTTCGGTATAATCATGAGCGGAACGTTTGACTTCATGGCCAATCAGACTCTTGCTATGGTGAAGATGCGTGAACGTGATGATGTTGACTTTTGGGCGCAGAAATGGATTAACAGCGGCGATGTTAATTTTAAGGGCACAGATATTCGACAATATGACAGCTCTATTAAAGAGATTATAAGCATAACACTAACCCCTGAAAGTTCTAGTAATTTTGAAGATGTAGAGAAAATAACCATCACAAAAGGTTCTACAACACTGATATACAATCTGAAATAGCATCTGCCCCCGTCGGTTATGGCGGGGGTAAATATTCTCAATAGTTCCTGTTCTTCTTGCATTCCCGGTAAATCTTCACGACACATTCAACCAGCTTGTACACATCAGGCTTCAGCACATGCACAACCTTCAACGAGTCCGCACGGTCAAGCAGATCCTTCACCATGATAGACGAGAATAATATTACCGGCATATTCTCCGTCCTCTGATCCTGCCTCAATGTCTCTACAAGGCTCATACCGTCAAGCAATGGCATCTCAATATCCGAAACGAGAAGGTCAAAGTTCTCGCCTTGGTCTAATAGGAGCTTGCGTGCTTCGAGTCCGTCCTTGACCGGGTATATGCTCGTGAAGCCCGACTGCTTGAGCACATCACATGTCTGCTGGCGCAACAGCGGCGAGTCATCTGCAACAAGTATGTGAAAGTCCTCAACATGCCCTATCTGACGCTGATACGTTCCGAGCTTGCCCTGATCGAACATGTGTTCAGCAACTGCCGGAGCTGTCTCCTGTATGATTGCCTCATAGTCCAGAAGCAAAATATTTCTCTCGTCCCTCTTGATGATATACAGAACCCATTTCAGCGAAACTCCCCGCATCTTTGAGCTGTCGAGATCCTCAGCGTTCACCTGTCTTATTCTCTCTACGCCGTCAACCAGAAATCCCAGCTTTATATCATTGAATTCTGCAACCATTACTTTTGTCTGATTTGTCGGTACAGGGGACTGAATGCCCAAGAAGATACGCAGATCTATAAGCGGCAGTGTTGCACCCCTGAGCGTAGTTATTCCCACGAATGCAGGTATCTTTGTCGGGATTGGGCGGCATCCCGTCCAGCGTAATATTTCCCTCGTCTTGTTGACGTTTATTGCAAATAAGTCCTTGCCCAGCTTGAAGACTACTACCTCCCACTTGCGGCTTGCGGCGGCTACTGTCTTTTTCTCTTCCATGTCCTGAATGTTCCTCCCCTTCTGAATGAACAGCTAGATTATAGCAGTTTATTTTGTTGCAGTACCTATTTTAGCCAGCCGTGCAGTCTCTATCATTGCGAACTGTTCATCGAGAATATCAAGAAAGTACCTGCAATGATGATTCAGGTATCTCTGCCTGCTGCATATCACCCTTAACGTAAGCATTACCGGTTCTCCCTCCTGCACCAGCGGAAAAATATTCACGTCATCATCTATATCTTTCTTCCAGCGGCTCAGGTTCATATGTGAGGTGAAACACCCTGCTAATGCGGCATTGCACAGGGGAGCCATTATCGTTGTGTATGTCGCGTTGAGATAGACTTTCGGGGCATATCCTGCCGTACTGAAGCATTCGTTTATCTTCCGTCCCATCCTGTTATGCGCTGAAATTATCATGAACGGCAGAAGCGCAAAGTCCTTCAGGTCTGCACCGTATGTTATAGCTTTCTCCTTGATGGCAGAAATATTGCCGCCGTAATACTTGCGCAATAACTTATCCGACACGCAAAAATATATAGGGTCAGAATGTTCGCACCGGCTGAATATCTGCGGGGTTATTTCGCTGTCCACAGTTACTGAAAAATCAAGCTGGTTATTCCGTGTGAGTCTCTCAAGCTCTCCGGAAGTCTTATCGACAAGGTTAATCATGACGTTTGGGTAATGCGCGGAAAATTTCTTCAGCACGTCAGGAAGATAGTAATTAGATCTCGGCGAACTTGCTCCTATGGTAATCTCTCCGGTTTCTGATTGTATGTTGTCCGCTAATATTCCTTTGAGGTTCTGCTCCTGCCTGTAGGTCTCCTCTGCAAATCTCAGCACTTCACGTCCTGCACTGGTCAGCTGTAGTTTAGGATGCCGGTGAAAGAGTTTAACGCCGTAATGATTCTCAATCCTCATTATATGATTGCTCAATGTCTGCTGTGTGATGTATAGACGTTTGGCCGTCAATGTTATGTGCAGGTCTTTAGCCGCCTCCATGAAGTAATACAGGCTCGTTAAATCAGTCATAATGAAAACCTCCTCCCTGCAACAAAAAAATTTTGTGCACAATACAAATTAACATAGTTTTACTTTGTGGGTTATATGAATATACAATAAGCACATTCCAAAAAACAATATATATAAAGAAAGGCTGATGAAGCAATGCCAGTGGGAAAGAGAATATATACCCGCAGGAATCTTCCTGATCCTGAAACAGTGAAGGGGTTTGCAGAGGTTCCAACCGCCAACATATGCGACGTAATGAACCGCAATAGTGCCATGAATCCCCGCATTCACCGCATAGCAAAGGGAAGTACGCCGATAGCTGCCGGGCCCGCACTGACGGTTAAGTGCCGTGCAGGTGATAACCTCGTGATTCATGCCGCAATGGAGTACTGCAATGAGGGCGACGTTCTGGTCATCTCCAACGAGGGAGACACCACGCGGAGTCTTATGGGGGATAACATGATGGCCTACTTGAAGTTCTACAAGAAGATTGCCGCACTGGTAGTTGACGGCGCATTGAGGGACGTGGATGAGATTCAGGACTGGGGTCTGCCCGTATACTGCACCGGGACAACTCCCGGAGGCCCGTACAAAGAAGGCCCGGGAGAAGTGAACGTGCCGATTTCGTGCGGAAACGTCAGCGTAAATCCCGGCGATATTATCGTGTGCGACGGGGACGGCGTTATCGTTATCCCTCTGGAGGACGCAGAAGAGATTCTCCCGCTGGCACAGAAGCTCCGTGATGCAGACTTGGCCAAGCTCGGCAAGAACAAGACCGGAACTGCCGACAAAAGCTGGGTGAAAAAATCACTTGATGCTAAAGGCTTTGAGATCATTGACGGCATTTACGGAGACAGGAGGGCGTAACAATGGGTGTAGGAATTACTACGCTGTTCATATACATAGCACTAATCATCGTCCTTAATGTATATCTCAAACGTTCAATGGGCGAGTCTATGCTCTGGACATGTCTTGTCATGCTCATCATAGGCGCAACGTGGGGCGGGAAGAATGCCGCTGACATGTTCACGGATGCTTTTGCGTACTCAGCGAAACAGGAAGTGATTTATGCGGGGCTTGCGTTCGTGTTCATGGCGTATGTTCTGGATCAGACCGGAGTCATAGGCCGTCTCGTGAATATCCTCAATAGTCTTATAGGCTGGCTTCCCGGAGGTTCAGGTTACGTTGCGACAATCGGCAGTGCACTTTTCGGCATGATTTCAGGCGTTGCGAGTGCGTCTGCGGCATCTATAGGGTCAGTAACTATTCCGTGGATGCAGGAAAGCGGCTGGAGTCCGGAGCGCAGTGCGTCAATCGTTGCAGGCAACGGCGGACTCGGCAATGTCTTTCCCCCTTCAAGTGTCATGCTGTTAGTGCTGGGAATTGATGTCGTATCGGCTGAAGTCTCCAGCGACGGACTGTATATAGCATTGATGAGCGTTGCAGGTGTCGTTTTGCTGGTGAGGCTGGTTATCGTGTTCATCTTCGCGAAACAGGAAGGCTTGAAGGCTGTACCGCGCGATAAGATTATGCCGCTGGGCAAGGCACTCAGGGAAAACGGAAGCTCGCTGATAATCTTTCTGGGCATAGCTATCCCGTTAATGTTTACCATGTTCGGAACGGGCGAGATGATTGCGGCGCGTCTTGCAGGAACTAAGGGTGCGTTCAAATCAATATCTATGATCTTCTGGATTCCCATACTCATAACGTTTTTCGCAATAATTGAGGGCTGGAAGTATCTCCCTCACAATATTTCAGGCTGGTGGAAACTCTGCGGAAAGTCTATCGGGCGTTTCAGTGATCTCGGTGCAATGTTATTCTGTGCGTTCCTGTCCTCAAGGTTATTGACGATTCTTGGAATGAGCCAGGAATTTACGAGCCTGTTCAAATCCATGAATGACGGCGGGGCTTCATCAGTGATAATCATTTTCGCCATCGTCGGAATAATAACAATGATGGTCGGGCCGTTCAATGCTACAGGCACAACAAGTGCTATGGGCGCAGTGTGCTACATGGCTATGCGGTCTATAGGACTCTCTCCTCTTGCGTCATGCGTGGCTTTCATCAACCTTGTATCGAATCAGAGCTGCATACCTCCGAACTCTGCACCGATATACATAGCCTGCGGAATAGCAAATGTTGATGAGCCGTTCAAGATATTCAAGGACTTGGTGATATATTACGCTATACCTGAGATAATCATAGTCCTGCTGATCATGTTTCAGGTTCTGCCTGTGTACGGCGGCTAAAGGAGGCATTAATCATGAAATCTTTTATCTATAAGATTCTATCTTTCTTCTTCACGCTGTCCCTTCCTCTGTTTATGCTGATGGGGTTTGCGCTGGTGGCTGTACAGTTCGTAGGAGCACTTATCGGGAACGGCGAGCTTGTTCTGCTTGCCGGGAACTGCGAAATATATTGCATCTGGATGTCAGTGCTTGCTGGTTTTCTGGGATTTGCGGCGAGTTACTTTGCACCGCCCAAGAAAAAGAAGTAACGGAAACATTAAATATGCCTCTCCTGTATATAATGGGAGAGGTTTTTTTGTTGTATTTCATGTATGGAGATGAATTGAATTGCATCATCACGAACTAGATATGACACACGGAAGAATCTGGCCTGTACTTCTTGCATTCACCGGGCCGTTGCTGTTGGAGAATCTGTTACAGCTCCTCTACAACACCGCAGACAGTATAGTTGTCGGGCGTTATGTCGGGATCTCTGCGCTTGCTGCAGTGAGTGCAACTACACAGATATGCGGAATGCTCGTGCGGTTCTTCAACGGGACTGCGACGGGGGCAGGGGTGGTAATCAGCCAGAGCTTCGGCGCAAAGGACACAAAGCGGCTTCACGATGCAATACAGACTACAATGCTTCTGACTCTGATTGCGTGTGCAATGCTTACGGCTGTAGGTGTGATGTCTTCACGGTGGCTTCTGGAGAAAATATCAACTCCTCCTGATGTATTCGATGAAGCTGATCTGTACCTCAAAATATATTTCGGAGGAATATCCGGACTTCTCGTCTACAACATGGGCGGTGCAGTACTGCGGGCAATGGGAGACACTAAGCGGCCGCTAATGTTCCTCATCTTCTGCAGCCTGCTGAATATCATTCTTGATCTGGTGTTCGTGATTGTGTTTCACTGGGGCATTGCAGGTGTTGCAACAGCTACGATTCTGGCTCAGGCAATATCGGCATTGCTGGTTCTGTATGCTGTTGCGTCATCTACGGGAGCATTGAAGAATATGCGCATGAATGGTTTTCTTGCGTCAAAAATCCTTCAGATAGGCTTGCCGTTCGGCTTTCAGATGGCAATAGTGGCATTCTCAAACGTCTTCATTCAGGGGTATATAAACTATTTCGGCACGGCATATATAGCGGGCTGGGGTGTTTACTCGAAGTTAGACCAATATATGATACTTCCGATTCAGAACATGGGTCAGGCAGTAACGACATTTGCCGGGCAGAATATCGGAGCGGGAGATTATTCCCGTGCAAGGCGAGGAACGTATACGGCACTCGCAATGATCATGGGAATATCAATATGCGTAGGGCTGATACTCTATACATATGCGCCGGAATTATCGTCGCTGTTCAGTCCTGATGCTTCAGTTATAGCCTATGGTGCAATGTTCATCAGGCTGTGCGCACCGTTCGCAGTGTTCTGCTGTTTCACGCAGATATTCTCCGGGGCACTCAGAGGGGACGGAAATTCGCAGATGCCTATGATTCTTACCCTGTGTGCGTATGTGCTGTTCCGTCAGGTGTATCTGTACTTCATCACCAGAATCATTCCCGATAACGTATACGTAGTTGGCTTTGCGTATCCTGCCGGGTGGATTGTCTGTGCAGTTCTTAACACGGCGTATTATTTCTATTGGCAGTATAAGGTGAAAAGGTAATCATATTCCTGCTTTCATTGCCCGTGCGGTATTCAGTGCTCTCATGTTCTCCGTAACTTCATGAACGCGCAGAAGGCTTACCCGTCCGCAAAGCAACGCCGACACTGCCAGAGTACCCGCAATACTCTCAGTGCCGGTGAATCTCTTCCGTGAATGCCCGACAAGTATCGGCCTCCCGAAAACGTGAAGACTCTCTATGTCTCTGAGCACCGCAAAATTATCGTCCGCACCTTTCCCGAAGCCTATACCCGGATCTATGATGACGTTCTCGCGCTTTACCCCCGCCGCGTCAAGTGCCTGAAGTTTTGCCCTGAAGTATTCTGACAGCTCCGTTAGTATGTCGGTGTAAGGTTCATGCTGTGCCATGTCCGCAGGAGTGCCCTTGATGTGCGATAACACGTAGGGAATGTTCAGTCCCGCAATGACTCCCGGCATTTCTGCGCCGTCCCCGAATGTGAATCCGCTAACGTCATTGATGATGTCCGCTCCTTCTCCGGCGGCAATTCGTGCAACTCCGGGCTTGCAGGTATCTACAGATATTATTGCGTCAGGGAACTCACGGCGTAATGTCTTCAGCGCAGGAATGAGCCTTGCAGCCTCTTCATCCTCCGGCACAGGTTCAGCACCCGGGCGCGTGGACTCTGCACCGAGATCGAGAATGTACGCGCCATCACGCAGAAACTGTTCTGCCCTTCCGGCAATCTCAGCTTCATTGATCCTTGACGGCGAATAGAATGAATCAGGCGTTATGTTCATTATTGACATCAGCTTTGTATCACTGCCCAGAATGATTTTGTGCCCTGCAGGTGATGTCATCTCCCATTCAGTTACGCCGCAGTTAGTGAATGCTTCCGATAATTTTTCCCGAAATTCCTTCAGTCCCCAGCAGTCCATAGATTTTAGCTTGACGATAAGACTCCGTAGCTGTGATGGTGTTGCCATGAGCAATATATCGCTGTAATCGGTCTTGCCGTCAATTACGTGCTTGGTTACGACAGTATCACCGCCCCGCGATAAAAGCTCCTGTTTCAGGAACGATGCCGCCCTGTAGTCTATATTGTCCGCATAGAAGTGAAGGATTTTGCGTTTGGGTATCAGATAGGCTAATGCGCGGGGATCTGTGCCGATTTTTGCGCATATGTTTTTCATGTCGTCCTGTGTCGATATATTTACCGGGTATACATTCATTAATGAATATTTCTCCTTTTTGTTCGCAGTATAAAGCATGTTAAAATCAGTTGCAAAATTTTTGTGAAGGGAGCTTTTACTCATGAGATTAATATTTATCCTGACAGTGTTATTGCTCGTCTTGCCTTTAGGAACTGCCTTTGCCGCACTGCCTCCGCTTTTGCCTATGGAGGACTTTTTCCGCAACCCCGACACTGCCGCATTCTCCATTTCTCCCGACGGAACAAGGTTAGCCTACGCAAAGCCATGGGAGCACCGCATGAATGTCTATGTGCGCGAGATTGCAACGGGCACGGAGAAGCGCATAACCTCAGCAACGGAACGGGATATAGCAGGATTCTTCTGGAAGGGCAGCAGCAAGATAGTTTACGTTCAGGACTCCGGAGGCGATGAGAACTACCACGTGTACATTACCGACATCACAACACCAGAACCAAGAGACCTGACACCGTTCGATAAGGTCAAAGCGAGTGTGCTTGATGACCTTGAAGACGACCCTTCACACATGCTGTTAGACATGAACCAGAGAAACCCTGAAGTATTCGACGTATACAGGTGCAACATTCTGACCGGAGAGCTTGAGCTTTTAGCCGAGAATCCCGGAAATATCACCGGCTGGATGACTGACCATAACGGGAAACTGCGTGCGGCATATGCTACGGACGGTGTGAACGGGAGCTTTCTGTACAGGACGACGGAAGATGAAGAGTTCAGGACGCTCATAACTACAAACTTCAAGGAGACATTCGTACCTGCATTATTTGCATACGACAACAAGACTATATATGTAGTAAGCAACTTAAGCCGGGACAAGGACGCAATATATACATTTGATCCTGAAGAGAACAAGACGCTTGATTTAGTGTTTGAACATGATGAAGTTGACGCAGGAGGAATACTGCATTCAAAGAAGAGAAAGATAATAACGGGAGTAACTTATACTACGGACAAAAGGCACTTCAAGTTTTTTGATGCGGACAGGGAAGAGCTGCAAAACTCTCTTGAAGAATTTTTCCCGAACTATGAAGTTTCTGTTGCCGATATGGACGACGATGAACGCCGCGTAATAGTCCGTACATACAGCGACAGGACTAGAGGCACATACTATCTGTTTGATCGCAAGGATAATTCCATGTCGAAACTTGCAGATTTGTCATCATGGCTCAAGGAGGAACAGATGGCATCAATGAGGCCGGTAGAGTTCACTGCAAGGGACGGGCTGAAGATTAACGGCTACCTGACTCTGCCGTCTGGTGTTGCGTCAAGGGATCTTCCGTTAGTGGTGATTCCTCACGGCGGGCCAAGTGCGCGTGATGTCTGGGGCTTCGACTCTGAAGCGCAGTTCCTCGCGAACAGGGGAATAGCTGTGCTTCAGGTGAATTATCGCGGGTCAACAGGTTACGGCAAGGCATTCTGGCAGGCAGGGTTCAAGCAGTGGGGACGCAGGATGCAGGACGATGTTACTGACGGTGTGCTCTGGGCAGTTGAGCAGGGTATTGCGGACAGTTAATTTCATCGGAGGGTATTCCGCGCTTGCTGGTGCAGCATTCACGCCGGATCTGTATGCTTGTGCCGTGAGCTATGTCGGGCCGTCGAATCTCTTTACGCTGTTGGAGAGCATTCCGCCTTACTGGAAGCCGTTTATCGAGATGGAATATGAAGAGATAGGAGACCCATCAAAGGATAAGGAACTGCTTGAAGCTGTATCGCCTGTATTTCATGCAGAGAATATAAAGATACCGTTATTCGTTGCGCAGGGAGCTAATGATCCCCGCGTGAACAAGGCAGAATCAGATCAGATCGTAGAAGCAGTAAGGAAGGCCGGAAAAGATGTCGTTTACATGGTGAAGGACAATGAAGGGCACGGTTTCCATAATGAAGAGAACAGGTTTGATTTTTACCGGACGCTTGAAGAATTCTTCAAAAAGCATTTAGGCTCAAGATAAAAAGATTGGCTGTAGTTTTTGGTGGCAGTCCTCGTATCAAATGCGGGGTCTGCTGTTTTTTGTGTGTAATGTGATAAAATTTTCAGCTAATCATATTCATTTTTCGGGAGGCTGAGATTCTAAATTGTCCCCTAAAGGTGTTCACTATATTGTTGAAGTTTCAGGTTGTGATGACACCATCACTAATGTATCAAAGCTGCAGGATATTCTTGTAGAAGCAGCAAACAGGGCACACGCTCAAGTCTGGTCAGTATCATTCAATAAATTTCCCCCCAACGGAGTAAGCGGAGTTGTAGTCATCAGTGAATCGCACTTATCCTGCCACACTTGGCCGGAAGTAAATTATATGGCACTGGACATATATACATGCGGTGAGCACACTGAACCGATGATAGCAGTAGATTATGTTCTTGAGCAGGTTAAAGCCAAACATATACATGTTACAGAGATAACGCGGGGACTTGATGACAATGATGAAGTGTATTATCACTCATTCATCACATGGGAAGAGAACAGGAAGGACGGCCTGAAGGAATGAGAAAAATAATTATGGTGCTGTTGCTTTTTGCGTTTGCTTCAGCGGCTTATGCTTCAACACAGGCGGCAGATGAGGCGTTTCATTCACAGCAGGACGGGCCGAAGCCTAACATGGCATTCACCGACAAGACGAAAGATGAAGTTCTGCAGAAGCTCATAGCAGATTATGCGGGCAAATTCACCGTAGAGACATTCAGCGATGAAGTTACGGGACTATCCATTCAGTACAATCTGTACCTGCCTGAAGGCTACACTGCCGGCAAGAAATATCCCCTTGTAGTGTTTATCGGCGATGCAAGCTGTGCGGGAAAATCTCCGGAGTTCTCCCTGAAGCAGGGCTATGGCGGACTCTCATGGTTTGACCGTGATGCAGCAGTTATCGTTCCCGTATATCCCGGAGTAATCCTGGACGATCACAAAGGCTATATTCTCACGGATTACGTTGAACTTACGGGAAGGTTCATACGCTGGGCTAAGGAGCATTACGGCATCAGCGAGGTATACGGCACGGGGCAGTCTATGGGGTGCATGACATCACTTGTGCTTGCGTCGAAATATCCTGACCTCTATACGGCCTGCCTTTTTGTGTCGGGACAGTGGGACGTGAATACGCTTGCAGGACTCGCGGGGCAGAAGTTCATATATGCCGCCTCAATGGGAGACCCGGGCGCATCGAAGGGACAGCATGAAGTGATAGAGCTTTTCCGGAGTATTGACGCGAATTTTGTGCTGTATTCAGGAATTGACGCAGGAAACCCTGATATAGGCATAAGGAATGAACAGCGGGCAAATTTCGTAACGTTCAGGAAAGGCACAACGCTTCCGGAAGGTTCTGCTGATGGAGCGTCGGAACATATGACATCATTTGATTTTGCCTATAAGATTAAGGCATTAAGGGACTGGTTATTTGCACAGAAGGAGGATTAAAACACAATGACACCCAGCTATACATTTGAGATATTCCCGCCCAAAGGCACAGCAAGCACGGCCAAGACGTATGAAGTAATAGACAGCCTCGTATGCTTCAACCCGGACTTAATCAGCGTAACTTACGGTGCAGGAGGCTCAAGCAGGGACAACACCGTAGAAATAACTTCAGGCATACAGAACCGTTACAGCACATGCGGAGTAGCGCATTTGACCTGTGTCGGCACTACACGCGATGACATACGGGCAATACTCGACGAACTCAAAGCCAACAACGTAAAGCACATTCTTGCACTTCGCGGAGACCTGAAGGACAAATCAGACCTCGGGGACTTCCATTACGCAAGCGAGCTAATATCATTCATCAGGTCAGAATACCCGAATGATTTTGACATTTACGCGGCATGTTACCCGGAGAAACACCCTGAAGCGTCATCACTTGAAGAGGACTTGAAACACCTGAAGGAAAAATGCGACTTGGGCGTTAAGGCTCTCATCTCACAGCTATTTTACGACAACGACATATTTTCGCGCTGGAAGGACAAAGCAAGGGCAATAGGTATCACACAGCCCATAATTGCGGGAGTAATGCCGGTAACGTCTGCCAGCCAAATATCAAAAGTCGTAGAGATGTGCGGGGCTTCCGTGCCTGAACGTGTGCGCAGGTTCGTGAATGCTTACGGCTCAAACGCGGCCGCCCTCAAAGATGCCGGGATTGCATACGCCATTGAACAGCTTGTAGACCTCATTGCACGGGACGTTGACGGGATTCACCTGTACACCATGAACCAGCCCGATACTGTCAGAAGGATTGATGCCGGTATCAGGTCAGCGATATACACGAAACGCTATGCAGTTCACAGCTAACGACAAAAACATTACTGATGCCCTGCGCTATATGCGAGTCCCCCCGAATGTCCATGATGAAGAAATTATCCGTACAGTTCGCGAGGCATTCGGGAGGCTTGAAGGGTACGTTACTCCGCGCTGTGTGTGGGGAAGGTTTCACATCATACATTTTGACGGCGGGATAGAGCTTGAAGGGGCGTATATCTACAGCAATGATATAGCCAGACTCACGGCAAGAAGCGATGAATGCTACTTGCTGGCGGCAACGCTGGGCCATGAGGTAGACAGGCAGATTACGGCGGCACAGAGCAGGAATATGCTTGACGGTATTGCGCTTGATGCCTGCGCGTCTGTGAGGATTGATGCCTTTGCGGATATGTACATACGGAACGAGATTATGCCGGGACTGCACAAGGGGGAGTTCATGACTTCAAGATTCAGTCCCGGTTACGGTGATCTGAGCATGAATGTTACGGAAGACATACTAGCCATACTCAACGCACAGAAGCGGATCGGCCTTAGTGTTACGCGCTCAATGATGATGACCCCGATAAAGTCAATCACTGCAATAGCGGGGCTGTTCTACAGGGAGACACCTTCAAGCTGAAGCAGTTTCCTCTTCACGTCAAGGCCTCCGGAATATCCTCCGAGCTTCCCTTCAGACGTAATCACCCTGTGGCACGGAATGAATACCGGTATGCGGTTCTCTCTCATTGCGCCGCCTACAGCCCTTGCACCGTTGGGACATCCCGCCATATCTGCAAGTTCTCCGTAGCTTATCGTGCTGCCGTATGGTATCTGCCGCAATGCCTCCCACACTTTGACCTGAAACGGTGTACCTTCCAGCTTTAACGGCAAACCGAAAATCTTTCTTTTTCCCGCAAAATATTCTTCAAGCTGTCTGAATGCTTCTGCTGTAATTTTATTGGCTTCTGTTGCTTCAGCGTCTCCGAAACACAGCCATAAAACATTTTCGCCGTCTGCACCGATATTAACTTTTCCGATTGGAGTATCACGGACTTCACAGCAAATCATTTTGCTATCACCTCTTGAGGGAAATTATACATGAGAGAAAATATTTATGTGAGAACACAACAAAAAGACAAAGAGTTATGCTATAATTCTCTTTGTCAACCAGTTTAGAATATGCATACGGCTGATACGTCTCAGTCATTCTTTGTCTGAGGTAATTATACCATATTGACAACGAGAGCGTGAATTAGTTGTGTGCATTTTCTTCCTAATGACGAGCGGCTGTGGGAAGTAAACGCGGGATATTTTAACATTTTAAGGAGGAAAAAGACATGAAAAGAAAAGGATTCACGTTAGTAGAATTACTGATT
>CAJOES010000045.1 GCA_905233455.1 uncultured Synergistales bacterium | reverse complement strand
CGCAAATGAGAAACAAGCTAAATGGCCTCATCGACTAGTGGTCTAGGTCGTAGCCCTCTCAAGGCTAAAACACGAGTTCGAACCTCGTTGAGGCTACCATAAGTGAAAATTACAGCTTTCGTGATTACACGGAGGCTTTTTTTATGCCCATCATGATTTATAATTAGGTGCTAAAGTGCTTCTTGAAGGACGGAAAGAATAATAATGAGCGAAAAGACAGCAGAAGAGAAATTACGGGAAGAACTTGAAGGTAACTTACTGGGACAGCCGCCGCGTGATGAAATGCCAAACAGTAAGGGTGCAAGGCCATCACGAAGACCTAGCAGAACCAAAACGGACAAGGAAAAAGATACCGGGACAGTGAATGCCAGACCGCGCAGAAGTTCCTTCATGGACGATTTTGAACGCAAGATAGAACAGAGCCTTAATTCTGATATGTTCAGAGTCCCGCAAACTGAACCGGAAAAGCCAGAAAAACAGGAAAAAGCCAGACCGGCCAAGAAACAGCCGGTGAAGAAGCCTTCTGCTGAGGCCGAAAGCATTAGATTCAAGCCGTCTCCGAAGCCTTCATCAGCCGCCATACAGACACCGAAGCCAGCACCGGCACAGCAAAAACCTAAAGCAGTGCCCAAGCCTAAGCCACAAGCACCTGAAGAACAAGAGCCGCAAATAGTGTCCGAACAGCAAGAACCTATACAGCCAGAATCACCGGTTATACCTGAACCAGAAGCACCAGAGAAGACAGAGCCGCAGACAGTGCATGAACAGGAAGAGCCGAATGAACAGCCGGAACTACATGCACTGCCGGAGGTACAAGAATCAGAGCATACAGAACCGGAAGCACCTGCACAGCCTGGACTGCAGGTAGTGGAACAACAAGAATTACCAGCAATTCCAGAGACGCAAGCCCCAGCACAGCCTGAATCTGCAACGCCATCACAGCCGGAACAGCAAATAACACCGGAGACGCAAGAAACACTACATACGGTTACTCAAGCTGTGTCAGAACCGCAAGACTCTGTACAGCCAGAACCTGAAATGGAAGAGCCGGTACAATCAGAGCCGCAGGTCATCAATGAGCCTGAAGCACAGATACAGCCTGAACCGCAAACTGTACCAGATACGCAAGCACCTGCACAGATAGAACAACAGGCTGCACCTGAACCAACAGCGCAAGAGTCAGAAACACCGACACAGCCCGAGCCGGAAATCATACCTGAACCTGAACCCGAAACACCTGCGCAGACAAAACCAGAACCTGAACCGGAAGAATCAGAAGAGCAGGACGCTCCCGAAGAGTTACCAGACATTCCTGTCATTGATGACGATGATGAATATACGGATCAGCAGGAAGATGAACTGCCGGATATTCCCGTAATCAGTGCAGACGAAATTGACGACCCTGACGAACTGGAACTGGAAGAAGATTTTGCGGATATTCCCGTAATTGACGCTGAAGAGACAGACGAATCAGACGAACAGCAAGCACAGCAAGAACCTGAAGACCTGCTTGAACCTGAAGATATACCCGGTGAAGACGATGAAGACGAACTTGAAGCATTTTACGAAGAACCAGAGGATTCAGAGCCGCAGACACCGGAAAATACAGAGTCGGAAGAGCTTTCACCGCCCGCTGATGTAGTGCTTAGTGTCGGTGAGGACTTGCCGCAGGTACAGCCCCCCGAAGAACCTCAAGACCCGGAAGCCCAAGCCGAACCCGTATCTGTCGTTATGCCGGAGAGCACAAAGACCGCAGAGGATAAGCTCATGGCTGATATTGCCGAAGCCATGACGGGAAATCCCCTTACGCTTGATTCTCCTGAAGCCCCGGAACCTTACAGGATTCCCGAAAACTTTTTCGCCTCTATGGATACGGGCACAGGAACGGAAACGCAGTCAGCCGAGAACAAGCTCATAGCCAGCATAGCTCAGGCAATGTCGGAATCACCTTTAGGCGTTGCGCAGGATCAGGCACGGCAAAGCTTGGAGGAAGACATTAACCCGTTCGATGAAATGCCCCTGCCCGATGCCATCAACAGGTTTGACCCTGACCCCGAACCCGCAGAAGAACCGGAAGAGCCGGACGAAACGGAAGAATCATTTTTGCCGGACTTTCACGAGGACACGGAGGAACAGAATACTGCGGAACTTGAAGAAACAGAAGAACCAGAGACGGAAGAATATCCCAATGACCCGTTCACCATTCCGGATTTCGGGGACGATGACGATGAACCGCAGGACGAACAGCAGGAAGAATCACTGCTTGATGAGGCCGAAGAACTCCCTATAGCAGATGACAGCATCACAGAACAGCATGAAGAGCCGGAACAGGAAGAACCGGAAGTGCAGGAAGCAGAGCCCGAACCTGAACCGAAACCGGATAACACAGCTTTAACCGCACAGGAAAGACTCGCGCAGGAACTTGAAGCATTCCAGCAGAGAGAAGCTGAAGAACATAACCAGCCTGAACCTGAAATCAACGCCGGTACTGCAGAAGTGCCGGATAATGATATAAAACTTGATGATGATATTAGTTTTGAGGAGGTATCACCAGAAGACAACATGCCAGAAGAAAAATCATTGCTTGACGAAGACGAAAATGAACCCGAAACATCTTTTGATGATGACAGCATTGCATCAGAAGATGATGATGATTGGGACATGTCCTCGCTTGGTGCTTTGAGCGAGGCCGCATCTGTCCCTGATGATGAACCGGAAGAGATTTCCCGGATTTCAGCAAGAAGTACCGACACCGAAGAAGACTACAAGGAGAAAACCATGAGTATACGCGACAAATTATCGGCAAAAAAGAACGGAGCATCAGACGGAACGAAAAAATCAGGATCTGGAGGAATAATGCTGTACATACTGCTTGGCCTTTTGCTTGCAGCTACAGTTATGACATTCCTGCAGCTAAGGACTCTCAATGACAGGATCACAGCCGCAATGATGAATATGGGAACGTTTGACTCTCCGGCACTCAGCGAAACCCCGCCGTCATATGATTACGCAATAGATTTCATCCTTGATCCCAACATCAATGAACGCATGGCACTGAGAGGGCGCGACGGGTGGCAGGTAGTAGGCTCAAGGCGCACTCAGGACAGCACAACCGGGCAATATGGCTATGAGTTCATATTCATGCGCAGGAGTCGGTAGCTATGGCTTTGTTCGCTAAGTTACGGGACAGGCTTAAAGGCGTTCGCGAGAAGTGGAGCGGGGGAATCGCAAAATTATTCTCCGGAAAAACTTTCAGCGGTGATTTCTGGGACGAGCTTGAAGAAAAACTTATTGCAGGTGATACGGGGCTTGATTTCACCGAAGAGATAACAGAATATCTTAAACGTGAGGCCAAGACACGCAAACTGAAGACACCTGAAGAACTCAAAGGAATATTCACAGCAAAAATTACGGAAGAGCTTAATGCTGTGCCGGGAATGGGAAAAGGCTTCAGCCTCGACAGCACGCCGTTAGTACTGCTCATGATCGGCGTAAACGGGAGCGGCAAGACTACTTCAGCGGGCAAACTCGCAATGATGTACAAGAATCAGGGCAAAAGTGTAATCATGGCGGCGGCAGACACTTTCAGGGCGGCGGCAGTGGATCAGCTCAAGATTTGGGGTGAACGTTCAGGTGTCAGGGTCATAGCTCAGGGACAGGGTTCAGATCCGGCGGCTGTTGCGTTCGACTCATGGAAGGCCGCAGAAAGTTCGCGGGCTGATGTCCTCATCGTAGACACTGCAGGGAGGCTTCACGACAAACATAACCTGATGGAGGAACTGCGCAAGATTCACCGGATTCTTCTGCGTGAGGCAGGGGAGGCCAGGCTTGAGACCGTACTTGTGCTTGATGCCGTACTGGGGCAGAACTCCGTTGCACAGGCTGAGACGTTCAGCAGTATCATTCCCGTAACGTCAATCATACTCACCAAATACGACAACACATCAAAAGGCGGCGTAGTGATCTCCATTGCCAGAAAACTTCATGTGCCTGTGCGTTATATCGGTCTAGGCGAGGGAGCTGAAGACTTAAACACCTTCAATCCCGAAGAATTTGCAAGTGCCTTGATGAATGGATAACTTAACGCCTGAATCAACCCTCCTGTATTTTCTCCGTACTCTTTTCGGCTCAAGTGCTGAATATGCCGTGTACATTCCTGACTCCGGAAATGTTATCGTGCTCACTAAAGGGCAGTTGGTGTTTCTCGTTGAGCGCGGCTGTGCTGATGCCATGATAAAGACACTTCCGCAGTTAGCCTCACGCAACATCATTCGTCCTGTTGATCCTGAAAGCATAGAATATCCCGAAGAGATACGCGCATTGTACGTAGAGAATACCGGGTCATTCATCGGTACGCTTGAGACTGCGTTATATCCCGACGAACCGCAGTATCCGGAATGGTGGAATGCTCCTGTGCCTTTTGCGATAAGTTCGCGGGGAGTCCTTCGCATCAATGACACTGCCGCAAACATGTTCGGGCTTGGCCTTGAGCGTCTGAATGCAGGAGAACTTCCGGAGCGTGATGAATTTATCGTGCGTCTTGACGGCCTGAACGGGACGAGGTTTATCGCCTTCAGGAAGCTGAAGCCGGGAATATTCACGATAGATGACTGCACGGAGGATCTGACTGACGCACAGGACATAACATGGTGGGCCGCTGTGGGTCAGGCATGGGTCAAAGAAATTGAGGCGAAGGGCGGAAAGTGGCAGAGACTCAGCGCGCCTCCTGAAGGGAAATCTACAGCGTTCCGTAAATGTGAATGGCAGGGACAGCTTCAGGGGTATCTTGCTATAGACATGCCCAAGAAGAAACGTGCGCCATCACCTAAGAAACAGAAAGCACCAGAACCAGAAGCACAGCCTGAACAGGAAGCAAGAAAGTCCGATGACGTAATAACGGATATTGGGCCTCAGGCTATGGCACTTCTTGCAGCAGGACAGACGAGGGAAGATTTGTTGTTATGAGCATAAGAGTTAAACGCATTACGGGTATATTGTTCCCGACAGAAGAATTATTGAACTGGAGCATAAACCGTCTTTCAGAAATATGGGGAATGCCGGAGATAATAAGCAGTCCTGTACCTTTCGACAAGACGAATTACTATCACGAAATTGCACCCGAACTTTACCGGGTTTTTGCGTGTTTTCCCGGCCTTGCTGATGCCGGGCAGTTAGCCGACTGGAAACACGAAGCCATTGAGATTGAAGCATTGAGCCGTAAGCCCGTAAGAGCCGTGAACATTGACCCGGGATATATTGACGGTGCAAGGCTGATTCTAGCTTCCACGAAAGATCATGCACACAGAATATATCTGCGCGATGGGATATACGCGGAAGTTACTATGCGTTATCGCTTCAAGAAATGGCAGAGCTTCGATTACACTTTTCCGGATTTTGCGAGCGGTGTATATGACGAATTTTTATCGCAAGTCCGCAGGTTATGGCTTCATGAAGTCAAGGATAGCTGAAATAATCTTTGTGCTGTTCATGCCGTCATGTGCGTGCTGTCTTGAGCTTCCGGACAAAATTGACGGCTGGCAGTGCGTGAATGAATATGTTGTGCCGTTGGTGGCTGATGCAAATTCTGCCGACATGGGCACGATAACCTACAGGGACTACGAACGGGATAACAGGACTCTCAATGTGATACTGACGCAGGGAAAAGGTACAGGAAGCCTTTACGTGCCGGAGCATGTCAATGACGCAAAGGGAGTCATGCCTTCAGGGTCAGGATATGAGGTGCTTGAAGTTGCAGGATTCAAGGCAGTGCTTGAACGTCATGAATACCTGCCTTTAGCTTTGTCCGTGAATGTCAGCAAAGATACAGTACTCACAATCGAGAGCAGTCCGCTCAATGATGAGGAGGAGATAACACACTTAGCGGGTAGTATACTATCACGCACGAGGTGATAGTTATCATGGAGCAGTACAGAATCGGACTGATTCCCGGCCCTGTCAGCGTCCCTTCAGAATTCCGGGCAGCATGGAACACGGACTACGGAGCTTCAGACCTTGAAGCAGAATTTTTTGACCTATACCGGCAGAACCAGATACTTACGCAGAAAATTCTTCACACACAGAACGACATCATAATAACTTCCGGCGAGGCAATGTCTATACTTTGGGCATCACTCAAATGCACGCTGAAGGCAGGCGAGAAACTTTTAGCTGTGTCTTCCGGGATATTCGGCGAAGGCTTTGCGGACATGGCGAGGGCTTTCGGCGCGGAGGCTGAAGTGTGCGCATTCCCGTATGATGAAGTGCCTGAACCCGGCAGAGTCAGGGAACATGCTTTGCGCTACAGGCCGAAGGTGATTACTGCAGTGCATTGCGAGACACCTTCAGGGACAATCACGAAATGCCTTGCAGAGATCGGGAACATTGCGCGTGAAGTAGGTGCGCTGTTCGTCGTAGATTTCGTGTCCAGTGCAGGAGGTGCGGAGCTTGACGCTGACGGGTGCAATATAGATATTGGGCTTTGGGGAAGCCAGAAAGTGTTATCCCTCACACCGTCGCTTTCTGTCTCGGTCATCTCCCCAAGAGCATGGGAAGTGATTCAGGACGTGAATTACTCAGGGTATGAGGCGTTCAAGGATTGGCGGAAAGTTCCGGAGGTTCACTACATGCCATACACGCATGACTGGCAGGGAATGAAGGCATTGAACCTGTCGCTTGAAGCAATATTGCGCGAGGGAGTTCCGGAGGCTGCTGTGCGTCATGAATCGGCGGCGAAATTGTGCCGGGATACAGGCAGGGCTATGGGCTTGAGGCTGTACCCTAAGAGCGATGAATATTCTTCACCGACAGTTACGGCGTTCTATGTTCCGGAAAAATTCACGTGGGGGGAGTTCGATAACGCACTCAGGATCAGGGGGCTTGTAGTCGGAGGGAATTACGGAAGCCTTGCGGGTAAAGTTTTTCGCATAGGTCATATGGGAAGCCAGGCACGGAACGAGCTTGTTGAAGAGGGAATGAATATCATTCAGCAGGTCATCAGATAAAAATAAGAAAGATAAAAATTTTCGGGCACTCAACAATATAAATGAGTGTCCGATTTTTTATTTGCTGGTAATATAATAAGGACATATCTAGCAAGAATTCATGAAGGAGCAAGATTGTAATATGTGCTGTCCGGATGCGGATAACGAATGCAGGAAATTCATAGAGATAATAAAACAGCTCGGCAACAGTTCAATATTCATACACGTCCACAAAGACGGATACTACGAGGCGTTATTCGTGTCGCCGGAATATGCTGCAATGATGGAAGACACACAGGAAGGCGCAACACGCTACAATGAAGCACGGGACTTCAGCGAGATCATTCACCCGGAAGACAGGCATTTAGTCGGCTATATGCTTGAGCACCATGAATCCCCCGAAAAGACTCACAATATCCAGTTCAGGAAAGTAACTCACCACAATAATATTATCTGGTGTGATGCCCATTACGCTTTTATCACTTTCGGCGGGGAAAATTATATGTACGTTACCTTTTCCGACATCACATTATTCAAGAATTATGACGAAAAGATACGGACAAGCTATGATTCTATGGGGCAGAACTTCTACCATCAGGACGAACACACACTTGGAATGTTCCGTGTTGACCTGACGCTTGATACACTTGAGGAGGCTCGCGGCAAAGATCTTTTTGTGCACGACAAGAATCAGGCTGTATATTCCGAACTGCTGAAACAGAGAGCAAAACACTACATAAACTTCATGGAGCGCAAAAAGTTTCTGGAGACATTCAGCGTAAATTCACTGCTTGACGTGTACGTTAAGAGCAGAATCGGCATAAAGCAGGTGTTATTGTCGCGAAGGGAGAACGGCAGCATATGTTATGTTGAAGTGTCGGCAATGATGACACGCAATCCCATCACAGGCAACGTTATAGCCTTCATCACGGAGCGGGAATGCAACAACGAGAAAGTGTATCAAACCATAGTCGATAAGATTCTGGCCCGGCAGTTTGAGATGATTGCGTATATGTCGATAGGACGCTACAAAATCACCGTCAGCAACACCCTGACCGAAGGCAGTATACTTCCGAAAAGCGAGCATAACACGTTCAATTCATACATCAATAAGGAGATTGTCCCCATACTTCACGGAACTGACGACCAGATTAACGCTATGGCGCATTCCCTTGCACCGGACTCTATTGCTTTCGGGACACAGAGAAATTCGCTGTATGAGGTCAACATTACGTGTGAAATTGACGGATCTATATTCCATAAGCAGTTCAACTTCTATGCGGTAAATCCCGGCTTCTACATAATATTAGTATCAGATACTACACGGCTTCATGTTGAGCAGGAAGAGAGGAGTCTTCAGCTTGAAGAAGCTCTTGACCTTGCACAGGCGGCAACGGAACAGGCAAGGCGCGCAAATTCCGCAAAAAGCGAGTTCCTCGCAAACATGTCGCATGAAATACGAACGCCAATTAATGCGGTTCTCGGAATGAACGAGATGATCATACGCGAGAGCACCAGCCACAGAATCACAACTTATGCCCGCAATGTTGAGAGTGCAGGGAAAAACCTTTTGTCGATCATCAATGACATTCTTGACTTCTCAAAGATTGAGGCCGGCAAAATGGAGATTGCGAATGCTGACTACAAGCTGAGTTCCGTGCTTAATGACGTAACCAACATGATTGTGTTCAAAGCGCGTCAGAAGGATCTTCAGTTCAATGTTGACGTAGATGAATCCCTGCCAGACGGGTTATACGGCGACGAGGTCAGAGTCCGGCAGGTCATCACGAACATACTCAACAACGCTGTGAAATACACTCATGAAGGCAGTGTTACGCTCACTGTTACAGGAGACAGGACGGAAGACTGCAGCATTAACCTTATCGTGAAGGTGAAAGATACAGGAATAGGGATAAAGCCTGAAGATATAGGAAAACTCTTCAACAAATTTGAACGCGTTGATTTGGTGCAGAACAACACGGTTGAAGGCACTGGTCTTGGCCTCTCCATAACACAGAACCTCTTGAAGATGATGAACGGCAGCGTCAGTGTGGAGAGCGTATACGGTGAGGGAAGCACATTCACAATACACCTTCCGCAGAGGATAGTATCACCGGAGCCTATTGGGAACTTCCACGAGAAATTTGAACGCTACGTGCACACCATGAGGGCATACAGGGAATCGTTCAAAGCACCTGATGCACACATACTTGTTGTTGATGATACTGATATGAATCTTACCGTAATTGAGGGACTCCTCAGCAAGACGGAGATACAGTTAGACACTGCCTCCGGCGGCGCGGAAGCATTGAACCTCACGAAAGAGACGAAATATGACCTGATTCTGATGGATCAGAGAATGCCCAAGATGGACGGAACGCAGGCAATGAGGAACATACGCGAACAGGCTGACGGAATGAATACTGATACGCCTGTTATATGCCTCACTGCTGATGCTGTCAGCGGTGCAAGGAACAAATACCTGCAGGAGGGCTTCACCGATTACCTGTCGAAACCCGTTGAAGGCCCTAACCTTGAGGCTGCGCTGATCAAGTATCTTCCGCCCGAAAAAATCATCGTGCAGGAAGAAACTTCGGAGTCAGAACCGGAAAAACCGCATGAGGCATCAGAGCTTGAAGCATTCTACGCAAAGGCCGGGGGGCTGAACTATTCGGAGGCAATAAAGAACTGTGCAACCGAAGAGATACTCAGCAAGACGTTACGGCAGTTCTGGAACTCAATCGCAAACAATCTCAGGGACATAGGGACGTTTGAGTCTGAAGGGGACATAAAGAACTACACGATAAAGGTACATGCGCTGAAGAGTTCTGCAAGGCTTATCGGCGCGGAAGAATTATCGCATCAGGCGGCATACCTTGAGGAATGCGGGAACAACAACGACACTGACAGCATACGGGATCTGACTCCGGAGCTTCTTGCACTTTACCGGCAGTATCAGGAGAAACTTTCACCGCTGTATCAGCAGAATGATGCGGAGCTGATTACGCCTGAAAGACTGCATGAAGCATACGAGGCCATAAAGGAATTTGCGGAAATGTTCGACAGTGATTCTATAGACGGCATAATTTCAATGCTCAGGGAGTACAGAATGCCGGAGGAAGAAGCCGAACGTTTTAATATCATAGCTGCATGTGCGGACGGTGCAGACTGGGGCGGCTTAGAGGAAGCACTAAAAGATATATAGGAGGAAAATATATACATGAAAGAAAAAATATTGTTCGTCAGCGACAGGCCTTCAATGGGAGCTGATATGCTGGTGAAGAGCCTTGCAGATACATTCGAGATTCTGAAGGTGAAATCATCAGATGAAGTTACGCATATTCCCGGCATAGTGCTGGTGAGTCTTGCAGGCCTAGAACATTCGGAGCGTATCAAAAACCTTATCGGCGCAAAAATATTCCTGCTCGGCACACAGGCAGAGGCAGATGAAACGGACATTACAGGCGCGGAAAAGTTCATACGTCCCTTCAATGCGAATGAGATACGGGAAAAGCTGTCGGGGCTGACCTCGCAGAAGGCAGAGAGCATCACGAAGACACTTCTGCTTGTCGATGATGACGCTGTGATGATACGTACACTGCGTGAGGGGCTGAGCACAAGCTACAAGGTGCTTCCGGCAAATTCGGGGGCTAATGCGCTGAAGATTCTTGCGCGGGCTAAACCGGATCTGATTCTGCTGGACTATGAGATGCCAGAGATGAACGGGCCGCAGGTTCTGGAGACACTGAGGGCTAATCCGGACACTGCAGGATTCCCGGTGATGTTCCTGACGGCCAAGACTGATGCGGAGAGTATCGCAAAGATTGAGGCACTAAAACCGCAGGGGCATATGCTGAAGACACTGCCGCTGAAGGACATTAAGGCAATAATACAGAAGTTTTTTGACGGAAAATAATGCAGGCAAATGATTTCCCCCTCGTTATGTGCAGGGGGATTTTTCTTTTCAGAACGAATCGTAATTATTCTTGAATTTGTCTCTCATAGCTTAGTCATTCAGATCCATCATCAAATCTTCAACACTATAAAACGGCCCGTAAAAATCTTCTCCTTCAAGTGCGTCATATGTCGTATCATTTGGTTCGGCCACAACCTTAAACGGCAGGCCATGATGAATTATCACCTGATGCAGAAAGATATTAACTGCCGTACCCATATCAAGACCGAGCGTATCAAAAATTTCCTGCGTTTCATGTTTTATGTTGCTGTTTGTTTCTACGGTTATATTTGTGTCGTATATCATTCTGTCATCTCCAAAATACCGACTGAAAAATTTTTGCACAGATTATATAATAAACTCATTCAAATAAATTCATGCTAAAAATATAAAGGGAAGGTGTTTATCACATGGGGGCACGTAAGCCTGAAGACACAAGGAGCTTCGCATTATGTGCGCATGGAGGGGCAGGCAAGACATCACTGGCTGAAGCAATGCTCTTCGACAACGGCAATATCACGCGTATGGGCAATGTCCAGAACGGAAACACGGTCAGCGACTTCCAGTCCGAAGAACAGAAGCGCAATATCTCAATCAGCACATCACTTCTGACGCTTGAACGCGGCGGAAAGACATTCTACGTTCTTGACGCTCCCGGCTATGCGGACTTCACCGGCGAAATGAGCGCGGCAATACGTGTTGCAGATACGGCGGTGATTCTGGTTAGTTCTGTCGGCGGAATTGAGGTTCAGACCTCTAAGGCATGGGAATATGCAGAGCACCACAATGCCCCGGTATCATTCGTGATCTCGAAGATGGACAGGGAAAATGCGGACTTCGCGAAAGTTCTTGCGGACATTAAGTCGCAGTTCTCACAGAATGCGCTCCCGGTACTGCTGCCGATAGGGTCAGCCGAAAAGTTTACGGGAGTTGTTGACGTTCTGAAGGGCAAAGCCTACACCTACAAGCCGGATGGGTCAGGGAAATTCACGGAGGGCGAGATACCTGCGGACTTGGCCGGAGACACTGAAGCCGCAAAAGAAGCACTTGTAGAAGCTGCTGTAGAGATGGACGACGGCCTCATGGAGAAATACTTAGAGGGTGAAAGCATTTCTGACGCAGATTTATCGCGCACACTCAGGAAAGCAGTAGCCTCAAAGCGTATCATGCCGGTATTTGCGCTCAGTGCCACAGCGAATGTAGGTGTTGCGCAGTTCATGGACTTTGTTGCGGACTATTTCCCGTCTCCTGTTGACATTGGCGCAGTTGAAGGGGTAGAGCCTAAGACTGATGCGCAGTTCTCGGCGTTGTGCTTCAAGGTCATGGCTGATGCTTTCGTCGGCAAGCTGTCATTCATCCGCGTATATTCCGGAACTCTCTCATCGGAAGGCAGCAACATATACAACGTCAATAAGGGTGAAGATGAACGTATCAGCTCCTTCAAGATGATGACGGGCAAAGACGGAAAGGACGTAAAGGAAGTCATTGCAGGGGACATAGTAGCAATTCCGAAGCTCCAGAGCGCGAGAGTCGGCCATACGTTAGCGACAAAGGGAGGATTCTCCGGGCAGTTCTCGGCTATAGAGTTCCCGAAGCCCGTATACAGTGTTGCAGTTATCGCTAAATCACGCGCAGATGAGGACAAGCTCGGCAATGCAATATCCCGTATCCTTGAGGAAGACTGCTCACTGACTTTCGAGAAGAATGCAGAGACCCGCGACAACGTACTGTCCGGAATGGGAGACATGCACATAAATATCGTTCTGGCCAAGATGAAGGAACGTTACGGTGTTGACCTCGACACCAAGACTCCGCAGGTTCCCTACCGTGAGACTATAAGGAAGATGGCAGAAGCTCAGGGCAAGCACAAGAAGCAGTCCGGCGGTCATGGGCAGTATGGAGACGTATATATCCGTTACCGTCCTCTTGAGCGCGGTGCAGGATTTGAGTTCATCGACAGTGTTGTCGGCGGTGCAGTCCCGCGCAACTTCATTCCTGCAGTCGAGAAGGGATTGCGTGAATACATGGCTTCAGGGCCTCTTGCAGGATTCCCGGTGGTGGACTTCAGCGCAGAGCTGTATTACGGCTCATATCATGACGTGGACAGCTCCGAAATGTCATTCAAACTGGCAACCCGTCTGTCATTCCGCAAAGGCATCATGGACGCTAACCCGGTGCTGCTTGAGCCTGTTATGGACGTTGAAGTTACTGTGCCTGAACAGTTCATGGGCGACATTATGGGCAACTTCAATTCACGCCGCGGCCGTGTTATGGGCATGGAGGCTCACGGAAAACTGCAGGTCGTCAAGGCACAAGTCCCGTTAGCTGAAATGTTCAAGTATGCTACGGATCTGCGCTCGATGACTTCAGGCGAGGGGTCTTTCTCGATGGAGTATTCGCACTATGAGGAAGTGCCTGGAGATATAGCGAAGAAGGTTATTGCTGCTCACAAGAAGGAAGACGAAGAAGAGGAGTAGCAGAAAGTTTATGTGTTTCCCTCCTGATTTTATGTCGGGAGGGATTTTTTGCGCAGAAAGGAGCTTGCTGAATGAAAAAACAGGTATCTTGCAACAGCGGAAGATATTTTATGTTTGCTTTTTTCGCAGTGCTGAGTCTTTTTAGCTATTATTACATTTTCTTTATTGGGCACAGGGGACAGGCCGGGCTGACATGGTGCGATTTTATAACGCAAAGGGCAGTATGCGAATATACGCTTAAAGGGTTTAACGTGTATGCGTTAAGGGGCACATCTTTTGCAGAAGATATATACATGGGCTTTCACGCTGTCCCTTGGGGCTGCTTTCTGGGAAATATATTTTATCCCGGCTTTCTGTCGCTTGAGGCAGGGAAAATATATTTTCTCTTCATGAACATAACCGTGCTTATAGCTGCTTCATATATTTTTTACAGGAAAGCTAAAGCTGTATCCGGTGAACTGGGATTTTTCGCGCTCATGATGTCCCTGCTTTCCGTAGATTTCCTTTTTGCTTTGTACATGGGCAACGGCGGCTTTATTGTCTGTGCATTCATGCTTATTGCGTGGGCATTGTGCGATGAACATCCTTATCTTGCAGGTGCTTTGATAGGGCTGGCCATGATAAAGCCTCAGACGGCCGGGCTTTTTTGCCTGTCTATGCTTCTGATGAAACATATCAAGCCTCTGATTATAGGTGCGGCTGTTGACATTGCGGCATGGCTGGCAGTATCAGTTATCACGAATACGGGAATGCTTGAGCTTCTCTATGAGTTTTTGTTTTCATCGGACAGCCTTTCAATGACTAATGCAGGAGTGTTTTCGTTTGCATTCAGCAATCAGCTTGTTTCTATGGGAATGAGCATGATGCTGGGAATAATATTTGTTTCTGTGCTTCAGGCATACACGCCTGAGAATGTCCCTGAATACTTCAGGATATATCCTGCAATGCTGGCTTCGGCTTTCTGGTGCTACGGGAACATCACTGAAGGATATGTTCTGCTGCTTCCGGCCGTTATATGTTTATGGATGATGATGAAACAACATTCTGAACTAAAGCGTTTCACATGGTTTTCGCTGTGTGTATGGTGTGCATATGGTCCTGTAATCAGGAGCGTTATGCGGAGAATCCTGCACACACTTTACAGGACATTAGCACACGATTCAGTTATCAGCAGACAGCTGCCCCGCACTGTTTACGAAATCGGGCTTATAGCAATAGGGATTATGATATGTATAGAACTAAGACAGACATATATGGAGGATGCACAGTGAAAGTATTAATCATCGGCGCGGGCCCTG
>CAJOES010000044.1:19847-28031 GCA_905233455.1 uncultured Synergistales bacterium | reverse complement strand
ATTGGAGAGTGATTTATTATGCCCAGTTATGTATATTCGCTGAAAAACGGCGACGGCTCAAATCGTCTATTGCTCGGCGGAAAAGGTGCAAACCTCTGCACTATGGCGCAGTCAGGCCTTCCGGTGCCTCCCGGCTTTATCCTCACGACTGAAGTATGCCGTGAATACATGAAAGACCCCAGCATAATGGACAAAGTATGGGACGACGTTAAAGCCCATGTTGCCCAGCTGGAGAAAGAGACCGGCAAAGGCTTCAACGACAGCAAGAATCCCCTTTTAGTGTCAGTACGTTCCGGTGCACCTATCTCAATGCCCGGAATGATGGAGACGATCCTGAATCTTGGCCTCAATGATGATACGGTGAAGGGACTCGCTGAGAGTTCAGGCAGCAAGAGATTCGCATTCGACAGCTACAGAAGGTTCATTCAGATGTTCTCAAGCGTCGTCGATGAAGTCAACTTTGACCTGTTCGAAGCCGCATTAGCCCGCGCACGTGCCGCACAGGGAATCACTGACGCAAAGCAGGACTACAAGATTTCCGCAGAGAACTTAGAGAAACTCATTGCAGAGTACAAAGAGATCTACAAGAAGGCAATCGGGCACGACTTCCCGTCAGATCCTTGGGTTCAGCTTCGCCGTGCAATAGAGGCAGTGTTCAAGAGCTGGAATATCCCCCGCGCAATCACCTACAGAAAGATCAACAAGATTGATGACAGCTTAGGAACAGCCGTAAACGTCATCACAATGGCATTCGGCAATCTCGGAGATGACTGCGGGACAGGCGTATGCTTCACGCGCAACCCGTCAACCGGAGAGAACAAACTTTACGGAGAGTTCCTCATCAACGCACAGGGTGAAGACGTTGTTGCAGGTATCAGAACGCCTATGCCCATTGCGGAGCTTGAGCAGAAGATGCCCGCAATCTACAAGGAACTCTGCAATATCACAAGCAACCTCGAAAAGACCTACACGGACATGCAGGACGTAGAGTTCACGATTGAGCACGGAAAACTATTTATCCTTCAGACCAGAGCCGGAAAGAGAACAGCAGCTGCCGCCGTTAAAGTTGCCGTTGATATGGTGAATGAGGGATTGATCGACACAAAGACAGCAGTAACCCGAGTATCACCGGAGCAGGTTGAATTGCTGTTGCACCGTCAGGTCGACAAGACAGCAAAACAGGATCTCATAGTGAAAGGCCTTCCCGCATCACCCGGAGCAGGAGCAGGAATGCTTGTGTTCAGTGCGGAAGAAGCAGAAGAATGGGCACGTCAGGGCAAACCTACAATCCTTGCACGTCCTGAAACCAGCCCGGACGACATTCACGGGCTTTTCGCGTCAAACGGCGTTGTTACGTCAAGAGGCGGAATGACATCACATGCGGCTGTTGTTGCTCGCGGAATGGGCAAACCGGCTGTGTGCGGCTGTGAGGAAGCTGTTATTGATGTCGAGAAAGAGACGCTGACTGTTGGCGACAGAGTCTTCAAGAAGGGCGATATGGTTACTGTTGACGGCACAGCAGGTACGCTTCTTGCAGGCCAGGCCAAGATGGTTGATGCAACATTCTCTGAGGACTTCAAGAAAATCCTGACGTGGGCGGACGAGAATGCAAGGCTTATGGTATGGACCAATGCAGATACGCCTGAAGACGCAAAGAGAGCACGTGATTTCGGTGCTAAGGGCGTAGGTCTGTGCAGAACGGAACATATGTTCATGGGCGTTGACAGGCTGCCGGTAATGCAGAGCCTCATTATTGCACTTAAGGAAAGCAAGACGGGCAAGGCTGACAGGGCTGACGCGCTCGCAAAACTGAAGGTAATGCAGAAAGAGGACTTCATGGGAATCTTCAAGGCTATGGACGGTCTGCCGGTAATCATCAGGCTGCTTGACCCGCCGCTTCATGAGTTCCTGCCGAAAGAACCTAACGTGCTTGAAGCCTTAAAGACAGCAACACCGGAAGAGGCCAAGAAACTGAACCAGACGTTAGAGCGCATTCACGAACTTCACGAGAACAACCCGATGTTAGGCTTCAGGGGATGCAGGCTCGGTATGATTTACCCGGAGATCTACGAAATGCAGATGTACGCAATCTTTGAGGCAGTCGTAGAACTCACGAAGCAGGGTGTTGTAGTGAAACCGGAAGTTATGATTCCTATAGTAGGCACTAAGGCGGAGATGAAATTCTTCCGTGAGATGGCTGACAGGATCGCCGCAGAGGTCAAGAAGTCTTCAGGCGTAGATTTCAGCTACCTTGTTGGGACGATGATAGAACTTCCTAGAGCTGCATTAGTGGCGGATCAGCTTGCGGAGTATGCACAGTTCTTCTCATGCGGAACTAATGACCTTACTCAGACGACGTTAGGCTATTCACGTGATGACGCAGAGAACAAATTCCTGTTCCAGTATATCGATAAGGGAGTCTTCAAGGAGAACCCGTTTGCGGAACTCGACAGAGACGGACCCGGCCAGCTGGTGAAACTTGCAGTGGAGAAGGGACGCAGTGTCAACCCGAATATGTCAATCGGCATCTGCGGAGAGCACGGCGGCAACCCGTCAAGTATTGCGTTCTGCCACAGCGCAGGACTCAATTACGTATCATGCTCGCCGTTCAGAGTGCCGGTTGCGAGGATTGCGGCGGCTCATGCGGCATTAGGCGTTCTGAAGTAATTATTTCGGGACAAACATAAATAAAACCCCTCCTGAAGTTTAGGAGGGGCTTTTTGCTGTTGTTCTTTGCTTAGTGCTTTATGGCAATCTTAGGCTGATACTTCCTGCCCTCATTGAGCCACGCTGACACGGTGATATTCCTGCTCTCCGGCACAGTCTCAATCTCTGCGCCCTCATCGTCATAGAACTCTGCGATCCCGTCATCATCTGAAGGATTGTCGCTGCCTGCAAGCCATACCAGCTTTGCGCTTTCCCTGACATCATTGCTCAGCACAACGCTGAAATCATACATGCCCGAAACGTCAACGCTGATCGGCGAAAGTTCGCACACTACAGCATAATCATCACCGTTATACGACACGCCCGAACTGCTGTAAGTTTCCGTAGTGGGAGATTCATACACAGGAGCTTCATGTCCCGTAGATTCAGGAACACCGGCATTTTCTTTTGCGGTTATCCCTGTGTAATTTACGGCAGAACCTGAACTTTTAGCCGCCATAGCAGCATCAAAGACAGTCAGCGTAAAGTCCTGTGAGACTATTCCGGCATAATTTGCTGCTGACAGCGTGAATGCAAACGTACCTGCTTCTTTGGGCTTTCCCTTGAGCGTAGTTCCGCTTAGGACTATGCCTTCAGGCAGTGTTCCCCCGGTCTGCTTCAGCGTAATTTTTCCCGTCCCATTAATCTTGAACTTGTGCGTGTATGCTTTACCAACCGCAGCTTCATTCAACGTGCTTTCTACATTCTCAACAAATACAGGCGGCGAGGCTATGATTAGTTTCATTTTCTTTGATACGGTCTTGATGCTGTTCTTTATCGTAATCACAGGGCTAAATGTTCCTGACATTAAGGAAGTTCCGGAAATATGTCCTGTTCTCTCATCAATCATCAATCCATCAGGCAGATTTGCGGCACTCCATGTTATAGGTTTTGTCCCCGTTGCACTAAGGTCAGCACTGTAAGCATTTCCGATTATGCCGTCCGGGAGAGACGAAATTGAAAGTTTAGGAGCAACACCGCTTATCGTAATAGAATATTTTGCTGTGGTTTCACCCTCAATGTTTGAGGCCTTTACGATTATTTCCTGGCCAGTGCATATCTCTGTTGGTATACCGGAGAACGTCAACGTTGCAGCATCAAACGATAACCCCTGCGGAAGTGTCCCTGAATAACTGACAGTTATAGGTTCAGAACCTTTTACCTTCAATTTAGATTTGTATTCTTTGCCATCAGAACCTTTCTTTAGGTTACCTGTTATCTTAGGGAGTATTGCATTAACTTTCAGTTTGAGACTCTTTTCGATGTCTCCTGCAGGATTGCTCAGCGTGAATCTAAGTCTGTATGTTCCCTTCTCCGTAGGTGTTCCGCTAAGTAAACCTTTCGCGGCATCAAATGTTATACCGTTCGGCAGCTTGCCATCCATCATCCATGTGAGCGGTTTTGTGCCCTTGCTGCCGAGTTTGGCTTTGTACGATTTGCCTACAGTTGCATCTTTAAGTGAAGCCGTTGTGATTTCAGGCGGGAGGTAGCTGTTCACAGTGAATTTCTTTAGGACTGACCCGTACATATTTGAGGCTTGCAGGGACAGTGTTGTTTTTCCTGCCTTAGCGACAGTTCCTGCCAAAAGGCCATAATCCGAAAGAGTTAGCGTTTTCAGCATCTTTCCTTTAACCAGACTCCATTTTATAGGATTGATACCGGAGGCTTGCAAACGAAATCTATAGTTTGTATTAGTTTCGATAGCGTCTGTAACTGAAGTAGTTATTGACGGTTCTTTTAGTGTTACGATAACTAAACTTACCGGGAGCACCGTCTTCCCGCAGCCCGTAGGATAATCATAGCGTATAGTTGCTGGGAATTGTGCAAATTCAGCTATGCCCGTATCAGCCGCATATGTTGTAGTTATCGCGGTGTTTGTTGTGGTGAGTCCCTGCACGCTTTTCTTCACGATGTTGGGAACTTTTGAGGAGGGTATCAGATTGTTGAAATCTAATGTAAGGCTGTCGATGAAAAAATCAGCTTTCTGGTTCTCGCATGAAAGTTTCTCGATAGCGTTATTCTTGCTCAGGTCAATAGTGGTTAGCTGGTTGTCGTCGCAGTCAAGTGCACTCAACGCTAGATTTCTGCTCAAGTCTATATCCGTAAGGCGGTTGCCGCTGCACTTGAGGATAGACAGAATAGTGTTTTTGCTTACATCAAGCTCAATGAGTTTATTTTCCCTGCAGTCAAGCTCCGTCAAAGAAGCATTCTCACTGACATAAAGATCTGTAAGCAGATTGTTGTTGCAGTACAGATTCGACAAAGCAACATTATCACTCAAATCAAGTTTAGTGAGCTGATTGTGCCCGCAGTCTAATATAGTGAGGGCTGTATTCTTCCGCACATAAAGTCTTGATAGTTTGTTCTGGCCGCAGAACAGGGATTCAAGAGTGTTATTTTCACTGACATAAAGTTTTGTGAGCTGGTTGTTATAGCAATTAAGGTAAGTCAATATAGTATTCTCACTGACATATAGTCTGGTTAGCTGGTTCGTGCCGCAGTTAAGGAACGTCAGAGCATCATTATAGCTTACATCAAGTTTGATGAGCTGGTTATCGCTGCAATTAAGACTCTTGAGATATGAACAGTTCCCTACATCCAGTTCTGTAAGTTTGTTGCTGATACAGTTGATGCTTTTCAGTTCGGTGCAGGTACTTATGTCAAGCTCCGTCAGATCATTGTTGCTGCAGTCAAGAACAGTAAGTGCCGTGTTCTTGCGCAAATCAAGTGTCGTAAGTTTGTTGCCGCTGCAATCAAGTTCGGTAAGATACGTGAAATACTCGATACCATCAAGCTGTCGTATCCCTAATCCTTTTGCTTCAATTTTCGTTATTTTGCTGATTTCTGAATCATCAAGTATTTTGTCTCCGTTTGTGTTGCATCTCATGTTCACGTAATTACGGAATTCATAGTCCGGAAAATTTGTAGAGGTAATAGCCACGTCAGCCATTGCCTGAGAACTTAGAATCAGGACAAAAAATAAAACGCACAGCAGTTTTTTCATAATATATTTTCCTCCTCTAAACAATATTGGGGAATTTTATTCTTTGTCCTTGACTTTATGTCAAGTGTGTGAAAGTTGAAGTTTATTATAGTAATGTATAAAAAATTTATGGCAGACAAAAAATTACCCACCCTATTAAGGGTGGGATATTTGATGGTTTAGCGTTTAACAGCTATTGCCGGTTTATATTTTCTCCCAGAATTGAGCCATGCAGAAACGGTAATATTTCTGCTCTCCGGAACTGTCTCCGTCTCCTTGCCTTCATCATCATAGAATTCTGCAATCCTGTCATCATCCGAAGGCGTATCACTGCCAGAAAGCCAGATTAATTTTGCGCCGATCTCGACATCATCACTGAGGACAACATCAAAATCGTACATTCCCGGTACATCAGCGGAAATTTCCGGAAGTTCGCAGACTATGACATAATCATTACTGTTGCCGACCTGTGTATTTTCGGTTGTATCTTGTGCGGAGGTATCTGCCGCAGTTTCATTGCCGCTGTCCATGTTTACGCTTGAAGTGTCTGTATCTTCCTGCGGGATAGGAGTATCTTTCATCACGGGAGCTTCAAGCACTTCTGCCGCTGGAACTGAATCTTTTGCATTTTTCGGGGATGATTTTTTGTTCTTGCTGTTATCCTTAATTGCAACAGAATAAGTCATTGAAGCACTGCCTCCTGTGTTAAAGGTAATATCCCAAGCTCCGGTGTCAAAATTGTAGTCCGGGCAGCTGTAAGAGTTATCTGCACTAACAGTTATATTCCCTTCAAATGGTTCTGCAAGTGTCCCGGTGAATGTTATATCCTTATCTGTAGCTTTACAGGTTACTCCTGTCGGCAATTCCCCATAAACTGTCCATCTTACAGGAGTTGTTCCCTTAACTGTAAGTCTGGAATAATATTTTTTGCCGACGATCCCGTTACTGAGTTTTCCTACAATTTCCGGCGAAATGGCTTTAACATACAGTTTAAATGTCTTTGTTGTCGTTCCTATCGGGTTAGCGGCCGCAATCGTGAAAAGATACACTCCCGGCTTCGCAGGTTTGCCTTGCAGTTTATTCTTTGTCAATTTAAGTCCAAGCGGTATATCGCCGCTTAAGGGTATAAGCGTTATTTTGGGTGTTCCTACTACATTGAAAATGTGCCTGTACGAGTATCCCGGGCCTGCAAAGGCATCAGGAAGTATCTTATCGTAAAGGAATTTGGGTATGTCATCTACTATTATCGGATAGAATGTCTTATCGTCGGAACCCCAATCGTTGCTGGCAATAACTATAACCGTTTGCTTTCCGTACTCTTCAGGAATGCCGAAAATCCTCCCGTTCGCGTCCCCGGACAGGCCTGCAGGCAGCTTTTCCCAAATAAACGTTATAGGCTGTGTTCCGGTTGCCTTGATGTCAATACTAAATGGTTTGCCCACTGTCAATCCAGAAAATTCGCTCTTCTTGGTGATAATCGTTGGCGGAATGCCATTTACATACAGCTCGTAGTCTTTGCTCGTTTTGCCCAATTTATTCTTCAGCCCAATCGTAAATTTATACGGCTCATTTTTCCTGGCAGTCCCGATTGCCGGTGTGCCATAGATTTTGTTCTTTGAGGCATCAAACGATAGTCCTGCGGGCAGGTCTCCGCTGATAAAACTCCACGTAAGCGGTCTAGTACCTGTACCCTTTAATGTACCTTTATCTTTAGTATAGTTTTTCCCCTCTGTTGCATTCGGAAGAGGTGAGGAAGTAACTATTACCGGGGGTTCGCCAGGAGGTATTTGTACATCCATGCTGTAGAGTTTGCTTGTGCTGCCTACGCCATTCTTCAGCCAAATCGTAAAATAACGCACTCCCGCATGTTCAATGTCTTCAACGTTCACTTTACCAGATATTTGCCCCGTTGACTTGTTCAACGACAGTCCTTCAGGCATGTGATCCCCGCTCTGCAGACTCCATTCAAGCGTAGGATCGCCTTTACCTCTCAATGAAACAGTATATCTTTTTCCATCTGTTGCATTCGGAAGCGGTGAAGGGGTAAGTATCTCAGGCGGTATGCCGGTAATTTTGATCGTAAATGTCCTGCGGGTCTTCGATACCGTATTTGTTGCTTCTACGGTGAATCTGAATGTGCCGCACTCTGCAGGCTTTCCGGAAATAACGCCTTCCGGGGAGAGTTTGAGGCCGTCGGGCAATTTTCCTTCTTCAAGAGTCCATTTGATGGAGGTACTGCTAGAGAAGTATTTGTATAAACTAGTAGTTATATACGCTTTATATAGATCAATAGTTAAATAGCTGGATGTAATAATTGTCGCATATGTCGTCAGCTTGGTATTAGGGTAGGCTTTATTTATCGTACCGTCTGGAAGGGAGACACTATAGATACTTAGTGATGACTGCATAATCTCTTGGGGCAAATCTTTTTCAGTAATATTTGTACCTACGATTACCGGAAGCGTTTTTATTATGTGGGTCTCGTTCCCTATTCC
>CAJOES010000044.1:19112-19802 GCA_905233455.1 uncultured Synergistales bacterium | reverse complement strand
GTTGTATGACTTCAATTTTATTTCTTTGCCGTCCTCATCATATCCCTTTATGCTTTTAGCTACGATACCATCAAGCATATCAGAAGGAATCCCCAAATTCTTGAAGTTAAATGAAGCACTGCCCGGCCTGTCGAGAGTCTGATTTTCGCAGGCAAAATATGTCAGTCTTTTATTGCCGCTGACATCAATATATGCAAGATGGTTATGACTGCACCAAAGTACGCTTAGATTCTTGTTATTGGTCAGGTCAAGTTCTCTAAGCTCATTATGCCCGCACCAAAGATAAGCAAGCTGTGTATTTTGAGGCAGGTCAAGTTCTTCAAGATAATTGTTGTCGCACCACAGGAGATTTAGATTCTTATGGGGAGTAACATCAAGTTCTCCAAGCTCATTATCCTCACACAGAAGATGAAGCAGCTTTGTATTTTTGCTCAAATCTATATCTGTAAAATGATTAGAGCCGATCCACAAGCGTTGTAATGCCGTGTTGTTGGTCAGGTCAAGTTCCGTAAGTTCATTATGCCCGCACCACAAGTCAGTAAGCTTAATATTTCTTGTAACGTCAAGTTCAGCAAAGCCATTGTAGCCGCAGGTAAGGCTTTTTAGATTTACGTTACTGCGAATATCAAGCGACCTGCCCTCTTCTCCCAGTTTGTTGCCTTCACAAGCAAGGTCGGTTAGAGCAGTATT
>CAJOES010000044.1:0-19061 GCA_905233455.1 uncultured Synergistales bacterium | reverse complement strand
TTTCAGGTTAAGTTCCCTGTCATCTGCGCCAAGCCGGTTGCCTTCACACGAAAGGTAAAGCAATGCTTTGTTGTTGCTGACATCTAAAACAGGAAGGGAGTTATAGCCGCATGAAAGATGCGTCAGTACCGTATTTTTGCTCACGTCCAGTTCAGTAAAGCCGTTATAGCCGCATGAAAGATGAGTCAGAAGCATATTGTTGCTCAAGTCTAGTTTTCCGTTATTCTCACTCAATCTGTTAGCTTCGCACTCAAGGTTTGTTAAAACTGTATTCTTGCTTACGTCTAGCTCAGTTAAGCTATTATAGCTGCAATTAAGTGAAGTCAGGTTCGTGTTGTTGGTAACATCAAGTGCGGTTAAGCTGTTATAGCTGCAATTAAGTGAGGTCAGGTTTGTATTTTCGCTAACATTAAGTGCGGTTAAGCTGTTCCTACTGCAATTAAGTGTGGTCAGTTTTGCATTGCTACCCAATGTTAGCGTCTTCATACTGAGGTTACGGTAACAAGTAAGAGTAACTAGATTAGTATTGTCGCTAACGTCAAGTTCTGAAATTCCAGTTTCATAACACTCCAGAGAACTCAAAGCGACAAAATGCTCAATGCCTTTCAGTGATCTTATGCTTCTGTCGGATAGATACATACTTGTTACAGCACTTATTTCTACGTCATCAAGTTTCCCGTCTTCATTCTTGTCATAATGACCGCTAACGTACTTACGGAACACAGAATCAGGGAATATGGTTTCATTGATAGAGACCTCCGCCGCTGCCTGAGAAGAAAACATCAGGAGAAAGCACAAAATACAAATAATCCTCTTCATTAGAAATATCCTCCTAACAAATATAGTATAATAGAGCGATAGATATAAACCCTGCCGTCAGGGAAAAGGAAAGCCTGAAAGCAGCGTGTTAAATCTCTTATTATTTGTAGTTTGGGAAGATAGCATGTTCGGTTTGATTGGCAGTCATGACGAACTAATTGGTTTCTATCTTCCTTTTTTGTTTTTCTATCTCTGGATTTTTACACGAATATTAATGTTTTCGGCATCTTTAGGCTCAGGGTTTAATCCTATTCCCCCGAACGGCATCTGTGCCACCAAAACCCAAGACTCCGGCAGGTCAAACAGCCTCCTCACGGCCTCATCAATCACCGGATTATAGTGCTGGATGTTCGCCCCGATCTCCAGCTCACGCAGGACAGTCCACACCGTGAACTGAAGCATACCGTTAGCCTGATTCGCCCACACCGGGAAGTTTGCCGCATATGCAGGGAATTTCTCCTGCAGTGCCTTCACCGTGTCTGCATCGTAGTAGTAGAGCACCGTACCGTATGCTGACCTGAAGCCATTAATCTTCTCACGCGAGACCTTGCCGCCGAATGCGTCATATATAGTGTCCCAAAGCGCGTCATGCTTCTCTCCCATAGCAGCGACAACACGAGCACTCTTCATGTTGAATGCGTCCGGGACAAGCTCGGCTGCTTTCTTGATGAGTGCTTCGACTTCCGAATCAGATACGGGAAGATTCTTGTTGAGCTGGTAAATACTGCGGCGTTTTGCGATTGAGTCAATGATGCTCATGAGAATCTTATCTCCTTTCATTAGCGTGTAATGTTTTATGATTTGTGAAATGTTTTGTTATTATGCTTCTGCAAATTTTATCCTGCTACAAATTTTTGTGATAGTATTTACGAATTATCGGTAAGCATAATTAAGGAGGCATTAATTTTTTATATGGAAAGCAAAGACTATAAAGACACTTTGAACTTGCCAGTAACAAATTTTCCCATGAGGGCTAACCTCTCAAAGCGTGAGCCATCATTCCTTGAGTTTTGGCACTCACACGACATATACCACAAAGCACTTCATGCACGGGAACATTCGCATGAACGTTTTGTGCTCCATGACGGCCCGCCCTACGCAAACGGTGATATTCATCTTGGCACGGCGTTCAACAAGATACTGAAGGACTCCCTCATCAAGTCAAAAACG
This sequence comes from uncultured Synergistales bacterium, assembly GCA_905233455.1. GTDB lineage: Bacteria > Synergistota > Synergistia > Synergistales > Aminobacteriaceae > JAFUXM01. The sequence goes on along the minus strand of CAJOES010000044.1, from coordinate 17,072 downwards.
ATGATGGGCTATTATTCTCCGTATGTTCCCGGCTGGGACACTCACGGACTGCCGATAGAGCTGCGCGCACTGAAGGACGGCGGGATGTCGAAACTCGGAACAGGCATTGACCCCGTAGAACTCCGGAAGAAATGCAAGGAGACGGCACTGCATTATCTTAACGTTCAGCGTGAACAGTTCAAGCGTCTCGGTGTACTGGCTGAATGGGATAATCCATACATTACGCTTGACCCGAAATTTGAGCACTTAGAGCTTCATGCTTTTGCGGACATGGTGGAGAAAGGCTTAATCTATCGCGGGCTGAAGCCGGTATACTGGTGCACTGACTGCCAGACAGCATTAGCCGCCGGTGAAATAGAGTATTGGGACGAAGAGTCGCCTTCAGTATATGTTGCGTACCCTATCCCCAACATTGCGGAAAAATTCCCGCAGTTCGCTGGCCGTGAAGTGTATATAGTCATCTGGACGACTACCCCGTGGACTCTGCCGTCAAGTGCCGCAGTTGCAATTCACCCGCGCTATGATTACGGCTTCTATGAGTGTGATGGGAAGGTGTATATATTCGCGGAAGCCCTGAAGGATTCTGTTGCAGGACATACGGGAATGACTTTCGGGGACGCAATAATTACGGTGAAAGGTGCGGAACTGGAGAATCAGAAGCCGTTGCACCCGTTCTATGAACATGAACTGCTTGTAGTGCTGGCAGATTACGTAGAGCTTGAGACTGGCACGGGCTGTGTGCATACCTCACCGGGACACGGCGTGGAGGACTACGAGACGGGAGTACGCTACGGTCTGAAGGTATACAGTTCGGTTGACCATTCCGGACACTTTGAGCAGGAAATGCCCATTGTCGGCGGAATGAGTCTGGCTGACGGAGGCAATAAGGCAATAGAACTCATCAAGGCAAAAGGCAGGTTATTGGGCTTGGGCAAACTGGATCACAGCTACCCGCACTGCTGGAGATGCAAGAAGCCTGTAATATTCCGCGCAACAGATCAGTGGTTCATCAACGTAGCCAGCTTCAGGGACGAGGCATTGAAGGTCATTGATGACGAGGTGAGATGGATTCCTGAATGGGGGCGCGACAGAATATACAACATGGTATCTTCACGTTCTGACTGGTGCATATCGAGGCAAAGAACGTGGGGAATTCCTGTGCCTGCAATGCACTGCAGGGACTGCGGGGCATTCACGCTTACTCCTGACCGCATAAGAATGCTGGCCGAGAAGGTGAAGGACGCGGAAGACGGCTCATCTATATGGTGGAGCGAATCACTTGAAGACCTTTTCGGGGACTTGGCCAAGTGCGACAAATGCGGCTCACACAACGTAGAGAAGGACAGCAACATTTTAGACGTGTGGTTTGATTCCGGAGTGTCTCATATGTCAGTGCTGAATGAGCGTTTCGGGCTGGAATGGCCGTGCGAAATGTACCTTGAAGGCAGTGATCAGCACAGGGGGTGGTTCCAGTCATCACTACTCACCGCAGTAGCCATAAAGGGACATGCACCGTATAAGAACGTTTTGACTCACGGTTTCACGCTTGACGGCGAGGGGCGGAAGATGAGCAAATCACTCGGCAACACAATAGCCCCCAAGGAGGTAATTGACGAGTTAGGCGCGGAAATGCTCAGATTGTGGGTAGCGTCTACGGACTTCCGCAATGATGTACGCGTCTCGAAACAGATACTGAAGGCGTTATCGGAGACTTACAGGCGCATACGCAACACAGCGAGATTCCTTCTCGGCAACCTGCACGACTTCAGGCCGTCGGAAAATGCCGTAAAATATGATGAGCTTCTTTCTATGGATAAATGGATTCTCGACAGGCTTCACCGGATAATCTCAAGGGTACGCGAGGCCTTTGATGATTTCGACTTCCATACGCCAATATCATTGATTCATTCGTTCTGCGTGAATGAGCTTTCAGCGTTCTATCTGGACATCAGCAAGGACAGGCTTTATGTTGAGGACAAAGACTCACTGACGCGCCGGAGTGCGCAGACGGCAATGTGGGAGCTTCTGTCATGCCTGACACGAATGCTTGCACCGTTGCTGAGCTTCACCGCCGAAGAGATATGGCAGGAGATGAGGACTATTGATGCCTCACTGCCGGAGAGCGTATTTTTGTCGGATATTCCGGAGCAGGACGCTTCACGCTTGAATGACGGGCTTAATGCTTTATGGGCAGAGGCCGAACAGCTGAAGGGTGCTGTGAGCCGTATGCTTGAGACGATGAGAGCCGAAAAGATTATCGGGACATCACTTGAAGCACAGGTGCAGGTGAAGAAGTGCAGGGAGCTGGAGAAACTTGCGGAGTCATTCACGGCAGCATAGCTATAGTGTCCAGGTTTGAATGGGCTGATGACCTGACGCTCCCGAAGGTGTTTCACGATGATACGACGGGATTTGACGTTGCTGGAGGATTCACTACGGGGGATAAGTGCCCGAGGTGCTGGAAGTACGACGAGCATCCGAATGAACACGGATTATGCGGACGGTGCGCACACGTGTTACACGAGGATTAGCAGATGATACAATGAAGCCTCCCTGCTGTGAACGGGGAGGTTTTGTTTTTGCTGTATTTGTTATACTATAAAAATTTATACGAAGACATAACAAAAAGAAAAAGATTATATTACAATTCATTCAGCCAAATTAAAGAACGTGCATTCAACTAAATTGTTAAGTGTATCCTTTGTCGGAAGTAATTATACCATCTGCTTAAAGGCTCTCGTCCCAATCGATCGTGCACCATGATTATAAACTGACTATAACTGAAGCTCCCAGATATGCATATTTTATTGCATCCTGAGGAGCTGCATAAAAATTGTGTTCCTTGTAAATGTACAAATAAGAAAGTTCGCATGGTTTTGTTATCTCAAACCAGAAATGAACGCCGAATGCGCTAGGCAAAGTACTTTTTATAGGCTTTAATAACGCAAAAGTTTTTCCTATTTTCTGTCTCTGCTGTATTTTGTGCTCTTTCACTGTTATAAAAGATATATATCCGCTGTTTTCTCCTCTGTTTACTGCAGACAGCAAGCAGTCTGTTAGTGTGTGTGAATATCCGCACGGAGCACCTATTACAAATATGTGTTCTCCGGCATCAGGCATGTTTTCAGCAATCTTTAATGGTTTTATTATGGCGGATGAATTAACTTCCAGTAATACTAAATCTGTTTCAGGGCCTTGGGCGATAATACGTGAAACTGACAACAAAGCCTTATTTTTGAGCATAACCGCAATATTATTCATATTAGATTGTTCTATAACATATGAATTTGTTAATAACGTACTGCTGTTTTCTACAAAAAAGCCGCTTCCACTTCCATATGTATTGTCTTCATTTTATGGTAACAACTGAATCTGAGTGATTGCTGAAAATATCAGAAGGAGACATTTTTATTCCTGTAGAATTTGATTTTCCCGGTATAGTTTTTCTTGCAGGGTAACCAGGTATTGCAGAACATATTATGCTGACAGTCAGCAAACATAATATACACAGCTTTTTCAATCTACGTATCTTCCCTTTTGGTAAAGTCAATTTTATTTTTCTTGAAAAAATTACCCCCTGAAAAAATTTTCAGAGGGTCTTCATATTCTACATATATACTTCAGCAGAACCATTTTCGTCCCACTTGATTACGCACTTCATAGGCTCTACGATCTGATCCGGATACATCACCGGCCACAAAGTATCTTCCTCATCATTGAGGATATAGAATGTGTATCTGTTCTTGTCGGCAGTCTCGAAATCATCGCGCAGTGCCCTCACGTCAATTTCTGACCGGCTTATATCGCTTACGGGAGCAAGCATGTTGATCCATAACGCTTTTTCCGATTCCGGCAGCATGTCGATAATGTCCTGCTTTATGCCCTCCTCGTAATCACCTGCAACTGAAGGCGCATAGTTCCTCACCGGCTGCAGCACTTCCTGCACTGCAACAGGAGTCGCTTCTTCCTTCTTAGGCTCAGGTTTTGCTTCCGGTTCCGGCTGTTCCTGTTCTTGCTGTTCAGGCTCTTCTTTAGGTGATTCCGGTATGGGGATTCTAGGCAGTGCTATTCCTCCTTCAAGCCTCCCTAAAAGCTCATTCGCAACGTCCTTGTAGCACTTTGCACCGGTTGACTTGGGAGAATACGCAAATATAGACATTCCCATACTTGACGCTTCAACAAGGCTTATATTCTGCCGTATGTAGTTCTCCATCAGCAGACCGCCGAAAGACTTTCTCACGCCTTCATACACCTGATGAGCTATATACAGCCTTGGGTTGTAGTTCGTCATCAGTATTCCGGCTATCTCAAGCTCCGGGTTGAGCCTGTTATGGAACACCGACAGCGAATCATTCAGCAGCCTCAAACCGAAAAGGCTGTAATATCCTCCGTCCATAGGGACAATGATCTTACTGCACGCGCTCAAAACATTTCGTGTGAAAACTCCCAGCTGCGGAGGACTGTCAACAAATACATAGTCATATCTGTCCCGGTCTATCTTCCTGACAGCATCACGCAAAGCATCATCACGGCTCACAGGCCCTTCATTGTTCAGCTCGGCAAGCGCAAGGTTCAATGAACTGGGGATAATGTCTATCCCTTCCTTTTGCCGAACTATGTCGTCCCATGATGCACCGCCCGACAGCAGATCGAACACCTGAGGATCTGTCGGCGATAACGTTATGCCGAAACCTGCGCTAAGGTTGCTTTGCGGATCCATGTCTACAACAGCAACTTTCCTGCCCATCTTTGATACAGCAACAGCAATGTTCTGACATGCTGTAGTCTTGCCTACTCCGCCTTTGAGATTACAGAAGCCTATAGTAATCACGTTAATTGCCCTGCCTTTTGATGAAGTCTTCTATTTCTGCATTCTTGTGCGTGTTCAGACTCTGCCGGTAAAGGTCAAGTGCCTCTTTCGTCTTCCCTGCCTTGAACAGCGCATTAGCCTCGCTTATCTGACGGTTTGCCGCATTCACAGCGTTGCGTTCCTTGATTATAGCGTCAAGCCGTGCAACCCATTCACGCATTTGGTTTGAAGGCGATATTGTCTGTGCCTTTCTGTAGAGTTCCGCCGCACCGTCAATATTGCCCTGTGCGTAAAGCTCGTCCGCCTCCTGAATGATTTTCTGCGCGTCTATCTTTGTGCCTATACCGAAATCTTCAGGCCCGCGAATCACTGCATCCTGTGCAAGTTTGATGTTCCGCAGCTGCTGGAGTCTCTGCCGTGCCGTGTCAGTAGGCCATACATTCATGCTCTCCGTGAAGCGTCTCAATGCTTCCTGATTCTGATTGCGCCTCATGAGATCCTGCCCTTCACGGTTCAGCGTTGCGGCCTGACGCTCCCGGCGGCTGATGACGCTCTGCAGTTCCTCTATGTGCTGGCGTAATGTTGCGTCCGGGTTGCTCTGGACACTCGCGGCGTAACGGTTCAATGCTCCCTGCAAGTCCCCTTCACGCTCTAAGGTGTTGCCCTCTCCTGCGTACCTGTCTGCGTCTGCTATAAGCGTTAGCCTGTTGCGTATCCTCTCGATCCTGTCTGATACGGCATCACTTGACATTACGGCTATGCTTTTTCCGTAATATTCCAGTGCATCCTCATACATATTTTCGTTGTCATATGCGCTGGCAGTGTCCCGTAACCAGTTTGCTTCCTGCTGGCGTATCCTGTATTCGTTGACCTTGCGCTCTTCTGCCTGAATGCTTGCCTGTCCGTTATCGAGAGGCCATATCACCTGTGCTGTGCGTAAGTTCTTGAGTGCGTCGTCATATGCCCCGTTAGCGTCAAAGTTCACGGCATCTTCACGGAGCTTCTGCGCCCTCGTGTATCTGGCATAATTCGTGTTCATTGCGCGCAGTCCTTCAGCAATCTCGGTGTCTCTGGGTGAAAGGTTGTTTGCCCGCTGTGCCATCTCTACGGCCTCTGCGTAATTCTGGCTCTCCCATAATGACTGCGCCCTCTGCCAGTTCTGCCACGCCTCGCGCTCCCGTGATGACTCCTCGTATGTCGCAACAGGAAGCGTGATCACAACCCTGCTTTCACCGCTCCCTAACCTTGTACCTGAAGCATTGAACGCCGTAACAGAAATTTCACTCTCTCCGACACTTCCGCGCCTGATGTATATATCGTCCTTATCCTGGCTCATCAGTGCCGTAGCTGCATCACCAGTCCACTTGAAGCTGTGCTGTCCCCTGAAGTCCGGCTGAAGTGATGCACGTATCCTTACAGGCGAATTTGCGAGCAGAATATCAGGACTGAGCACGTAGTTTGAGCGTTTCGCACTGTCCCACAGGGTTAAGGGCCTCTCAACTACAACGGCAATATCAACCTGAAACTCTTTCGGCGTAACAAGCGTTTCGGTGCTTGAGACTTCATCGCCGTTCCTGTCCATGAAGTAAGCCGTAACCTTTACTGGCTGTGTGTCCAGAGGAATGAAGGCGCATTCACGGCCTCCTGCCCTGAACAGTATTCTGTCCGGATTCAGTCCTGTTGTGGGGCTGACTGACCAGGCGACAGAACCGTTTGACGGTATTCCCGACGCATCAACAGCAAGAACCAACTGCTCGCCTACATGAGCATCACCATTCATTATGATTCTGGGTGAGGCAGCAAATGACGGTACTGCAAAAGAAAGCATTACAGCTATAAGGAGTGCATGAGAAAATTTGTTCTGCATTATAAGAAAACTTCCTCCTTTGTTCTGAAGCATGATTAAAATTTTTATGTATTTTTCCTGAGCTGATTATACCTTAAAAATATTTGTACATGTATTATGCTGTAATCCCATACAGCAAATATTTTCAGCTTCAATACATGATATACTTCAATTCACTTCAATACTTAAAGGAGCACGTATCATGAAAGCTATCATGACAGTAACAGCAAATGACAGGGTAGGCATAATCGCTTCAGTATGCTCGCTTCTGGCATCAATGGACGTAAACATATTAGACATCAGCCAGACAGTAATGGAAGGAATATTCACCATGACCCTTCTTGTAGATACTTCAACATCAAAACATTCTTTCGACGAAATACGCACGGCACTGATTCAGCGCGGAGAGGCTGAAGAGTTAGTGATACACATTCAGCGTTCCGACATATTCGAGGCAATGCACAGGGTGTAGATCATGCTCAACATATCGGACATCATGCAGACGGTCAATATGATTGACCACCAGCACTTGGACATCAGGACGATCACGCTCGGAATATCACTGTATGACTGTGCGGACCCGGACATAAAGGCGTGTGCACGGAAGATATACGACAAGATATGCAGGAAGGCAGAACACCTTGTAGAAACAGGCTGTGAGATTGAGCGGGAATACGGAATCCCCATCATCAACAAGAGAATATCTGTTACTCCTGTTGCGCAGGTTGCGGCCTCATGCACTAACGGCAGTTACGCCACGATAGGCCAGGCTCTTGACTCTGCGGCTAAATCCTGCGGGGTGAACTTCATCGGAGGATTCTCTGCACTGGTGCACAAGGGCTTCACGGATTCAGATCGGCGGCTGATTGAGGCAATACCAGAAACATTATCATCAACGGAATTAGTGTGCTCAAGCGTCAACGTTGCAACGACAAAGGCAGGGATCAATATGGACGCTGTTGCACTGATGGGGCGAATCATCAAAGACACTGCAGAACGTACAGCATCACAGGACGGCTTAGGGTGCGCAAAACTTGTAGTGTTCGCTAATGCAGTTGAGGATAACCCGTTCATGGCTGGAGCGTTTCACGGTTCAGGCGAAGGCGAGTGCGTCATCAATGTCGGCGTGTCAGGGCCTGGCGTGGTGTACAGGGCACTGCAGGACGTAAAGGGAGAAAGTTTCGACGTTGTTGCTGAGACGGTGAAGCGTACTGCATTCAGGATTACGCGAATGGGGCAGGTAGTTGCTGCGGCGGCCTCTGAACGGTTGGGTGTTCCTTTCGGGATAGTGGATCTCTCGCTTGCTCCTACACCGGCACAGGGCGATTCGGTTGCGCGTATACTTGAAGCTATGGGACTTGAGGTCTGCGGGACGCACGGTACTACTGCGGCTCTAGCACTGCTGAATGATGCCGTGAAGAAGGGCGGCGTTATGGCTTCCGGGCATGTCGGCGGACTCTCCGGGGCATTTATCCCTGTCAGTGAAGATGAGGGTATGATTGCGGCGGTGAAGTCCGGTGCTCTGAGTCTGGAGAAGCTCGAAGCTATGACGTGCGTATGTTCCGTCGGGCTGGACATGATTGCAGTTCCGGGGGACACGACACCCGAAACACTCTCGGCGATCATTGCGGACGAGGCGGCTATAGGCGTGATCAACTCAAAGACTACTGCCGTGCGAATCATTCCTGCTCCGGGCAAGAAGGCCGGTGATATGGTAGAGTTCGGCGGACTGCTGGGAAGTGCTCCGGTTATGGCGGTGAATAGTGCAAGTGCTCATGATTTCATTGCGAGGGGCGGAAGGATTCCTGCACCGATTCACAGCCTTAAGAATTAGCGCATTAATCTTTTCACTACAGCAGAAAGTGCAATAACTCCCTTAATCATGACGCTTTCATCAATATCAAACCTTCCGTTGTGATGGGGAGCTTTTATATCACTTCCCAACCCCATATAAACAGCCTGACCGCCTTTAGCCTGTACCCGTTCCATGAACCACGCAGCATCCTCACTGCCTCCGACATGAATCACATCTTCAACGCGCTCAAATATCCCCAGCTCCCTCACAGTATCAGCAACAATCCCAGCAAGCCCCGGACTGCCCTGCGCAGCTGTGCTCTCTCCAGCCTTCGTGATAGCAACTTCAACGCCATACATCTTGGCCGCGCCTTCAAGCACATCAACAGCCCGTGAGTATACATATTCCGCGATAATCGGAGTCTCCCCGCGAGTCTCTATCTTCATGACTGCATGATCCGCTATGACGTTGCGTCCCGTACCTGCATTTAGCGTACCTACATTGATGCGCATAGTTCCTCCCGAATGAGGTGCTACAGCGTGAAGCCCCAGTGCCGCCGAACATGCCGCCAGTAATGCGTTTCTGCCCTGTTCCGGAGATGCCGCCGCGTGTGCAGGGATTCCGGTAAATTCCGCGTCAAATTTCGTCGTCGCAAGATAGCCGCGTGAATCTGCCCCGAAAACCCCTGAAGGCACATTCATTCCTATGTGCATTGCGAGGAAGTAATCAGCATCATCAACTATGCCCTTCTTCATCATTGCGTATGCTCCCCTGCAGCCTTCTTCCCCCGGCTGAAAGATAAAGCGCACTTTGCCGCAAAGGTTTTCACGTTCCGACATTAAGACCTCAGCAACACCCAAACCTATAGCCATATGTGCATCATGTCCGCAGGCGTGAGTCAGTCCGGCATTGACGCTCGCAAATCCTTCATGTTCCGGACGGTGTGAACTGTCCGTGCTCTCCTGAACTTCAACGCAGTCCATATCGAACCGCAAAGCTGTTACCGGGCCGGGCTTCCCCGTGTCGATTTCGGCTGTCAGTCCGGTGTAGGGAGCAATCCACTCTTCACGCGCTCCCTGTGAGAGTGCACGCTTCATGTTACGCGCAATAACATCTTCCGGAGGCCGACCCATGACTGATGCAGGATCAATGACTTCAAGGCCTGTCCTGACGGTATAGCCCATATCATGAAGCCTCTGTGCTATAAGTGATGACGTGCGGAACTCAAGCCATGCAGATTCGGGGTATCTGTGGAAGTCCCGGCGGGTCTGAATCAGTTTGTTTTCAAGGTTTCTGTAATCCATTTTTACACCCCATGCAGTTATAATATCTGCACCTAATGATAACAGGAGATTCAAAATGTATGAGAAGATAAAACATGACATTGCACAGGATTACTACATAAATAATTATTCAAACGACGGTCAAAGGTTCATTGCTTGGTATCTAAGAAACATTTACAGCCTTGACGCTGCAGAAGCAAAGAGCTGTATAACTGACGGTGCAGGGGACAAGCAGATTGATGCCGTTTACGTAAGCGACCAGAATGAAACCGTATATATCATTCAGGGAAAATTTTACTCGTCGGGCAAAATAGATTCTGCACCTCTGATGGAAGTATTATCATCATGGATACAGATTAAGGACTTACAGCACCTTCAGGAAAATGCAAACGACAGGCTCAGAGCTAAAATCAGTGAAATATCTTCGGCACTGGACGATAATTACAGCATATGTTTTGAGCTGATTACCTCTTCAGAACTCACTGAGGCCGCAAAAAAAGATCTCGAAATATTCAGCTCTGAACTTGCAGAGAGCATTACACTAAGCGCAAATCTTGTTGTTGTAGACAATGATACTCTGAAGGCAAGATATGACGAGGCACTGAACGCTAACAGGCCGTATATCAATCACGCATTCAGGCTTGAAGCCGGCAGGTATGTAGATATGAACATAGGCAGCACAAGAACAGTAATTGCGGCTGTTCCATTGAGGGACTGCATAAAGATTCCCGGCATAAAGGACGGCTCATTATTCCGCAAAAACGTCCGGCAGTCTCTGGGGTCAGGCAACAAGGTCAATAAGGATATTGCCCGGACTCTGAGGAGCAATCCCGGAGAGTTCTTTTTCCTGCACAACGGAATCACTGCAATATGTTCTTCCATAAGCATTGAAGATGATATTATGACGGTAAAAGATTTGAATGTAGTGAATGGCTGCCAGTCATTGACCACCATATATAACAGCAGTGAAGCCGTAAAGAATGCTGAAGATTCATATATTATGTTCAGGTTCTATGAGATTGCTGACACTGAACGGGCCGACGTGATAAGCACTTCAACGAACTCACAGACGGCGGTAAAGGCCAGAGACCTCCGGAGCAACGATAAATATGTTCTTGCCATGAAGAAAGCATATGAGCAGTATTTCACTGACGGCTACTTCATCACTAAGCGCGGGGAAACCGTCAACACTGCAAAATACAACACAGCACACACCGTAGATTTAACCTCATTGGGCAAACAGTTAATTGCGTGGCATTCCCAAAGGCCGACGATCTCATACAGTGAAAGCAAAATTTTCGACAAATATTTTGAGCAGTTGTTTCACCGCACATACAGCCCGAAAAATATTGATGCTCTCTTTGAGATATATAGAGCAGTATATGAGAACTGGAAACCTGAGAATCCCCTCAATCTTAATGAGTCCCTTCTTGCCATGAAAGCATATGCACCGTATCATCATTTGTTTGCTGTGTCAGTGATATTCTGCGAGATAAACAACATGCCTGATACTGTTCCCGACCCGTCAAAGGTATTAGCACTCATGAAGAGCACAGGTCTATTTGATAAAGTCATCAAGATGGCCGGAAAGTGCCTAAATAATGCGTTCAAAATTGCACTTCAAGAGGCTTCGCAAAACAGCAACAAAACATTCAATGCGCCGAACTGGATAAAGGCCAAGACATCACTGAAGGACATACGTTCAGCCGTAGCAAATTCCATCATGTCAATGGATATGTCCGACGATAATACGCTATCGGCCTTACAGACCGGCCTGAAGATGAACCGTGAAGATTTCTCCTCAAGATGGGCGGCAGATTAGAGAGCGTGATATATCTCCCCGTCTAAATTCTTCCACGTGAAGCCGTCATCATTCAGCATCATATAGCTGTGAGGAGTATTGTTTTTCGGTATAGATACAGACCCGGGATTCAGTGCTCCATCCCACGTCGGAATATGCGTATGCCCCTGAAGGTATATATCCCCTTCCGATAGTGCCGGGCGTTCATGGTGTCCGTGAGCGGCATAGAGCGTCCGGCCTCCTGCATACAGCACGCAGTACTCCGCCATAATCGGGAACTCAAGCATCATTTGATCCACCTCACTGTCGCAATTCCCCTTGACGCACAGAACTGAAGCCTTTATCCCGTTCAGCATCGTAGCAACGTCTTTCGGGTTATAGTCTCTAGGTAAATCATTTCTCGGCCCGTGATAGAGTATGTCCCCTAACAGCAGAAGTTTTTCCGGCTTCTCCCGCTCAAAAGCATTAAGCATTTCCCTGCAGTAATAAGATGAGCCGTGAATATCTGAAGCTATCATAATGTTCATGTGTTTTAATTCCTCCTTGAGCATAATTTTATTACATACGGCCTTAATTTGCGTTCATAATAAATCTGTGTATAATGTACAGACAATTTTTACGATTTAGGAGAGTGTGATTTAATCCATGAACATAATGGACACGATCATGTATTACAACGGGATAATCAACAGCTTCGTCTGGGGTGCTCCCGTTTTAATATTGCTTGTCGGCACGGGCGTATATTTAACGCTTCTGCTTGGCCTTCCCCAGTTCCGTTACTTCTTTGATGCAATGTCCGAAGTCTTCAGCTTCAGGAAGAAGAGCGGCACGGACAAATCAATAACATCATTCGCGGCAATGGCTACGGCAATGGCGGCAACAGTCGGAACAGGCAACGTTGCAGGTGTTGCTACGGCACTGCATCTCGGCGGGCCCGGCGCAATGGTATGGATGCTCATATCAGCAATATTCGGCATGTGCACAAAGTTCGCTGAAGTTACGCTTGCTGTCCACTACAGGCAGAAGGACGCGCACGGAGACTGGCGCGGGGGCACAATGTATATCCTCGAAAACGGCACAGGCGAAGCACTCGGCAAAAACTGGGCATTTCTGGGGAAAATTCTTGCTGTGCTCTTTGCTGTCTTTGCGTTCCTGGCATCATTCGGAATCGGTGCGGCAACTCAGGCTAACTCAGCGGCAGAAGCTATGTCTATGGGCTGGGGAATCAATCACCTGTACAGCGGAATCATAATGGCTGTCCTTGTCGCACTGGTCATCATTGGCGGACTTCAGAGCCTCTCAACAGTAACAACATACATAGTCCCCTTCATGGCTATATTCTACGTTGCAGGCTCGGTGTTCGTGCTGGTAACGAATGCCTCCGCAATTCCTGCGGCAGTATCTCAGGCAGTGCACCTTGCATTCAATGAACCGCTGCAGACATTGCCCGGAGCACTGGCAGGCTGGGGAGTGAAAGAGGCAGTGCAGAGAGGTATAGCAAGAGGCGTGTTCAGCAATGAAGCAGGTATGGGTTCTGCTCCTATGGTTCACGCAACTGCAAGCGTTGATCACCCCGTACAGCAGGGATTCTACGGAATCTTTGAGGTGTTCATGGATACTATCGTGATCTGCATGATGACGGCTCTTGTCGTTATGGTTACCGGAACTCTTACCGGCTCTCCTGAACTTACCGGAGCACAGCTCACGCTAAAGGCATTCGAGAACGCTCTCGGCGCACCCGGAAAATATGTGCTGTCCGTAGGGCTTCTGCTCTTTGCGTTCACGACGATTCTCGGCTGGTACTGGTACGCTGAAACCGCAGTAACGTATCTGTTCGGCGTTTGGTGCAAGCCCATCATGAAAGTGTTATGGATTCTCATGATCCTTATCGGTGCGGCCGGAGGTCAGTTCATCGGTACAGAAGGCAACCAGTTCCTAAACAACATTTGGGACATCTCCGACACGCTCAACGGATTAATGGCACTCCCCAACCTTATCGGGCTATTGATACTGTCCGTAACGCTGAAGCGCATAGTGAGCGATTATGACGAGAAATACGGCGTACCCAGCGACAGAATTCTTACACCGTCGCAGAAAGTTCTTGTTGCGAAAGTTCAGTATATCGTCATAGGAATCATCGCAGTAGTTATGGGCATGACGGCCTTCTTTGCCTACAGGCAGTTATTCGCGACGCTGGCTGTAGTGCTCGGGCTTTACACCGCATACAAGAGGCAGACGCTTTTAGGCTTCCTTGCTGTGATTCTTGGCATTGCGGCGGCGGCTATATAAACTCATCACATAACAATAACCTTCCCTTTCTGTCATTGCGGCAGGAAGGGAATTTTTTTATACTTTAACGCAACAATAAAGCAAACGGAGGCTGTTTTGAAGTGGCTGATAATACCGCGGGATTCTCTGAACGCTGGAACGGCAAAGGAAACGAAAAAAGCGATACGCAAAAATTCTGGCTTGAACTGCTGAGGGACGTTCTGGGCATCGAATACCCCGAACAGCATATAGATTTCGAGAAGCATGTTGCTCTTGAGCACACAAGCTACATTGATGCCTATATCCCCTCAACAGGAACTGTGATCGAGCAGAAGAGCTGTGATGTCAGCCTCGACAAAGCCATAACGCAGTCCGACGGTACTGAAGCAACACCATACCAGCAGGCCAAACGCTATTACGACTGGCTCCCCGCCTCACAGCGCGGAAGATTCATCGTCGCCTGCAACTTCAGGGAGTTCCGCATATACGACATGGAACAGCCTAAAGCACAGCCAGAAATCATAACCCTGTCATCACTGGCACGCGAACGGCACAAGCTCGCATTCCTCACCGACACCTCAAGCCCTGCACCAAAAGAGATACGCGAAGTTACACTGTCCGTAAAGGCCGGCGAACTCGTCGCAAAACTCTATGACTCACTCCTTGAACGCTACATTAACCCGGACGACAAAGACTCTCAGAAAAGCCTCAATGTCTTCTGTGTCCGCATAGTCTTCCTCCTGTATGCTGAAGACGCTGGATTATTCGCCAAATCACAGTTCCATGACTACATCAAAGACAGGCAGAATATGGCACGCGATGTACTCCGGAAACTGTTTGAAGTCCTGAGCACACACCCGGAGGAAAGAGACCCGTACCTTGATGATGAGCTTAAAGCGTTTAAGTACGTAAACGGCGGATTGTTCGCTGAAAGTGATATTGAGATACCAAGGCTTGACGGCGAACCATTGCGCATAATCATTGAGGAGATGAGCGAGGGCTTTGACTGGTCAGGCATATCACCGACTATTTTCGGCGCGGTATTCGAGTCCACACTCAACCCGGAGACACGGCACACAGGAGGTATGCACTATACTTCCGTAGAGAACATACACAAGGTCATTGACCCGCTGTTCATGGACGAACTGAATGCAGAATTTGACGCGGCATTATCATCACCGGCAAAAGCCAGGACGCAGAAACTTCGCGCATTTCAGAGGAAGATTGCATCACTGAAATTCTTTGATCCCGCCTGCGGTTCCGGGAACTTCCTAACAGAAGCATACTTGTCCCTGCGCCGTCTGGAGAACAGGATACTTGCAGAACTCTCAAAGCAGATTTCATTCACCGACACCGAAGAAGATACGCCCATACAGGTATCCATCTCACAGTTTTACGGAATAGAGATAAACGACTTTGCTGTTTCTGTTGCACGCACCGCACTGTGGATCGCGGAGGCTCAGATGTGGAACGAGACAAAGAATATCATAAAGTTCTACGGAGACTTATTGCCGCTCAAGACTTACGGCAATATCAGGGAAGCAAACGCACTCCGCACAGACTGGGCAGAGATAATCCCGCCCGGACAGCTCAGCTACATTATGGGCAATCCCCCTTTCTACGGCCATCAGTGGAGGAAACGCGAACAGGCAGAGGATATGAGCATTGCCTTCCGCGACATGAAAGACCCCGGAAAGCTCGATTACGTATGTGCATGGTACAACAAAGCGGCAGACTTCATCAGGGATACGGATATACGCGCCGCATTTGTGTCAACAAACTCAATATCGCAGGGAGAATCCGTCTCTGTATTCTGGAAGTTCATACTCCGGAAAATTAACCTGTTCCTTGCTTACAGGCCGTTCGTGTGGCAGAGCGAGGCAGAAGACAAAGCACACGTTCACTGCATCATAACGGGCTTTACCCATCAGGACACCTACCCGAAATACATATATGATTCAGCGGGCATCAGGAGGGAAGCAAAACATATCAACGGCTACCTTCTTGACGCTCCGGACTTCTACATAACCAACAGGACAAAGCAGATGAATGCGGATCTGCCGGGCATGAAGAAGGGATCACAGCCTACGGACGGCGGAAACCTCATCATGTCCCCGTCAGAACGGGACGAAATCATATCGCGCTATCCGGAGGCTGAAAGGTTCATACGGCGTTACATGGGAGGCAGGGATTTCCTCTATGACCTCGTGCGTTACTGCATATGGCTTGCCGGAGCAGAACCGGGGGAATACAGGCACATAAAGCCCTTCATGCAGAGGCTTGCGCTTGTTGCAGAGTGCAGGAGGAAGAGCAGCACAAAATCAGTGCGGCAGGCAGCTGATACACCGATGCTTTTCACTCAGATACGCCAGCCGGAAAGCGGTAATTTTATGGTTGTTCCAGAGGTAACGTCTCATGAGAGGCAATATATACCTATGGGTTATATGTCGTCTGATATTATCGCCAGCAACAAGATACAGATTATCCCCGACGCAAATCCATACATTTTCGGAGTGCTTATGTCGCGTATTCATATGGCATGGGTAGATATAGTTGCCGGAAGGCTGGGAATGAGTTACAGCTATTCTCCTGCGGTGTATCACAATTTCCCGTTTCCTGCCTGTGATGATGATGTCCGGGGGCATATAGAGAGCACTGCCGGGAGGATTCTGGAGGTTCGCGGGAAGTTCCGGAAGAGCACGCTTGCAGACATGTATGACCCGCTGTCCATGCCGCCGGAGCTGAGAGCTGCGCACCGTGAGAATGATGCCGCTGTATGCCGGGCTTACGGGTGGCCGGAGGATATTGGGGATATGGATATTGCTGCGGGGCTGTTCGGGCTGTATGAGAGGATGAAGTGAAGGGAGGTGGGATGAATGGAGGCAGTGATGACGAAACCTGCTGTACGTGCATGGGTGAAGCCTGATCATAAGCTGTCTGAATGGGAGATTGAGGACATTCTGGAGCATTGGGACTATGATCCGGAGCACGCAGAAGAATACGAGGAATGCAATGCGGACGGAACAACGCTGATTGATGACGAGTTCGGGAATCCTTCTTACGGCTCGTTTGAGGCTATGTATGAGGAGAGGAACGGGCTTCTTGCAGGGCCGTTTATGCCTGATGAGCTGTTTGCGGAATTCAATAAGTGGCGTGAAGAGGCGGACAATTAAGTAAAATAGCTTTTATGTTTCAAGTATTCATAGTGTAGGATTCGCGACAAGATTCAAATGCGAGAATCAAGCGTGAATCTGTATATGTACCGGTAC
>CAJOES010000043.1 GCA_905233455.1 uncultured Synergistales bacterium | reverse complement strand
TCTCCGTCCTGCCCGCAAAACTTACTGTTCGCACTTCTGCACGGCCTCTTCCGCGCTGGTCCCCTTGAAGATCACGTCAAGTATACCCGGCGAATACCGCTCAAACATCATTGCGGGAACGATAATGCTGCTGCGTACAACATCCCTTGAAGGCAAAATCCCATCACAGTCAACAAAAACCTTGTAGCGTATCTCTCCGTCCCTCATGTCAAGCTCAAAGTTGCCGTTGCGCAGTCCGTAATTTGCCCAGCACATGAACTTCGCGACTTCTGCCATAGACAGCGGGTCATCTGAATCCGCGCTTATCGGGGATGCGGCATATACGGTGTAGGAATCATCACGGACAGGCACAAAATAATTCACGTGCTTCATTTTGCCGTTGATATTAACGCCGAACTTGAACACGCCCTTTTCGTCATCAAAGTCAAAGTTCCAGTCATCATCGAGCAGAAAGCCACGTATCTCTTCTGCAATATCCTCTGAATATGAATCATCAGCATGCGCAGTTCCGGCAGACATACACAGCAAAGCTATCACTGCAGTACTTATCATAAATATAATCATAAAAAAAATTCCTCCTGTAAATTTAAGATTGGCATATTATACAGCAAGGAAATATTACGGCGTTTAACCTGAAGAGATTACAGCGGACAGAATCAAACTATGAACATTGCATCTCCGAACGAAAAGAACCTCCAGCCCGTCTTTGCGCATTCCTCGTATATCCCTATAAGGCGCGATAACATTTCTTCCTCATGGCCTCCTGCCTTATTCGCCGCAAATGCCGCGACAAGCATGATCAGCGAGCTTTCCGGCAGGTGAAAATTTGTGATGAGAGCGTCAACAACCCTGAACTTATAGCCGGGATAAATATACAGCCCCGTATCCATCGTCCCGGCTTGGCCTTCAAGAGCCTCAAGAGTCCGTGCCGCAGTTGTCCCCGAAGCTATAACCCGTCCCCTGCATTCCCGGATCATTTCCGCAGTCTCTTCCGGTATGGTGCAGTGCTCCGTATGTATTGCGTGTTCGCGTATGTCCTGAGCTTTCACCGGCCTGAATGTCCCCAGCCCAACATGAAGCGTAACGTACCCGATCTTCACGCCCATAGCCTGAATGCGCGACAACAGCTCCGGCGTGAAGTGCAGGCTTGCAGTTGGTGCGGCAACAGAACCGTCATTGCGCGCAAAAACTGTCTGGTACGCTTCCCTCATATCATTATCGTTATGGATATACGGAGGCAGGGGAACATGTCCGGACTGCTCAAGAAACGTCATGAATTCATCACGTCCGGACAGCTCAAATCTCACGGTGCGCAATCCTTCGGGCTTTTCGCCGAGAATGTGCAGAACCTCACCGTTCACATTGACGCATGAGCCGACATGAATCTTCCGTGCAGGCCTGACCAGTACCTCCCATGTCAGAAAGTCGGGCGAAAGATTCCGGAGCAGAAATATCTCGCAGTGCCCTCCGCCTGAACGCGTACCCTTGAGCCTTGCAGGTATAACCTTAGTGTCATTGAGTATGAGCAGGTCATCAGGACGCAGAAAGCTCAATATGTCCCGGAAATGTCTTGTTGTGTCAGCAGTGTCTGTTTCAACGTCCCACACTAACAGACGTGATGAATCTCTGGGATTTGCGGGAGCCTGGGCTATACATTCAGGAGGAAGATTGTAGCTGTATGAACTGAGGGAATAAATTTTGTTCACTTTCACTTGTACCTTCTTATTGTTGTGCCGGGATAGTAATGCTCAAGAATCTTTTCCGCGCTCCAGCCCTGTTCAGCCATTGCCATAGCTCCCCACTGGCACAAACCTACGCCATGCCCCCAGCCCCGTCCGTAAAACACAAAATCATTGCCGGATTTCTCGATCGTATAGCCGTATTTGTTCTTGGGTTTTACCTGCGGCTGAGTGTTCGTCTTGGCATTGGTTTTAATGCCGCTCCTGCTGACTCCCGTCTGATAGTAATTCTTCTGCTTTGCGGGATTGGTCAGCATGTCGATTAGTTCTGTTGTAGTGAAGACTCCTTCGGCTGTCATCCTTGCGATTCCCTGCCGTTCCTCAAACGTAAGGCCGTCAGAAGCTGTCTGCTGGCTTTTAGCGTTCCTGCTTACGAGTCCGTTCGGTGTTGTAGTGTTGCTTACGTTGAATGCTCCTCCTGAAGGCGTGAACATTGTGCTCTTCAGCGTTCTGGGGTCTACTGCTGTCCGAAACTGGCTCGCTCTGAGAGTCTTGCTTCCCCTTGAGCCGATGAAGTTCATCGTTACCGCCCGGCCTCCCTCGTCAACTTCCGACACCTGAATTTCCCTTATAGTGCCTATATCAGTGCCTGTAATTTTCGTTACAGTACTCTGAATCTTTGCCGCTGAAATTCTCGCGTTCCATGTGGCTGTAGGTGATTTGAAGTTCACTACTTCAGGGACTCCCGTCAAGTATGGCACTGCCTGCCCCCAAACGTCCTTAATGTTAGCCGTATGTCCTCCGCTGTCAGAATGAAAGTACGTATCAGCAATTTCTTTCCCGTAAGTTACGATTTCACCCGCCGTACTCTGCACAGCCTGGTTAGTCTTGGCCGTCTCCACTCCCTGCCCCTTGTAGACCTGATCCGCATCAGTGTCAACAACATCATACCCCCTGTCAGATCTGCTCATGCTCCGTTTCAGCGCGTAAGTTCTTGCGCATATAGCCTGTGCCCTTAATGCCTGTGTGTGCCATGATGCGCCGACTTCTGCCGGGAGCACGCCGTAAAGGTACTGTTCTATATCTACAACGTTTAGCAGTCCTGCTTTCTGTGTGATGAGGAATGAGCCTCGGTAAGTCCTGCCATTGAACTTCAGGTAGCCGGGAGTTGAGAGCCTTAACGGGAGGAAAAATGAATTGCCGGAAATGCTGGCCTTGTTTCCTGCTGTCGTAATCTTTGCACCGTCCCCTAAATTTGCGAGACGGCCTTCGCCATCTGTCATCGCTATAGTTCCTGATGTCGTGCTGACGGAATAGCTTCCGGACTGTGAGAGGCGCACATAAATATCACGGGCTTCAAGATCATTAGCCGACAGCAATAACAGCACCAATACCAACACGAAACAGTTTTTATGACATAATCGAATTAAAATCATCTCCCATCAAAACGGAATTACAATATCATTATCCCTGAAATCATTCAGAGTTTTGCGGCCAAGATATAAATATGCGTTCTTCGTTGCCTTTCTGCCTCTGGGCGTACGTTCAAGCAAGCCCTTCTGAAGCAGGTACGGTTCATATATATCTTCAATCGTCTGTGCGTCCTCGTTCAGTGCTGCCGCCAAAGTCCCCAGCCCCACAGGCCCGCCGCTGAACAGGTCAATCACTGCCCGCAAAATCTTTCTGTCTCCCTCGTCGAGTCCTTCCGCGTCAACGTCAAGCATATCCATAGCCCTAGAAGCAAGCTCGTCATCTATCTGGCTCTCTGCACCGTTCCTGACAGCCGCGACATCACGGACACGCCGCAAAAGCCGTAATGCTACTCTCGGTGTTCCGCGTGAACGCCGTGCAATCTCCAGACATGCAGGGACGGTAATATCCATTCCGAGCACATGAGCCGCCCGAAGGATTATGCGGGATAATTCGTCGTCAGTGTACAGCGATAACTGCTCCGTGATGCCGAATCTTGCGCGCAGAGGCGAGGTCAGCAACCCCAGCCTTGTTGTTGCACCGCATAACGTGAACTTCGGGAGTGTCAGTGCTATTGTGCGGGCTAACGGGCCTTTGCCTACAACTATATGAAGCGTGAAATCCTCCATTGCGGGATAAAGTATCTCCTCAACCTGTGCGGGCATCCGGTGAATCTCGTCGATGAACAGCACGTCATTGCGTTCAATGTTTGAGACTATTGCGGCGAGGTCTCCGGCTCTCTCCAGTGCAGGGCCGGTTGTTGTGCGGAGCTGTCCACCCATTTCTTGAGCGATTATCCCGGCTAACGTGGTCTTGCCGAGTCCGGGCGGGCCGTAAAATAATATGTGGTCTAACGGCTCATTGCGTCCTTTTGCGGCTGATATGTATATGCGCAGTTTCTCCTTGAGCTTCTCCTGCCCGGTGAACTCGTCGAGATATTTCGGCCTTACGGTAATATCATCAGGCGAGCGTGGAACATCAAATATTCTGTCCGTCATCTGTGAAGCTCCTTCAATGCTAATCGCAGTAAATCTTCCTCGTTGAGTGCGTCGAAAGATTCACCGTGCGCGGCTCTCAACAAGTTAATCACTCCTCCTGCATCAAGACGGGAGAACCCTAGGGACAACAGAGCGGCAATAACAGATTCTGCGGTGTCAGCCTTCTCCGGAATGTCATCACTGCCGCCTAATGTCCTAAGCTCCGCAATATTCTTCAGCTCAAAGCATAAACGTTCAGCAGTCTTCTTACCGATTCCCGGAACCCTCGACAACGCTGCAACATCAGCAGTGCTTATTGCCTGAAGGATAGAGTCTACCGGCATTTCCGACAGCAACGCTATGGCCGTACGTCCGCCGACACCCTTTACGCCGGTTATGCGCAAAAAGAATTCCCGCTCACGTTCTGACGCAAAGCCGTATATCACCGCTCCTGCCTCTGAGAACTGAAGGGACGTTACGATTTTTGCCGTGCTGTCCTGCGTGCATGATGACAGGACGGAACGCGAACAGATCACCTCAAAGCCTATGCCGTTTACGTCAAGAATTACGGTGCTCCCGAAAATGCCCGAAACTTTGCCGGTTAATGTTCGTATCATGATGCAAACTGAAGCGCAAGCCCAGCAACTGCCGCAGCAAGAGCGTCCGCAGTATCATCGGGTTTGGGTATCTCGTCCAGATTCAAGAATCTCTGCACCATCCGCTGAACCTGTACTTTGTCCGCATCACCTGTACCGCACAATGCCAGCTTTATCTGGTTGGGTTTAGGCTCAATCACGGGAAGTTTCTTCTGCGCACATAACAGCATGATCACTCCTCTTGCCTGATAGACATATTCAGCAGTCGTTGTGTTGCGCCCGAAAAATAATCTTTCCACTGAAATTATGTCGGGAGAACAAATATTCATCTGCTCCTGAAGCTCCGTATATATCTGCAGAAGCCTTTCCGTGAAGCTCAAAGCCGGACTGGTCTCAATACAGCCGTAGTTCAGAGCCTTTAGCCTGAAGCCAGACTGAGCGACTGCACCGAAACCAATCCGCGCAAGCCCCGGATCTATTCCCAGACACACAATATCAGACAACTATAACTACTCTTCCTCTAACTGTGAGGCTATTGCTTCAGCTATCTCGAAGTTTGAATAAACGTTCTGCACGTCATCATGTTCTTCAAGAGCATCAATCAGGCGCATGACCTTTCTTGCGGCTTCAGCGTCAGAAACTTCAACGGGAGTCTTGGCGATCATCGAAACTTCAGCGTTATCGACGGCATATTTTGCGTCCTCTAATGCCTTCTGCAGTGTATCGAGGTCTGAAGGCTCACAGTACAGCGTGAATCCCTCGTCGCTTTCTTCCATGTCGGACATGCCGGACTCAAGGCCAAGAGTCATGAGTGCGTCCTCATCGAGTCCCTCGCCTTTGACCTCAATCACTCCCCTGCGGTCAAACATCCATGCAACAGAGCCGGACTCGCCCATCTGTCCGCCGTTGCGTGCAAGAAGCGCGCGGATTTCCGGTGTTGTGCGGTTTCTGTTGTCGGTCATGACGTTTACGAGCACCGCAATGCCTGAAGGCCCGTATGCCTCATAGGTAAGCTCATCATATGAGATGTCTCCGAGTTCTCCTGTTCCGCGTTTGATGGCACGGGTTATATTGTCGTTGGGTACACTTACGGCCTTTGCGCGTTCAATGGCAGTCTTCAGGCGCATATTCATTGCGGGATCTCCGCCGCCGTCTTTTGCCGCGATGATTATTGCACGTACTAACTTCTGAAAGAGGTTGCCGCGTTTTGCGTCCTGTGCTGCTTTCCTGTGCTTGATATTTGCCCATTTAGAATGTCCTGACATGGTAATAAATCACTCCTGTATTAATTTATTCTTGTGTTCTGAAAATTGGAATTGGTTTGCGTTTGTGTTCACTGCGCCGCCTCATTACGTCGATTCTGTCTTTGGCTTTCGGGTCTGATATGCTGCCTGACGCAAGATACTCATCGAGAACATCATACGTGAAGCCCATATCACCTTCATCTGTCTGGCCTTCATACAGTCCTGCGCTGGGTGCTTTCGTGATGATTCTCTCCGGGACGTGAAGCTCTCGTGCCATTGCCCGAATATCACGCTTGAGGAATGACGCTAACGGCATGAGGTCAACACCTGAATCGCCGTACTTCGTGAAGTATCCTGTCTCGTATTCTGAACGGTTGCTTGTCCCGCAGACTAACAGCCCTTTAGACTGTCCCAGAGCGTATAACGTAACCATTCTGAGTCTTGCCTTCATGTTGGACTTCACGAGGGAGCGGAAATTTTCGCCGGTACTGCCGCATAACGTATCGAACGTTCCCGACAGGTCAACCCGCATAAAATTCACGTCGAGTTCATGCGCTAAGAGTCTTGCGTCCTGTTCATCTTCCGGGATGCTGTGGCAGGGCATGATTACACCTAACACCTTATCGCTACCTAATGCTTCACGGCCAAGCGCGGCAAGAACAGATGAATCAATACCGCCGGAAAGACCGAGAATTATTCCGTTTGCGTTTGCTTTTGCGACTTTATCACACAGCCATTTTTCGCACTGAATGATTATATTTCGCATGATATAAAAATCCTCTCATGAAAAAATATTTTGTAATTATACACTTATTCAAGCAGCCCCGTTAAAATCCTCACGCCCTCCATAGCGTCCCGTGCGTAGTAATCTGCTCCGGCATATTCTGCAAGCTCCGGAGTCAGCACTGCACCGCCCACGATAATTTTTACGTCCGGACGTGATTCGCGTATCTTCGTGATTGTCTCTTTCATGCTCGCAACAGTTGTAGTCATTAACGCGCTCAAACCTACAACGTTAACATTATCGCGTTCAACAGCTTCTACGATTCTTTCCGGCGGAACGTCTTTGCCCAGATCTATTACGGAAAAATTGTAGTTCTCGAATATAGTACGCACTATATTTTTGCCTATGTCGTGAACATCCCCGTAAACCGTCGCAAGGATCACAGGCCCGCGTGATTTCCCAGACCCCTCCGAAGACATTGCAGACGACAGAACCTCAAATGCAGACTTGGCCGCTTCTGCAGATTTGATGAGCTGGGGCAGAAAGACTTTGCCGGCCTCGTAATCCTTCCCGACAGAATCCAATGCAGGTACTATGTTCTGCTCGATGATCTCTAACGGCTTCCTGCTGGCGAGCATGTTGCGTGTATGTTCTGCCGCTTCTTCCTTCAGGCCCTTCATGATTGCGGAGTTCAGGTTTGCCGGAGTGTCCTGCTTCTGCGCATCTTTCTGCACTGCCTGAACATTTGCCCCCGATAACGCCGGGTGCTCCTCACAGTAAGCTATGTATCTCTGCATATCATCCTCATCACCTGTCAGGAGATTCCATGCGCAAAGAGTCTCCTTTATGTCCGTGTCTCCGGGATTTATGATTGCGGCATCGAGTCCAGCGCATATTGCGGCGATTAACATTGTCCTGTTGACCAGCGGACGGCGTGGCAGCCCGAATGATATGTTGCTCAGTCCCAACACGGTGCAGACTCCAAGCTCCTGCTTCACCATGCGTATAGCCTTCAGTGTCTCCGGTACAAGTTTCTGCTGTGCTGAGGCTGTCAGCGCAAGGCAGTCTATCAGTATATTGCGTCTCGGTATTCCGATTCTTTCTGCCTCCTCCACAATCTTCCGCGCAATCCTGAATCTTTCTTCTGCAGTCTCCGGTATTCCGTTCTCATCGAGCGTCAAGCCCAATACACAAGCACCGTACTTCTTCGCTATGGGCAGGACGTTAGCGAGGCTCTCAGCTTTTCCGTTGACGGAATTCAATAACGGCTTTCCGTTGTAGATTCTTGCACCGGACTCTAAGGCCTTATAGTCTGAACTGTCTATCTGTATGGGAAGATTCACTATGCCTTGAATTTCAATCAGCGAACGTGTCAGAACTTCAGCTTCATCAATATCCGGCAGCCCCGTATTCAGGTCAAGGACATCTGCGCCCTGTTCCTGCTGTTTCACTGCCTCTTTCAGGAGGTAGTCAGTATCACCCTCACGCAAAGCCTTCTGCAGCAGCTTCTTGCCTGTAGGGTTGAGACGCTCGCCGATAACAGCAAACCTTTTCCCGAACTCCGCAATTTTCGACGCAGAACAGATCACCGTGCGGCTGTCATTAATGGTGCGTGTATGCTTCCCTTCCGACATTACAGCCGCCTTCATATGCCGTATATGCTCTGGAGTAGTTCCGCAGCAGCCGCCGAATATGGACACCCCGAACTGTGCGAACTTCCGGGAGACTTCAGCGAACTCTGATGCCGTAACGTCATAGTGTGATACGCCGTCCCGCATTACCGGGAGTCCTGCATTGGGCTGAACCATAACAGGAATGCGAGACAGCGAACATATGCGCTCGACGATAGGCACGAGCTGAACCGGGCCTAACGAACAGTTCACACCCAGCGCGGTTATTCCGAGTCCTTCAAGTGTTGCTGTCATGGTGTCAACACTTGCACCGAAAAACGTTTTGCCGGACTCGTCGAAGCTCATTGTTGCGAATACCGGCAGGTCTGAATTCTCCAGTGCGGCCAGTATTGCGGCTTTGAGTTCGTACAGATCCGTGAATGTCTCAAGCAGTATCACATCACACAGATTCTTTCCGGCTGTAACCATCTCTGCAACTGCATCATATACTTCGCTGAACGAGGCATCACCAAGCGGAGCCATTACCCGTCCTGTAGGGCCTATATCGAGCACTGCATGAGCGTTATTCCCGGCAGCCTCACGGACCAGGCCAAGCCCCGAAGTGATTATGTCCTGCACAGAATAGCCTGACTTTGCGAGCTTGAATCTGTTTGCGCCGAATGTGTTTGCTGTGATGAAGTCTGCTCCGGCATTAAGATATTCTTCATGTATGGATTTGATGAGTTCTGGACTGGTTATGTTGAGGCTTTCGGGAATCTCGCGGAGTTTCAGCCCGCGTGATTGAAGCATAGTGCCCATTGCGCCATCAAAGAAATATAATTTGTCTGGATTGAACGTGAACAAAAAAACACCTCCCGTTTGTTTTGGGAGGCATTATAGAACAACAGGAATATTAATATTAATTTAATTTCTTTCCCGTCCGAACAGACGCAGCAAATACAGGAAGATATTAATGAAGTCCAGATACAGCGACAATGCTCCGAGAACTGCAATTTTGCCGGTCATCTCGTCGTCAGTCCCCTCAAAGCTGTATGCCATCTCCTTAATCTTGGCCGTGTCGTATGCAGTAAGCCCCATGAAGATTATTATTCCGAATATGCTGATATACAGTTCGGCCATAGATGACCCTACGAACATATTAATCACCATAGCGATAATCAGCCCGAAAAGCCCCATGCGCAGGAAACTTCCCATGCCCGTCAAATCTCTCTTAGTGTAGAGTCCGTAAATGCTCATTGCACCGAACATTCCCGCAGTTGAGAGAAACGCCTTGTAGACACTCTCGCTGGTGTACACCAACAGGACAGCAGAACATAATATGCCGTTGAGTATGCTGTAGAGAAGGAACAATGTACGTGCCGTCCCTGCAGATATTTTGCTGATTCCTGCACCAAGCCATATAACCAGCCCCACTTCAGCGAGGGCAATAACTATCATCGGTGCTCTTGACGTGAACAGAAGACTCAGCATGAAGGAACTCGATGCCGTGAAGTATGCTGCAAGTGATGTTAGTATCAGGCCGAGAGCCATATACTGATACACTTTCCGGAAAAGCGTATTTACTGTTTCAAGCGAATATGCTTCAGGCGCGTATGATGCGTATGTGTTTGCCATAAAAATTTTCCTTCCTTTCATATTTAATCCTGTAATATTTTATAATACTCACGAAAATTTAAATCATGAAGGTGAATTAATTTTGGCAGCAAAGAAAAACGAAGCCAGCCAGATGACCAGAAGCGGTTATGAACGTCTCAGCAAGGAGCTGACCCACCTGCGCACGGAAAGACGCAACGAGGTAGCACGCAAACTTGAAGAAGCGCGTTCATTCGGGGACTTGAGCGAGAACGCTGAATATGCGGCGGCAAAAGAAGAACAGGCACAGCTTGAGGATCAGATACTGCGGCTTGAGGCGACATTAAGCACCGTTACAGTAATCGACGATGAAGACATAGACACCAACAGGGTATCAATCGGACTGAAGGTTACGCTTGAGGATTCAGAGCGGGGAAAATCCTTCACGTATGAACTTGTAGGATCTGAAGAATTATCGGGAGCGGCGGTGTCCCCTGAAGGGATTCAGCGCATATCACAGAAGAGTCCTGTAGGCCAGGCAATAACCGGACATGCGGTCGGCGATGAAGTTACCGTGAAGATACCCAGAGGAACGCGCAAACTAAAGATTACGGCGATAGAGAGATGACGAATTACCCGGAAATTCTTGCGGGAAGAATAAAGATTCAGGGGCGGCATAAATGGCTCGTTACGGGCGCGGCAGGGTTTATCGGCTCGCATCTGTCTGAAGCGTTGCTGTCTCTTGGCCAGAGTGTTACGGGACTCGATGACCTCAGCACAGGGCACAGGGAAAATCTCCCGGCATCTCCGGATTTCGCGTTCGTTGAGGGTAGCCTCACCGACATCAATACATGCCGTGAAACAGTAAGAGGCTGTGATTACGTCCTGCATCATGCGGCCCTTGCGTCAGTCCCGGAGTCCATGAAAGAGCCGGTGAAGTATCATGACGTTAATGTTTCGGGGTTCGTGAATATCCTTCAGGCTTCACGTGAGAACGGCATAAAGCGTGTGGTGTATGCTTCGTCCAGCGCGGTTTACGGCGATAATGAGACCATGCCCAAGACGGAAAAAGATACCGGCAGGGAATTATCACCTTATGCACTCACGAAATACATGAACGAGGAGTACGCAGAATTTTTCTCGCGTGTGTACGGCCTTGAATGCGTAGGATTGCGCTATTTCAACGTATTCGGCGCAAGGCAGGATCCCAGCGGTGCATATGCGGCAGTTATCCCGAAATGGATCAGTGCTGTGAAGTCCGGAAAAATTCCCGTCATATTTGGAGACGGAACGCAGACAAGGGACTTCTGCCCGGTTCAGAATATCGTTGCTGCGAATATGCTTGCGGCTTTCAGTGATGATGTATCGGGAAGAGTCTTCAACATAGGGTGCGGCGAAAGAATCTCACTGAATGAGTTGCTGCGGAAGATTTATGCTGTCTTTGCTCCTGAACGTGAAGTTAAGGCAGTGCATGAAAATGCAAGGGAAGGAGATATTTTGCATTCATCTGCATCAATAGAGCTTGCCCGCAAAGCCCTGAAGTATGAACCGGTAATATATCTTGAGGAAGGATTGAGGCTGTATGATAATCAGGCCTAGACGACTCCGTAAAACTGCTTCAATTCGCGCAATGACGAGCGAGACCCGATTATCACCGTCAATGCTGGTGTATCCTGTCTTCATTCGCGAGGGGAAAAATATCATTGAGGACATTCCGGCCATGCCCGGCCAGAAACGTTACAGCCCTGACACACTGCCCGTAATCCTTGAACGTGCTGTGCGTAACAGAATAGGTGCGGTGCTGTTCTTCGGCATTCCGGAGCATAAGGACGAATGCGGCTCATCTGCATATGATGATGACGGCGTGATACAGCAGGCGGTAAGGACGGCCAAGCGTGAATTTCCTGAACTGACGGTTATTGGTGATGTCTGCATGTGCGAATACACCTCACACGGGCACTGCGGGATAATCCGTAACGGCACTGTCGATAATGATGCCACGCTGGAATATCTTGCACGTATCGCGGTATCACAGGCACGGTCAGGGGCAGATATAGTTGCACCGTCGGACATGATGGACGGACACACTGCGGCTATACGCGGGGCACTTGACGCTGAAGGATTCACGGACACGCTGATATGTTCGTATGCCGTGAAGTATGCCAGCGCATTTTACGGGCCGTTCAGGGAGGCGGCTGGGTCTGCTCCGTCATTCGGCGACAGGAAGTCATACCAGATGAACCCCAGAAATGTCCGCGAGGCTGTCAGGGAGGCGGAACTAGACATAGCTGAAGGTGCAGATATGATCATAGTGAAACCCGGCTTGCCGTACCTTGACGTTCTCCGGGCTGTAAGGGAGCGCGTGAATGTTCCCGTTGCGTCATACTGTGTGAGCGGTGAATACTCCATGATGAAAGCTGCTGCCTCTATGGGCTGGCTGAATGAGAAGAATATTGCGTGCGAATCTGCCATATCTATTGCCCGTGCAGGTGCGGATATTATCATCACGTACTTTGCCCTTGAGCTTGCTGAATACATGCTGAACGGAGAATTATAGCCGGACATGAAAAAATCCCCCCTGCATTTGATACAGAGGGGATAATTTTTTTGCTTCTACATATTCAGTATATTCATTACAGCCTGCGAATTCTGGTTTGCCTGTGATAGCATTGAACTTCCCGTATTGCTCAGTATCTGGAGCTTGATGAACTCCATCATTTCCGTTGCCATGTCAGCATCCTTGATCCTGCTTTCCGACTCCTGAAGGCGCAGGTGCGTTTCCGTAAGGCTGTTGGAGTTGTATTCGAGTTCGTTCTGATACGCTCCGATTCTGGTCCTCTGAACGCTTACCTTGCGTATAGCGGCATCAAGCACGGCAATAGAGTCTGAAGCTCTCGTCCTCGTCGAAACGTCAACACGATTCAAACCTAATGCTTCAGCCCTCATATCAGCTATATTGATATACATATCTTCGCCGTCTCTTAATCCTACCTGAAATGCTGTGCTCTTGTCGGATATGTGCAGTATCGTGTTGTATGCTGTTGACTCTGCGCGAAGGTCATAACTCTTTGTGTTCCCGTTCCATAAAGCCTTAACGTTAGCCATAGAATCAAACTCTATTTCTGCGTTGGGACTGATTACGCCGTAAATGCTGTTGTCGTCAGTCGAAATGTTGCCAGCAAGAAGTTTGCCGGTATGTGCATCATACACTGAAGCAATAAATGTATTGTCTTTTGCGTCCGTAATGGTATTCAGGCCAAGAGCATTGATTACGTCGTTGTTGTCGGAACTGATCGTAATTCTGCCGTCATTCCCTGCAACTGCCGAACGCACAACGAAAGTTCCTGCTACAGCCTCAGCACCTCCGGAAGTCTCGCCGTCCTCCCGCACGAAACTCACGAAATTTTCTTTGTTGTCGCTGTAGAGACTCTGCCCTAAGCCGTCAGCAATGGCATCATTCAGCTTTGATCGCAAATCTTCAAGTGTATCTTCTGAATAGACAGTAACCGTTGCCTGTTTTCCGTTCCCCTGAGTAATAGTAATATTCTGCGGACGTTCGAATATGTACACGCCTTCATTGTTGTAGAAAGTCTTTATGTCCCTTAATGCCGTATCATATTCCGGAATATCTCCGATGCCTGCCGCCCTGAACTCCGCATACATTTCGCCTTCTGCAAGTTCCTTTGTAGGGCTGACAGTTACTGCAACCTCGCTGTCGTATGATTCTCCCGTATCGCTGTCGACATAGAAGCTCCGCAGTCTGAGTTCTCCGCCTTTCACTGCCTCCGCATTAACGTTGAATTTGTGCTCTGGTTCTGTTTCGGGTTCGCCGTCCTCATTCAGTACCGTATCAGTGCTTGCGATAGTTATTGTCCTGTCTGCCTCTGAGGCCGTGAGACTGTACACGAACTTATAGCCCGTCTTGAAGTTCTCTGCTGTATCCTCCTGAAGCGATAGACTGAAAGGCGACTCTATCTCCTCCCCGTTATCATCAACAGCCTCAATGCCTAAGAGTGCGCGCAAGTCCGTGCTTTCTCCTTCAGTTAGGGTTATGTTGTCCTTGAAGTAATTTTCCGTTATGCCGTCCGTTCCTGTAACCCTTGACGTTGCCCTGAGTCTTATTGCACCACCGCTTGTGCCAGTAACCTCAAAGAGTATGCTTGCGTTTTTGGTGAGTGTGTCGCTGTTTATGCTGGCAGTGAGTGATTCCGAGAGTTCTTCAGCGTCAAGCCCGTATGAACTTGTGATGGATGCTTCGGCTTCTTCCGCAGTGTCTCCGGAAATTCTGTAGTTCCCTGAAGGAAGGTTATTGATGTTTACGTTGCTTACCCCTGCACCGGTGTTTATGGTTCTTTTCATGACAACGTTATCCTTTGCTAGTACCATCGGAGAACTTTTCTGCACCTGCCCCTGTCCTGCTTGGGCTTTAATCTCTATCCTGTAATTTCCGTCCGCAGATTTCTTCTGCCCGAACTGATCCAGTGTCGTAAGCGCACCGTTGATATTGAGCTTAGTGCTTGCGTTGTCCGATGACCATATAGCCGAAGAACTGCCGTCAAGAAGCCTTTTGCTGTTGAACGTCGTATTAGATGCTATATTGTTCACGTTGTCCCTAAGCTCATTGATTTCCATCTGGATATAATTCCTGTCCTGCATGGTGAGGGTGTCATTAGCCGCTTCTATGGACAATTCCCTCATTCTCTGAAGCATTGAGTTGATCTGATTCAATCCTCCTTCGGCCGTCTGAAGCATTGAGACTCCGTCCTGTGCGTTCCTGATTGCACGGTCTACTCCTGCGATATTTGCGGATATGTTCATGCTTATGGCAAACCCTGAGGCATCATCTGCGGCTGTAGCGATTCTAAGTCCGGTGGAAAGTGCCCGGGCTGTTTTCTCCATAGCTCTGTTTGTCGCGCTAAGGTTGTTATATGCGAGTGAGATAGCGTTATTGCTGCCTATCATCATGATAGCTTGTGCCTCCTGCTGAAAGTAAATTCCTTTTTGTGATTTTCGGCTGAATTGGGATTTTGCATTAATTGAATGGACTGAATGAAAAAATTTTATGAAAAGGCACAACAAAAAACAAGGCTTTATGTTATAATTTCTTTGGCAAAAACAAACACGATGCCTTGTTTGCTTAATTATAACACATAGCACCTCAAGGCGTTAGTGTTTTATAT
>CAJOES010000042.1 GCA_905233455.1 uncultured Synergistales bacterium | reverse complement strand
GTGAGTATGCTTCATGCCCATCAAGAGTCCGGATGCCTCATAGTCTGCCTCACGCTGTGAAACGATCTCACACGACAGCCATTCGTCCCAAAGATTAGCAAGGCGTAAATTTTTGTCCACGATAACACCTCCATACAAAAAACCTCTCCCGAATATTTTACAGGAGAGGCATGAATATATATCTGTGTTTCGGCTAATTTCCTGCCAGAAGATTTATCTCATCTACGCTTCTGTCTGTTACCGCCGCAAGTTCTTCGGGAGTCAATATCTTTTTCTCCAGCAGCCATTTGATCCCCTTGACGGCAAGTCCTCTGTTCCTCTGCCCCTGAATATCCCATTGATTCTGGCGGACAAGTATA
Source organism: uncultured Synergistales bacterium (assembly GCA_905233455.1). GTDB lineage: Bacteria > Synergistota > Synergistia > Synergistales > Aminobacteriaceae > JAFUXM01. The sequence goes on along the minus strand of CAJOES010000042.1, from coordinate 14,870 downwards.
CGTTTTGCGTAAAGCTCTTCGCGTCCCGGGTAAAGCTCCGTGAAATATTCTGCAAGCTGCCGGAGGTCATCACCGGTAAATTCTTCCTGCTTCTCAAATACGAAGGCTTCAGCATTCCCATCAAGCTCAAACCTGCGATCCTTTCTGATGAAGTGCCTTCCTATGAGGGAGCTGCTATCGTTCATTTCACGCGCAAGAACACGCCGTACTGTGCCGTAATCATCACTTTCTGCATATGACGTTATGATTATGTCGGCAGCAAGGAAATTCACCGGAAAGCCGTCAATGATTTCATCACCGCGCCCCTTTATTTGATTGTTGAGTCCCTGCGATCTTTGAGGCTTGTATAGATATTCCATAGTGAATTCACTTAATGCAGAGCCGCCCAGCACATAAACTGATCTGTTACTGCCTTCCGTAAGTGAATTAGCATATTCGGCAAGTGCATAAAGCTGGTCAAGGTCATTCCTTACTTCGGGTTTGTATTCTTCGTTGAACATAAAAGATATTCCTGACAACAAGGTTCTTGCAGGAGGTACATAGCAGTTAACAAAATCAGCAGCAAATATCAGGACATATATAATTGATACAGCAAAAGTCTTCAAAGCAGATTTATTCTTTAGCAGCTCAATAATATGCACTATAAAAATAGCAGACAGTATGAACAGCTGCATCATATAAATATAAACATGAAAAGTTCCAAAGCCGCCTTGAACTGTAAAAAATGAATATATAGTTGCTAAAGCAGATATTGTGCAGAAGCAGGCATATTTCATGAAACGTTTTCTGAATAGCGACAGTACCAGTCCTGCAAATGCCAGCACCGGTACAAGCAATCCGTAAGTGTCTGCAAGCGTATACAGCTTTTCGCTCCATGTAAAAGCGTATGCCTCATAGATCACGCCATACCTGTTTTTCAGTATCCTGAACAGAAGCGGACTCATAAATACCACCATAATAACAAGTGCGGTAAAGCCTATTACTGCTATGTTCAGAAAGGCATTTTTGAGCATCTTGGATTTAGGCTTTGTTCCCTGTTTCACCTGATATAAAGACAGCAAAGCAAGAGCAGACATATACCCCACGATAAAACATGCAAAATACCTTCTGAAAAGCATTGAGAGCAGAAGCAGAACTGATATATAAACGTCGCGCTTGATCTGATTTCTGTCGAATATCGTAGCATCATAGTCATCAACAAGGAGCAAGGCCAAGCCTGCAGGTATCATACATGCCACATCAACAAAGCCTGCAGTTTTCACTATTTGTATAGGGGTAAAAAGAAATATCAACAGCAGGAAAAGATGATTGCAGTCAACACGTAATACTTTCCGTAGAATAGAGAAAATAATAAAACACACCGGCAGATAAAAGAATACGTAAGTTACAAGAACATAGCGAACAAAACTATAGCCAAATAGTTTTAGAGGAAAAGCTATTATCATGCACGGAAGAGTGTTATATTCACCGAAAAGCACTGTACCTCCGAGCCTAAGAATAGCCAGAAACGGTCGTGAAAACAACATAAGCATGTTATCATATGAACGTACCCACCAGTCTGATACGTTGACAGTATGCCTCTGCATCATGAGGATATATAGCAATATAGCCCCCGCAAAGGCATATATACAGAATACAACAATGCTTCTTGTGTCTGGCTTAGGACATCCTTTCATGCCCATAGCGTAGGCACTACAGAATAACCAGCCAAAAAACAGCATAAATAATATTGCTATGAATAAGCCTGCAAAACTTATCATAATTAAATTATTTCTCCTTCCAGATTTATTTTCTCACTGATTATATATCTTGGCCGGTGCTTAGTCTCCATATAGGTTTTGCCGACATACTCGCCTACTATTCCCAGACTCAATAGTTGAACGCCTCCCCTGAAGCAGATCTGCACATAGTTGAAGCCCAGCCGGTTACGTTATGCCCGGTGATGAAAGCTATAACCGCCCAAAGAATCCCGATGAATCCCAAAAGACTCGCGGCAGTTCCCATACACGCAATAACCGTTATAGGCCTTACGGACAGACTCGTTATGCCGTCAAACGCAAATGCAAGCATCTTAGTGACAGGGTAATGGCTCTCGCCTGCGGCACGTTCAGCACGCTCATACATCACGCATGAACTCTTGAAGCCGGCTAACGGAATCATTCCGCGAAGGTATATGTTGACCTCCCTGAAGCCCGCAAAATGTTTCAGTACCCTAGAGGATATGAGCCTGTAGTCAGCATGGTTGTAGATGACCTCGACTCCCATTGACGCAAGCAGCCTGTAGAATGCCTGTGCGGTTGTGCGCTTGAACCATGTATCACTTTCCCGGCTTGATCTCACGCCATAGACTATCTCGCTTCCCGAAGAGTATTCTGCGAGCATGGCATCAACAGCGTTAATGTCGTCCTGTCCGTCGCAGTCAAGCGATATGGTTATGCCGCAATGGTCTTTAGCCTCCATGAGCCCGGCAAGCAATGCGTTCTGATGGCCTCTGTTCCTGCTGAGGCTTATTCCTGAATAGTGATGATCCTGATGTGAAAGCCCGGTGATTATCTGCCACGTATCATCTTTCGAGCCGTCATTGACGAATAATATTCTGCTTTTATCGTGAATTTTCTGTGAGGTGATTAATTCATTGAGCTTGCGTAAAAATTTGGGTGCTGTGATGGGTAAAACTTCCTGCTCGTTATAACACGGTATCACGAGCCATAAAACTGGTCTGCTGTCTGCTGTCTGCTGTCTGCTGTCTGCTGTCTGCTGTCTGCTGTCTGCTGTCAAGATTGTAGCCGGGTTTGTGCAACTGTGTCAACCTCCTTTGTGCGTAAAAAAATTTCCCTCCGGCCAATTATACCGAAGGGATTATAACGCTTTAACCCTAAGCAAGAAACTCAAAATTTTTCCTGCTCCTTACTTTCTCCCGTATCAGCGGTGCAGTTCCATTCAGCGGCTCTCTGTCCTCTTTGTGCTCCTCTGAATGCGACTGCGTGAAGGTGTCTCCTGAATGCCTCCTGTTGTTCCTTTCCTGCTCTTCCTCCCCGTTCTTGCGGTGGACTCTCTGGGCATTTGCTGCCGCATCGCTGGCCTGCACAGTCTGCACCATTCTGATCCCCTCGCGTATGATTTCCTGGCTCTGCCCGGTATCCTGAGCTGCTGCAAGGGCATTCGGGGCATGATGGGTGTTGGCTTCAACGTTCAAATTCGACATCAGCATACTCACTGGCTGCATGATTCTCTAACCTCCCGGTTTTCCGAACTTATAGTCATATGCACCTAAAACTATGGCGCGTTTCTCGTCGTCAGCAATGAATGAAGTGTATTTGCATGGTTCATGAACAATATATTTCAGCCCTCTTATGGACAGAACGACTCCGGGATAGCATATTTCCTTGACACGTACAATGCCCTTATCCCGCACAAGCGATAATTGTTCGTCAAGCGCATCAAGTTCCTTCTGCATACTCTCACGTGCGGACTGAAGCTGAAATTTCATCTTCGTTATATTCATCATCATTGCACGTTTGTTGTCGTCTAACTGTCCTGCGGCTTCCATCTTCTTTAGGAGCAAAAGGTTAGGTTCTATGCGTTCAAGATTGTCCTCACAGCGTTTGATCTCGGTCGTGAATACTTTGCGCTTCTCCAGCATCTGCGGCGGCAGCCCTACAATAACCTCCGTCTTTGTCCCCATTTCAGAGCCGAGAATATTGCACGCAACTTCAAGCCCTGCCTCTATGCGTCCTCCTGCAATCTGTGAGTGTTTGCCCGCACCGAGTGCCATAACTGTCCTCTGAGCGTAAAGCCTGCTGTGCAGTATTGCGTTCTGTATGAGTATGCTGCCTCCTGAACGTATCGTAGCCTGATCACCAAAGCTGAGAGAAATATCGCCGTTAGCCCTGATAGTCCCTTTGCCCATTCCGCGAACTCCGCCGTGTATGATGATGACTCCCTGACTGTCTATATCCGCGCCTTCTACAGTGCCGTTGATGTTTATGTTGCCCTGTGCAGTAACGTGAAACCCCTCATGCACTGAGCCATGAATCTTCACTGCACCGGTGAAATCTATGCTGCCTACACCAAAATCTATATCCCTGTGTATGTCAAGCTCCGGAAGAACTACAAGCCTTCCTTTGTCATTCTTGAGCTGGCCTTCAGCAACAGCAACGAGCATTAACGGATTCTCTTCATCGCGCTTCAGCCCTTCCCCGAAAGAAAATTCAACGTTCCTTACCTTTTTGGCCTTGGCTGGTTTGCCGGTAACGTCTATTCCGTCCTTGCCTGTCTCTAACGGGTGTTTTACGGCTATTTCCTGTCCGGGATGAACCGTAACTATTGTGCTTCTGCTCCAGAAATCTATTTTTTCATCGTCCCTGACCTCAAAGGGTTTGTCCGGGTCTTTGATGAGTTCTATATATGCGTCCTTGCCTTCAACAGGAGGAACGCCCATTGCTACCACTGTCGGATCATTCTCCAGCTTTCTGGCAAGCAATGACTGAATAGCTGTTGTATCTATGCCTCTCTTAACGCCGTGTGCTGTAAGAGACTTCACTATATCCTGTTCTGTAGGCCAAGGCTTAGTGAAAAACGGAGGATCTATAGCAACTGAAGCCGTCATCTTGTCGGCAGCAAGCGTTACGATTATGCGTGCTTCCTTCTCCAAAGCAGGATTTCTCGGACACACTTTGCAGGCCTTTCCGTCCTTGAGGAACTGCCGGAGTGCCTTAACGTCATAGCGCAAAATGGAATACTCCTTCAGGAACGCATAAACATCATTCTCCTTGAAGTCCGTATCATAACATCCCAGATATATGCCGTCCGGCCTGGCCTCAAGATAAAATTTATCCTTGTCGAACATAATTTATTTCTCACCTCCCTGCTACGATGCGTTCAGTTTTGCTTTCAGTATGGTTCTGAGCATAGATAATCCCTTGCCGTGAATCTGTGATACCCTGCTTTCAGATACTCCCATAACCTTGCCGATTTCCTTCAATGTAAGCCCCTCATAGTAATACAGGCTCAGCATTTGTTTTTCGCGTTCCGGAAGTTCCTCAAGGGATTCAACAAGCTGCTGTTTCTCGCTCTCATACTCTAAGCGTTCAGCCGCTCCCTCCCTGTCATCTGCAAGCGTGGCCTCAATGGGTACTTCTCCATCCTCTAACGGCGTTGTGTCGTCAAGGGACGTAATATAGCCGCGTGATGCAAGCTCCTGAACCTCGTAATATTCATCCTCTTTGATGCCCATCTCCTGCATGACCCATTCATCGCGCAGTTCACCTTTATCCCGCAGAATCTTTTCCATTGCACGGTTGAGTTTCTGCACCTTCTCGCGGCCTGTGCGTGAAAACCAGTCGCATTTACGCAGTTCATCAAGTATCGCGCCTCTGATTCGTGGTATTGCGTATGTCTGGAATACAAAGCCTTTTGACGGGTCAAATTTATCTATTGCATCAAGCAGGCCGAAAACGCCGAAACTTAATATATCCTCATAATCAAGCCCCGGAGGAGGAGTTACAGACATTCTGCCGACTACATACTTAATTAACGGCAGGTAACGTTTTACGAGTTCATCGCGCCCCCTGCCTGTCCTTGAATATTCTTCCCACAATAATTTTTCTTCGTCTGTTGTCATCTCATAAACACCACCCCCGTTTTATATCTCGCTTACTCCCTTGCCCAGTGTCTTAACTTTCAGCATCCAGTTGCTAGTGGAAAATTCTATCGTCCTTCCCTTGTTGCCGCCCGTATCCGAGGCCGCAATAAATATTCCCAGCCTGCCGAGTCTCTGCCTTGTCTCGCTGACATTCTTTGCGCCTACAGTCAGGAAATCCGCTGACATTCCGGGAAGCGAGAACATCTGCGCTCCTCCTGCTATCTTGGCCTTGATTCTGGACTTCACTGCACCCAGCTTGAGCATCTGTTCAATTATTGCCGGGACTGCCGTATCAGCGAACTTTCCGACTTTCTCCGAACCCATAAGCCCCCTGCTGCTAGGGAGCATTATATGAGCCATTCCTGCAATTTTCGCATTGGGATCATATACTACAAGCCCTATGCACGAGCCGAGTCCAAGTGTGATCAATTTTACGGGAGTAGTGGCGCGTATCACCGTAAGGTCTGCCATTCCCAAAACTATACTGTTCTCAGCCATCAAATCACCTTCAGCTTTCTCAAAAGCAGCTCGAGTGCATCAGGATCCGGTATCAGGATTATGTGCCCTGATATTTTCCTGCCTGACTCGAGGCCTTCCACACTAAGCTCCGTATTCACAAGCAGTGCAGTCTCGCCCATCTGCCCGTAAATAGAAGCAACTACATCAAGAATGGAACTCAGCATATCATGAGCAACGCCGGGAACGCTTATCTGGTGCTGAGTCCCTAAAAGCAGGTTTATCGCATTCAGAAACGAGCTTAGTACTATATTGCCGACCTCGCTTAATGCACTGTCAGTCATCTCCTGCGGTATCTCCCCGACAGGTATGAACGTCCCGAACTGCTGCTTCAACAGTAATTCAACCATCAAATTAGCGTCTTCCTCATTCTGAATGAATATCAGGCTGCACTGAAACCCGCCGAGTGCCCTCACGAACACAGCCCCAACAATCTGCATGGGGTCTCCGTAATGCTCGCCGAGTTCATATATTGATACTAATTCAGTTTTCGGGACGGTCATATTTATCATGCGGGACAATAATCCGCTTAAAGCAGTAGCCGCATTGCCCGTGCCTATGTTCCCGACTTCCTTTATTGCATCGAGCTGTATTGCATTGAACGATGCTATATCAGACATTTATATATTTCCCCTTTAGCCCTTAGTCGAATAGAAAGAAGCAACGTCAAGAATCAGTGCAACATTGCCGTCTCCAAGTATAGTGCCTCCGGTTATGCCGTCTATCTTGGATAAGAACTTGCCGAGAGATTTTATCACTATTTCCTGCTGGCCTATGAGCTGGCTGACTATGAAACCGATCTTGTTTTTGCCTATCTTCACAACAACTACAGGATATTCATCGCGGTCGCGTTCAAGATCCATAGTGCCGAGAATGTCGCCGAGAATGTTCAGCGATAATACTTCGCCGCGCAGTAACGTTGTAGGTTCTCCGTGAACTGTCTTTATGTCCTCCTTGCGAACCATTATTGTCTCTTCAACGTTCTCAAGCGATATTGCGTATGTCTCGTTGCCGACTTTGATCAGCAGTGATAATACTATTGCGAGTGTCAGAGGAAGGCGTATATATACGTGTGTGCCTTCATTCTTTTTGCTCACAAGGTCAAACTGTCCGCCTAACTGCTCAACTTTGGTCTTCACTGCGTCCATACCGACACCGCGTCCGGATAAGTCCGTAATCTGCTTGGCCATGCTGAAGCCCGGAAGCAATACTATCTGCGTAGCCTCATCATCACTCATGATAGAGGCTCTGTCTTCAGTGATGATCCCGCGTTCAATAGCCTTCTTCTTGACTTTCTCCGGGTCAATCCCTGCCCCGTCATCTGAAACTTCAATTACGACTCCTGAGCCTTCCTGATATGCCGCAATCTTGAGTATTCCTTTTTCGGGCTTGCCGAGTGCTTTGCGTTCGTCGGGATGCTCTATGCCGTGATCCATTGAGTTACGGATAAGGTGAACCATAGGGTCTCCTATCTCATCAATGACGGTACGGTCTAATTCTGTATCCTCGCCTTCAAGGACTAATTCAACGTTCTTGTTGAGTGTCTTGCAGAGGTCGCGTATCAGTCTCGGGAAACGGTCAAACGTGAACGATACCGGGACCATGCGGAGTTTCGTAACGAGTTCCTGAATGTCTCCGGAAATCCTGCCGAGCTGTGATAGTGTGTCGTCGAACTGCCTTAGCCTTGCTTCCTGCACGAGGCGTTCAATTCTTGCACGAGAAATCACCAGCTCACCGACAAGGTTCATGAGCTTATCGAGTCTGCCTATGTCAACACGTACTGTCTGACTGCCCTTCTTTGCGCCTTCCTTTTTGGCCGGTGCAGGTCTTGCGGGAGCTGCTGCCTGTGCGGGTGCTGGGGCTGCTGCAGGTGCTGCCGGAGCGGGAGCTGCTGCCTGTGCGGGTGCTTCTGCCGGTGCTGGCTGTACCGGGACAGGTGCTGCATCTGCTTTCATCTCCGTAACTTCCGCGCTCTGAACGTCCCCGATCTTCTCTATTGCGGCTTTGACTTCCTCTGCGGGGGCAGGTGTCGCAACATAAACTGTGAAGTCAAATTCAAATTCTTCCTTCTCTAATGCTTCAGTTGAAGGTTCTGCCCTGAAGATTTCTCCCATCTCTTCAAGACGGTTTACGACCATATATGCCCGTGCGGCTTTGAGCAGACAGCTCTGACTCAGCGTAACATGAACGCTGTAAGCATTAGCCCCTTCTTCATTGGCCTTCTTGACCCACTCGGAATCCTGTGATGACAGGCCGGAAGAACTTCCCCCAGTATTTACCGGTGCAGACTGCGTTTGTGCCGGAGCTTCTCCTGCCGGTTTGGGCTGCTGGTTGCGGAGTTCTGCTACCATCTCGGAAACGTCTATATGTGCATCGTTCCCGCCTCCCCTGATGGAGTCCGCCATTTCCTGCAACGTGTCAAGCCCCTTGAAGAGAAGGTTCATATCATTTTCTTCAAGCGGCCTGGTTCCCTTGCGTGCCGCGTCTAAACGGTCTTCCATTGCGTGAGTCAAGCCCATCATGTTGGTGAAGCCCATAGTTCCGGCCATTCCCTTTAACGTATGAGCCGCCCTGAAAATCTCGTTGATAACGTCCATATCAACCATATCTTTTTCAAGGGCAAGAAGCAAATCATCTAATCTCTTTACGTTGTCGTCAGTCTCGTCAAGAAATGCACCGAGATACTGACTCATATCCATATCTGCCAAAGTCTGTATTCCCCCTTAAATCTATTGTCCTTTCACAAGCCTGACCATTGCATCAGGTATTTCATTCAGCGGCAGGACTTCATCAACTATACCTGCATCAACTGCGGCTTTAGGCATACCGTACACAACACATGTCTTCTGGCTTTCGGCAAGGACATAAGCTCCCTTGCGTTTGAGCGCGACTGCCCCGTCAGTGCCGTCCCTTCCCATGCCCGTAAGAATTACGCACAGGACGTTTCCGCCGTACTCATCTGCAACGCTCAGGAACATTATATTAGCGGCAGGCTTAACCGACAAAACCGGAGGAGCATCGGACAAATCACAAATTGCCTGTCCTGCACGACGCTTCACGATAAGATGACTTCCTCCCGGTGCTATGACGACACGCCCGGGCTTTAGCGTGAGGCCGCTGAATCCTTCTACAACTTCAACCTGTGATGAATCATTCAGCCGCTTTGCGAATGACGGCGTAAATTCTTTCGGCATGTGCTGTGTTATGACTATGGGCACGGGAAAATTCTTCGGCAGTTTCGGGATAATATCACTCAAAGCCATCGGGCCTCCCGTTGAGCTGGCTATAGCTACTATGTCCCGCCGTCCCGTAATCGCTGGAGGAGTCATGCGCCTGAAGTCCGGTGCTATCGTGCGTGGAGGTGCTGTCAGTGCTCCCGGCCTTGTCCTGAGATGTGCAGTGCTGGCAGCTATTACCTTGTCGATGATCTCCTGCCCTATAGTCTTTATGTTCAGAGAGATAGAACCTGAAGGTTTCGCGATGAAGTCAACACAGCCTAATGCAAGTGCCTTCAATGTAACTTCTGCGCCTTCCTGAGTCATTGAACTTACCATGATTACAGGCAGTGGATTCGTGTGCATAATCTCTTCAAGTGCCTTCAAGCCGTCCATGTTAGGCATCTCTACGTCCATCGTAACTATATCGGGTCTGAGAGTCTTTATCTGTGCAAGCGCGTCTTTGCCGTCTCGTGCTGTTCCTGCAACTTCTATTCTTGGGTCTGATTTCAGTATGTCGCTTATGAACTGCCGCATCAATGCACTGTCATCTACAACTAATACCCTTATTTTTGCGCCCCTGGGTATCATATCTTTCTGCTGTCTGGATACCGGCAGCAGATCCTGCCCCCTTTCTTTTTCCTTATAGAATGAATGTGATTATTTCTATTATAACTTTATATACAAATTTCAGGCTGTTTTATTTATTCTACTTTTCATCTTCATTGAACAATGTACGTGCAAGCATCCTGAAGAATCCTTTTACCCCTCCTGTATCCGGCGGAAGTTCAGTGCGTTCAATGTTTGCACCCTCGCACAGCCTCAATAACTCCCCGGCCAGGTTCCTGACGCATATGCTTGCATTCGAGTCCGGGTCTGTCCGGTAGAATATCTTGCAGTTCTTCACGGAACGGGTAATCACGTCATCCTTCAGGACATAACCGAGATACACCGGAGCATTGCCGAGAAACTGCATTGATGCCAGCCTGATACGTTCGGCAACCTCTGCGGCCTCCTTGCTGCTGCTGACCATGTTAACCACCAGCATAAGCCCTGACGATAACGCAGTGCCCTGCCATGCTGCCGCCCCCAATGACTTTATGACACCGTAGGCATCACGTATGCTTGTAGGTTCAGGCGTAGTGATGAGCAATGTAACTTCCGACGCATATGCAAACGACAAAACGCCCTTGTGTATGCCTGCTCCTGCGTCCATGATGAGATAATCCGCAATTTCTTCGAGTCCCGAAAGAGAATCAAACAGCCTCTCCAGCGTAAAATCATCGAGATCCGCAACTTCCTTCAAGCCTACTCCTCCCGGCAGAAGTGCTACACCGCCGTTTGTGCTCGCCGCTCTCTGTGATGTCCGGAAATGCACAAGAATCTCATTCAGTGTCCGGGAGCCGTCTATCAGGTGCGCAATGTTGTAGCGCGCATTCTTCACGCCGCAAAGTATATCGAGGTTTGCCATGCCCAAATCAGCATCAATCAGCACTACCCTTTTGCCGTAATCAGCAAGTGCAAATGCTAAGGCTGATGCTATGTTGCTCTTGCCTACTCCTCCCTTGCCGCTTAGTATCGAGAGTGTATGAAGCCTCGTCGGGGGTGAAGCAGTCTTGTTCTTTTCTATGTTGTCTATCACCATTCGCCTTAATTCTCCAGCCTGGTCATGTTTGTTGTTTTCACCATATTTCGCCATCTATATTAACGCTTTCGTTCGTCCTCTGTCTTCATCAGGAAATCAGCTATCCTTGTGCCTGATGCCGTCTCTATATCCTTCGGCACGTTCTGCCCTACTGTCAGGAAAGACACAGGACAGCCCATAACCTGCTGTATGTTGAAGATTGAACCGTAGCTGACAGTCTCGTCAAGTTTCGTGAACAGCAGATGAGACACGGGAATATTCGGAATGTGCTCTACAACGTCAAGCATGTCCTTATACTTCATGTTTGCCGAAAGAACCAAATGCACGGCATCAGGAGTGAATGAATTGTAGATATTCTCGAAAAGCTCCATGTTCTTTTTGTCGCGCTGGGAACGCCCCGCAGTGTCAAGAAGTATTATGTCTGCGTTCTCGTGGCTGTCAACTACTCCGGGAATAGAAGCAATATCAAATATTATCTCTATGGGCACACCGAGAATTTTCGCGTAAGTCTTGAGCTGTTCAACCGCCGCAATCCTGTATGTGTCGCTGGTGAGGAGCAGAACGCGCTTGTGTTCCCATAATGCTTTTATCGCAGCAAGTTTCGCTATCGTCGTAGTTTTGCCGACACCTGTAGGGCCGAGAAGCATGACCTTGCGTCCTCCTGCGGCATCCCCTCCGTTGTCTCCTGCACATTCTATCTGGGTAGCAAGCCATTTCGTGAAGGGAAGTTTTTTGCTCTTGTCCCTCTTGCTGATGATTGAATAATCGGCTAAAAGTTTGCGTATGTATTTCTCGTCAACCTCCGAAGCCCTGAGCCTGCCCTCAACTCCAGAATCTTCCTGTGACAGCTGGGGCATAGCCTGAAACGCCGGGTTAGCCGTTCTCTGCTGTCCCTGCTGAACTGCAACACTGACTCCGTTCTCGACAGCCGTAATTCTCTGGAGCAGTACGTCAATCCTGTCTGCAAGTGCCCCGACCTGATCCCGCAGTAATTTCGCATCATCATTCGTCATTGAAGGTGTCTGCGGCTGCGGAGGCTGTACGGGTGCAGGCTGAGGAGGAGGTGTTACGGGAGCGGGTCTGGTTGTGAGTCCGTATGCGTTGCGCAGGCCTTCAGGGGAAATGCTGATATTCTCGCTCTGCGGGAGTCTGTAGCCCTCCTCACCGAGTGCAGTTGACGGCTCAGGGGGAGTCGGTGCAATCTTTCCGCGCTCCTTGAACTCCATAAGTTTCTGGAACGCAATAAGATTCTCCCGGCGCGTATCGTCGTCCATCGTTGAAGCAGTTGATGCCGCTGTAGCAGGACGTGCTTTGGGCTGTGGCTTGGGTTCATCGTCCTCAAGGATACCTGCTGTAACCTTCAGCACGGAACGCTGAAAGAGTCCCAACACTCCGCCTTCCTTGACCATCTGTGAAGAGAGTATAACCGCATCCCTGCCGAGCCTCTCGGAAGCCAGCCTCAATGCTTCTGCGTCATCTTTTGCCGTAAATGTTATCTGATTTGTTACCCGCATATATTTACTCCGCTATTCAGCATAACAATACAGCCTTTTTATCTTAGCCGTATATGCTGATATGTCATCTTTTGCTGTAAATATGATTGTATTCATTTATTCCACCATTCCGACCGTCTTAACCTGAACGCCGCGTACAATTTCGTTGTAGGATACCACAAATATATTAGATATTGAGCCTTCAATCAGCCTGCGAACGATCAGCCTAACGTCAGGATGAACAAGCAGGACGGGCGGAAGGTTCTTTACGATCATTTCCTCCATCATTCTGGATATTGCGCTGATCATTTTCTGCACCTCACGGGGGTCTAAGTTCAGCTGCCAGCCACGCGTCAGATCTCCGTCAACTCCTGCCATAATCTTTTGTTCCCAGTTAGGAGAGAGAGTCGCCGCAGTGATTATTCCGTCAGGCCCTTGAATCTTCAGCGAGATTAGCCGCGATAATGCCTCCCTTGCACGTTCTGTCAGGAAATCCACGCTCCTTGACATCTTGCCGTAGTCCGCAAGTGCCTCAAATATAGTTACGAGGTCTCTAATAGGTATCTGTTCGCGTATGAGGTTCTGCAATACTTTCTGAATCTCTCCCAGCGACAATGACGCAAGCAGATCACTCACTACAGCCGGGGAGTTCTCCTTCACCATGTCCGTAAGTTTCTGCACTTCCTGACGCGTCAATAATTCTGCACCGTTCTTCCGTATGACTTCCGACAGGTGAGTCGCGAGAACTGAAGGCGCATCAACAACCGTATACCCCATAGCTTCAGCTTTGTCGCGCAAGTCTGGAGAGATCCATAATGCCGGGAGTCCAAATGCAGGTTCTTTTGTCGGTACACCGATAAGATCCTCCTCAACTGCTCCGGTGTTCATCGCAAGATAGTGATCGGGCAGGAGTTCACCACGTCCGGCTTCTGCACCTTTTACGCGCAAAATATATTCCGTAGGCTTAATCTGTATGTTGTCGCGGATTCTTATAGGCGGGACAACTATTCCCATCTCTAAGGCCATCTGCTTTCGTATCGTTCCTATACGGTCAAGCATGTCCCCTCCCTGTGCCGGGTCAATCAGCGGGATAATCGCGTAGCCTATCTCTGCCTCCATAGGTTCAACGGTCAGCAGCTTCATGACATCTTCAGGCGATACAGGCTCGGCTTTCGGTGTCTCTGCGGCAGGTGCTCCGGGTGCTCCTGCAGGTGTTCCGGCCTGGGGGGCTGCTCCGGGCTGCAACGGTGCTTTTGCGGCTTGTTCCTCTGCGGTTATGGCCTGAACATTTGCTTCACGGCTGACAGCATAACCCATAGCCCCGACCAGCATACCCAGACACATGAAGGGCACTGTAGGAAGTCCGGGAATCATTCCCATAGAGAGCATCATAGCTGACGCAATATACAGCGGACGAGGATATTTCGTGAATGAGTTGATGAGATCCGGACCAAGTTCCGACGAGGCCGCCGCACGGGTAACTATAACACCCATTGCCGTAGACATCAGCAATGACGGTATCTGCCCGACAAGACCGTCACCGACAGTCAGAAGGCTGTAATGCGAGGCCGCCTGTGCCGCATCCATCCCGCGCATGAATATTCCGATTGAGAGTCCTCCTATTATATTTATGGTGGTTATGATCAGTCCTGCGATTGCGTCCCCCTTCACGAACTTTGACGCACCGTCCATAGCTCCGTAAAAATCTGCCTCGCGCTGTACGTCTTGCCTTCTCTGCTTTGCTCCCTGTTCGTCAATCATGCCGGAATTGAGGTCAGCATCAATAGACATCTGTTTGCCGGGCATTGCGTCAAGCGTGAACCTTGCAGCAACTTCTGCCACGCGTTCAGCACCTTTAGTGATTACGAGCATCTGAATGATTACAAGTATAAGGAACATGATTATTCCTACAACATAATTTCCGCCGACAACAAAATTTCCGAACGCGTTAATCAGTTCTCCCGCATTGCCGTAAAGCAGAATCAATCTCGTTGTAGAGACGTTGAGCGAGAGCCGGAATAATGTAGAAATAAGCAGCAGTGTCGGGAATATCGCAAGGTCTAATGCCCGCTTAACATAAAATGTAACCAGAAGGGTAACTACTCCTAAAGTGATATTCATTGAAAGGAGCAAATCTATAAGCCATGTGGGAAGAGGTATAACCATCATTATGATGATCAATACCATCAACAGAGCCACGCCTATATCGGAATAGCTCTGCACTTTCTTTCGCATACCGGGTACGCCGGCAACTCCCGCGGCTTCTGCCAATGTGAAACTCATCCCCGTTCTTCAAGAAGCTGGAAAAAATTTTGCCTGTATTTTACACGAAAACGAACAAAAAAAATAACCGTCCC
>CAJOES010000041.1:15876-23353 GCA_905233455.1 uncultured Synergistales bacterium | reverse complement strand
TCATGCTTCATATCATTCACAGCCCACATGGCCGCCTGAGTCAGAAACGGCAGAGCTTCCCTGCCCCTGTCCGTCAGTGAATATTCCACACGCGGAGGAATCTCGTTGTACTGTTCCCGGTGAACGAGTCCGGCCTCTTCAAGTTCCCGCAATGATTTCGCCAGCATTACGTTGGTTATGTCCCCTAACCTGCGCTTGATTATGCTGTAGCGTTTCGCCCCTCCTGCAGACAGGACGCAAATTATAGGAAGTTTCCATTTCCCTCCAAGCACATTGCTTAGATGCCTTAAAGGACACGATGAGTCTTGATGCCTGTATGTCATTCTGTATTCTCCCTGCAAGTATAATTTTTATATCATGTATGAAAATTCTGCGTTCTTGCGTTATTTGTATCACATTCTAAAATTTACGGCATGATTTTTCAAGGAGAGTGATTAATTCATGAAGGAAGTATTAGAGTTCCTGCAGAAAGCAAGAGTCTTTTACCTCGCAACAGCAGAAAACAACGTTCCTCATGTACGTCCTATGGGATTCGTTATGGAGTGCGGCGGCAAGGTTGCATTCATGACGGATAACACTATGGCACTGTGCAAACAGCTCGCGGCAAATCCACAGGTTGAGATATGCGCGATTGATGAGAAGTTCAACACGCTTAGAATCTGCGGGACTGTGAAGTTCGCAACAACACCTGAAACACAGAAGAAGGTGCTTGAAGTTATGCCGGATCTGGCTAAGAGCTATTCTGCAGGAGACGGCAAACTTGAAGTGTTCTATCTGGATGAGGGAAAAGCTGTTTGTTCCTCAATGGCAGGAGAGAAACAGGAGCTTTCACTGTAGGTTATTGAAGGGGGTAAAATATCGTGAAGATTAAAGCTATACAGTTTTCTGCTGACGGGTTCATGACACAGGCATTTGCTTTCGGCGGAGAGAATAAGGCAGATGGAAGCCCGGACGTAAAATATCCTTCAAGCCTTCAGAACTACCTGATTGATACAGGCGATGAAGTGATACTTGTTGATACTGGTTTTCCTCCCGGTTTCCCTTATCCTGCACGGAACGAGAAAGCGCAGATTTATGTAGGCTCTCCTACACAGAATTATATTGACGGGTTCAAGGCATTGGGATATAAGCCCGAGCAGGTTACGAAAATTCTTCTTACACACAGGCATAACGATCATTCCGGAGAAGTGAACAGTTTCCCGAACGCAAAAATATATATTGCTCCTGAAGATGCAGACGCAAGGGAATTATCATCAGTCGATAAGGACAGAATAATCAGGTGCGAATACACTGACGGCGCATATCACAACTTCCCTGAAAGCCAGAAGATAGCGGACGGAGTATATTTCATCAAGGCCAAAGGGCACACCAACGGTAACAGCATAGTTATCGCTGAAGATGACGGACTGTATTACATGATTCAGGGTGATGTTACCTACACTGATGCGGCACTGAAAGCAAATAAGCTCTCGGTAGTGTTTGATGATCTTCCGGCAGCACGTGAGACCCTTGACCGTGTCCGTGAGTTCGTGAAGAATAACCCGACCGTGTATCTTTCGACGCATACTCCTGAAGGCGTAACGAACCTTGAAGGCAAAATCGTAATGAAGCTGGACTAAACGGCTATGGACTTCGGGAAAGTATTAGTGAAGCGCGTATCTGCACGGAAATACAACGACCGTATGCCCGGTGATGACGAAATACAGAAGGTGATTGATGCGGCTCTGCTGTCCCCTATAGTCCGGTGGCACAAACTGCACCTTTCTGTTGTTACCGGCAGGAACGCTATGAACATGGCAGAAGATGCTGCAGATGAAATTTTCGCGAGGCCCGACGCAAAAATTAAGATGCACCGCCCGTATCTTTATGGTGCTCCTGTATGGATAATCCTTTCAGGCAAAAAGTATGATGAAGCCGAGAATCCCCAAGCCGCAAGAATGAATGAAAATCTTTTCTGGAATGTCGGCTCAATCATAGAGAACATGGAGCTTCAGGCTACAGCTTTGGGTTTGGCTAGCTGCGGGATAAATACTACCGTAGTAGCAATGAGGGACAAACCTGACGTGAAAAAGGCTCTTGGCATTCCTGAAGGGTACGATGCTCTTGCGTCGGTAGTTATCGGCTATTCTGACACTGAATATCCGGAGCGCAGTGTGAAGCCGGAGCTAATCCCGGTGTCATACGTCAGGTAAAGCATGAACGAGTGGAAAAAATTACATCTGGTGTATTTCAGCCCCAGTGGCACAACGGAAAAGACTGTGCGCACTATAGCTTCAGGATTTGAGGGGCTTGAAGTTACTGCGCATAATCTCCTTCCGTATGCAAGCCGCAGGGAAAAATATATTTTCTGCTCTGATGACTGCATCAAATGCGGAACGTGTGTACAAAACAGGTGCATTCACCAAGAGAGATTCACATACGGAGGCTGAAAAATGGCAATAAGAAAACTTCACCTGATATATTTCAGTCCGAGCGGCTCAACAGAACAAATAGTGAAATGCGTTGCTTCAGGAATTGAGGGACTTGAAGTTGTAACGCACGATCTTTTGACATCACAGAGCCGTAAGAAACATTACGTGTTCGGCCCTGATGACCTCGTGATCATGGGGAGCATGACTGCCGGAAAACTCTTCACTTTGTCCGATGAGCTGTTTGCATGTCTTGAGGGGGACAATACGCCGTTCGTAGGTGTGGTAACTTATGGGAACGGGTATTACGGAATAGCTTTGAACGAGATGAAGAAACGTGCAGAAGGCCAGGACTTCAAGGTTATTGCATTGGGGGCGTTCATTGCACGGCACTCAATGAAGACGGACATTGCTGCGGGACGGCCGGACGCGCACGACAAGGAAATTATGCGGGATTTCGGGAGCAAGGCATACGCTAAGATTCTTGCAGGGGACTATGAACTGCACACACAGCCAAAAACGAACTGGTCATCGTGGGAGACGGGGAACAAGGTTATAGCCTACCGTGAGGAACACCCGGAAGAACCGTATGCTCTGCCTTCAGAGTGCAAAGCAAAATCAATCTCCGATGCCTGCATAAAGTGCGGGACATGCGTAAAACACTGCCCCGTTGACGCTATAGACATTGAGGTAACTTTCATGTCAGACAAGGCAAAAATTATTGAGGGGTTACAGATAATCGTAACTGATCTTTCACAGCAGGCAACAGGGCACGACACAGTCGAGGATATTCGCGGCTCAGGGTTTCAGCAAACTGGCTGACAAGTACAAGGAACACGGCGAGGAAGAGCGCGGATGGGTTGAGAAGTGCGTAGACAGGATTCTTGACTTGGGCGGAGAGGTAAAACTTGAGGCCAAGAAGGAAGGCCCGGTGTGCAGTGATCCTATAGATTTCGTGAAATATGATCTGCAGGTGTCGAAGGACGGCCTTGCGTGGCTTGCAGGTCTCGTTGAGGAAGCAAGAGGAGACTACAAGACATACGACATCCTGAAGGAATATTACGAGGATGAAGAGGAGGACATGTACTGGGGAGAACAGCAGCTTGAACTGATCGAGAAGATCGGTAAAGGCAACTGGTATCGCTCCGTCATGTAGTTTTTGCATGTATGATTATGATGTAATCTATATCGGAAGCGGCCATTCATGCTGGCACGGTGCTAAAGTCCTTGCAGAGGCAGGAAAGAAAGTAGCATTTGTTGAGCGTGATATAGCGGGAGGTACTTGCACTAATTACGGGTGTAATGCAAAAATCCTTCTGGACTCGCCTTTCGGACTGGTTGACGGCCTTGAACGCTACAAGGGATTATGCGTTGATGATGTTCCTTCGATTCACTGGAAGCCGTTAATGGACTACAAGAAGAATACACTTAAGGTATATCCTCCGGCACTCGAAAAGATGTTTGCGGCTATGGGAGCAGATTACTTCAAGGCAGAGGGAAAGCTCATAGACGCTCACACAGTCAGCGCGGGAGACAGGAATATTACCGCTGAATATATCGTTATCGGCACGGGCGAACGGGCAAAACGTCATGATATTCCGGGCAAAGAGTACATTCACGACAGCAGGGACATGCTGAGCATAGATGAATTCCCTGCAAGAATTGTCCTGATAGGCGCGGGCATAATCTCTATGGAGTTTGCCTCAATGGCCGTAAAGATGGGTGCTGAAACTACAATAATTCAGTACAATGACCGGGTTCTGTCCATGTACCCGAAGAAATACACCGCCAGAATCACAGAAAAGCTCAAGAAGGAGGGCGCAAGGTTCTGCTTCAATGAGTCCGTAACTAGGATAGACAAGACACAGGACGGTTACAGAGTTACGCTGAAGAGCGGTGCTGTTGTCGAAGCTGATTATATCCTTGAAGCTACGGGACGGCAGGCCAATGCTGACGGCTTAGGGCTTGAGGGTATCGGCGTTGAGTTCTCCGGAAAGGGAATCAAGGTCAACGAGTACCTGCAGAGTTCAGTACCGAACATTTACGCAAGCGGTGATGTGATCGACAAGAGGATTCCGAGACTTACACCGACGGCATCATTTGAGTCAATCTACATTGCTGAACACATACTGGGGAAGAAAGACCCTATATGCTATCCTGCTGTGCCTAATCTCGTATTTACATTGCCGAGAATTGCGCAGGTTGGTGTAAGCATTGACGAAGCAGAGAAAAATCCGGACAAATACCGCATTGAAGTTGTGCCTTACGGAAAGGGAATGCTTTTCGACAGCTCAAATGAAGAGGACAATGAATTTACCTTCATCATAGACAAAGAGAAGCATTTAGTTGGTGCGGCATTCTACGGAAGCGAGGCGGCTCATCTGGTGAATTTTGCGACGCTTGTAATCAACAAACAGATAACAGGCGGGGAACTTGACCATATGATTTTTGCGTTCCCTGCACAGACTTACGGGCTGTACAGTATGCTGGCGAATATGCTGAAGTAAAAATTACCGGGAGGTTCCAGCACAGCCTCCCGTTTTTTGTGCCTAAATGCTGAACTCCTGAACTTTTGCCCTTATTGCCTCAATGGTTGCTTTGCCTCCGGACAATCTTGCTACTTCCCTTCCGTCCCGGTAAAACAGAAACGTCGGGTTAGTCATGACCCTGCAGGATACAGCTACCCTTCTGTTAGCGGACGTGTTGACGGAACAGAATTTGAGTTTGCCGGAAAACTCCGGGCTGTCAGCAAGCTCATGATATTTAGGCATCATGGCCATGCAGGGCGCGCAGGACGGTCCCCAGAAATCTATAACTGCAGGCAGTTCGCTCTTCAGCAGTTCGGCTTCGTAATTATCGCGGTTAATCTCAATTACCGGCATAAAAAATTTCCCCCTGTAATAAAATAATTACACTTGAGAAATTCTACACCATAAAGATAACTTTAATCCGAAAGGAGCTTTAATATAATGGCAGAGACAAGAGAACTCATAATAATCGGTGCAGGCCCGGCAGGACTCAGTGCCGCGCTTTACGGAAAGCGTGCAGGGCTTGATACTCTCGTGCTTGAGCAGGGCACGACAGGCGGACAGGTCAACAACACCAGCGAGATAGAGAACTATCCTGGGATACTTCATTCCGGCGGTGCAGAAATCGGCGAGAAGATGAGGGATCATGCGCTGAAGTTCGGTGCAGAGATTCGCCGTTCCGACAGCAACAAGGTAGAGATACGGGACGGCAGAAAGTTTATCGTTACGCCTAAAGGAGACATAGAGGCCAAAGCTGTAATCGTCGCTACAGGTTCGCACTTCAGGCATCTGGGCTGTGACGGCGAGGCTGAACACATCGGTCAGGGCGTGAGTTTCTGCGCTGTCTGTGATGGCATGTTCTATGAGGGATACGAGATTGCTGTAGTCGGCGGAGGAAATACGGCAGTTGAAGAGGCGGACTACCTCACGAAGTTTGCGTCGAAAGTCTATATCATTCACCGCCGCAATGAGTTCCGTGCAGTTCAGGCAGTGGTTGACCGTGCGCTCGCTAATCCCAAGATCGTACCCGTGTATGATTCCGTTGTGGAGAAAATTGAAGGTGTCGGTATGGTGGAGAGCATAACCCTCCGGAACGTCAAGACCAATGAGACATCACAGCTTCCTGTTGCAGGAGTATTCATGTTCGTGGGGCAGAGTCCGGAAAGCGATTGCGTAAAGGGAGTGGTTGATACGGACTCTAACGGCTGGATCATCACGGATGAGAAGATGCAGACATCAGTACCCGGCATATTTGCGGCTGGGGACGTGCGGAAGAAATTTTTGCGTCAGGTCATCACTGCGGCCAGTGATGGTGCAATAGCGGCTATGGCGGCTTCTGACTACATCAGGAGTCTGTAATCAGTTCTGAGGGAGGCTGTGTTCTTCGTGGCTTCCCTCTATCATGTTGATGAACACAAACTTAAACCTGCACAAGTCTAATCCTTTCTCATTCACTATATCAGCATCAATGTAGAATATCCTTCGTCCTGCCTTCCTGACCTTAGCCGTGCATATGAGTTTCTCTGCATTTCTTGCGCCTCTCAGGTAATCCACGTGCCCGTTCACTGTTACGCCGTTTCCCCCCGCGCTGAGGAACGCAACGCCTGAAGTGTCATCTGCCATCGTGAATAACACTCCTCCATAGGGTATGCCGTAAGGGTTGAAATGTTCTTCATGAAGCTCAAGCTCACTAACTGCAACGCCGTCTTCAACCTTAACAAAACGAAAGCCCGTCTTGCACTCTATATCACGTTTCAAAGTCTCTAACGCATTAGGATCGCTCAAAATATCTTTACCCATAAAAATATTTCCCTTCATGAAAAATTATGTATGTGATTATACTAACGATTTGACAAAATGAGAATGTGCAGGTAAAATTTTCGCCCGTTGAAATATTAAAAATTGACAGAATATTTTAGAAGGTGTTATTTATGCTTGATGAGAACGGCAGAAGAAGATCCAATAACCTGATACTTGATACTGCACTGCGTGATTTCTACGATGCTGCAGACGCTCTTCACCTCAGCGAGGGATTGATTTCCATCCTGAGTTATCCGGAGCGCAGGGTCGATGTCTCCGTGCCTGTTGAGATGGACGACGGAACGGTCAAAGTGTTTCACGGCCACAGGGTGCAGCACTCAACAGCTTTAGGGCCGTCAAAAGGCGGTATCCGTTACGCAATGGACGTTACCGGGCAGGAATGCGAAGGACTCGCAATGCTCATGACGTGGAAGTGCTCCCTTGCAGGAATACCCTACGGCGGAGGAAAAGGCGGAATCTGCTGCGACCCGACAAACATGAGCCGCAAAGAGAAGGAGAAGATGTCGAGGACTTACGGTGCAAGAATCGCACCCATCATAGGACGCTGGAGCGACGTACCTGCACCGGATATGTATACCGGCGGTCAGGAAATGGTATGGATCATGGATACGATCTGCAAGATGCTTGGGCACTTTGAACCGGCAATGCTCACAGGCAAACCCATAGATTACTGGGGAGCTAAGGGACGTACAGAAGCTACAGGGCGCGGGGTTGCGGCTT
>CAJOES010000041.1:0-15865 GCA_905233455.1 uncultured Synergistales bacterium | reverse complement strand
CTTGATCCCGCAAAAATGAAGGCGGCAGTGCAGGGCTTCGGCAATGTCGGAAGCTACACGGCAAAGATACTCAGCGAGGCAGGAGTTACCATCGTTGCAATCAGCGACACAACTGGAACTTACTACAACCCGAAAGGCATTAACGTAAATAAGGCTTTCGATTACATGAACACAAACCCGGGACTCAGAGGCCGCAAACTTACCGGCTTTGAGAAGGAAGGGTGCGAGAAACTTCCCGTAGAAGATATTGTGTATACTGACTGTGATTTCTTTTGCCCGTGTGCGCTTCAGGGCACGATCAATCAGGACACTGCCGGAAAGGTCAAGGCGAAATATATCGTTGAAGGCGCAAACAGCCCCACCACGCCGGAAGCTGAAGTAATACTCAATGATGCAGGCGTTATCGTAGTGCCGGACTTCCTCGCCAATGCAGGAGGCGTTATCGGATCATATTTCGAGTGGGCGCAGAACCTTCAAGGCTGGAGCTGGTCAGAAGAGACATACAACAAGAGGCTTGTTGACCTCATGACGAACGTATTCTAAGGACAATAACGTTACGATGAGGAGAGCGGCATATATCGCGGCAATAAAGAGAGTTGCGGAGATCGTCGAACTTCGCGGAGTATATCTGTAGACAATAACGAAATTTCACACACAAAAATTTTTCACACACACACTCTAAAACAAAAAACCTCCCCTTCACACAGGGAGGTTTTATTTTTACTGTACTTTACCGGAAATAACATAAGGCTGTTTTACCTGCATTTCCAGAATCTGAAATACTTGTTGAGGCGTACATAACAACTATAATATCGGGTTTATCTGCCTCAATATATTTTTTCAGGCTGCCGGTGAAATGCCGCAAGTCTATTTCCTCAACTTCATTTATGCCGAGAGCCAAAAACGGAACTACACTGTTTCCGAATGAATCATGTATTATCAAAAGCCTTTTCCCATTTTGTATAAGGCAGTTATTTATCTTTTTTAATGCGCAGTCTCCGTGATCGTATGCTCCGTAGGGATTTTTGCCGTAATAGTCTTTTTCTTCAACCGGCTTCATATCGTAAATTATTCTAAAATCTCCACTTGTATTTACATCTTTATCCGGCACTTCATACTCTAAGAGAGTTTTGAATTTAGGATATATCATCGTAAATTCATCCGGAGCAGTCCATGCTAAAGTAATTTTTTTGCCATACGATCCTAAGAACCATTCAGGATAATCGACATATTCAAATTTGTTGGAGTCCAAAATTTCAGGTTCAGCTTTCAGTCCGTAATCATTACGCAGATACTCAAGAATATGCTTTGCAGCCCATAGTCCCATTTTAGGTTTCCAGTGATGGTCTGTACGGTAAAAAGATTCGTGATGCTTAATGCCCTCGTCATGCAGTGTCTTCCTGAAGTCGTAATATTTCACTCCGGCTTCTCCCAGAAGGTTAAGAAACCTGTCCGCGTTTTGGTTCGCAAAATCAAACGTTCCCGATAAGTCAATGTCCTCATAGATACATATTTTTGACGGTATGTTCAGGTAAAAGAAATCTATTCCCTTATCCCTGCAGTAACCGGCAAAATCAATTACTGCTTCTGCATTTCCGGTTAAGTCTTTGCTTACGGTAAAGGCAGTCAAGTGTCCGTCTTGAAGTTTTACCACGCCGTTATAAGAAAATACAGGAGCAATATTCCACCCGATAATATATTCATATTTTTTTGCTTCACCAACTATAAAGGAATATCCTAAAATGTATTCTGAGGTGTAATCCTCCAGCTTTTGTCTTATATATGAATATAACGATCGTTTTTCAGCAGTATTCTTGACGGGTATGACCGCATCTTCAGATTCAAACGGATACAGTTCTTCCCAGTTAATTTTGCTGTTTATATCAGGCGGCATCAGTTTATCGCTCACCTGTTTTACTATCAGGCCTGATATTGAAAGGAACATACACAGAATAATAATGCACAGAAAGATAATAGCAGCAATATTTTTTCTCATTGTCATCACCTCAGAAATTGAAATATATAAACGGGTTGTAGCTTGAGCTGATTATTTCTGATATTGACAGCATAAGCACAAAGCAAAGCCACGCTCCTTCAATTACAGCATATCTCTTCAGATTCCTGAGTGCCGGAAATATGCCTATGAATGCACACATAAGCACTGTCCAAGAGCCTTTAACGTAAAAAATGAACCCGCTGTCGTATAACGCATTCCCCTTCAGGCCGAACATAGAAGCCATATAGCTTAATCCTGCCGAAACACTCTCAGACCTGAATATTACCCACGCAAGCACTACGGTAATCATTGTTCCTACATGTCCCGGCCTGAATCCAGTCATACGCTCCAGCACCAGAAGCACGAAGTACGCCAGACCCCACACAATGAACGTCCAGTTAGCCCCGTGCCATATTCCCGTCAAGAGCCATACAGCAAACATATTCCAGAACCAGCGGGAACGCGAGACCCTGCTTCCGCCCATAGGGATGTAAACGTAATCACGAAACCAGCGCGACAAGGATATATGCCACCTGCGCCAGAAGTCGGTTATGCTTGAAGCCGTGTAGGGATAATTGAAGTTATCCTCAAAGTGAAAGCCGAACATTAAACCCAATCCTATAGCCATATCGCTGTAGCCGGAGAAGTCAAAATATATCTGGAACGTATACGCCACTGCACCAAGCCACGACATCATTACGGTCATGCTGACAGCTCCCGCAAAAACGTTGTCCGCAATCTGTGCCACGAAGTTAGCCAGCAAAACTTTCTTGCCCAAGCCGTAAATGAATCTCCTTGCACCTTCAGCGAAATCGTCGAAGTTCTCGTGCCGTTCTGTGATTTCGGCTTCTATCTGGTTATAGCGGACTATCGGGCCTGCGATCAACTGAGGAAAGAACGATATATACAGCGCAACATACGATAATTTTTCCTGCGCTTTCGATTTGCCGTAGTAGACATCAAAAACATAGCTCATCATCTGGAATGTGAAGAATGATATACCGATCGGAAGTGCTATATTGATTCGCGTCATGCCTAAATTCTCCGTGATAAAGCCCGTATATTTGAACACTCCCAGCAGCAAAACATCAAAGCCTATTGCAAGGGTAAACCAGAATTTACGGTGCGGTGATGAGGACATGATTAATGCCGTCTTCCAGTTCAGGAATATTGACGCAAGCATAATGAACACAAAGACAGGTTCTCCCCATGCGTAGAACAGAAGGCTTGTTATGAGAAGAATATAATTGCGCACTGCCCGGGACTTTGCTGAGTAATACATAATCAGGAGTCCGGGCAGGAAAAGAAACAGAAAAACACCAGACGAGAAGACCATATTATTTGTTCCTCCCGCTGGTATAATTTAAGTTTTTGAGAATTACGAGAATTAGTTGTGAATGAGTGCAGTTATAGGCGTGATGCGTGATGCGTGATGCGTGATGCGTGATTATACACAGCAATCATTGTAACGTCAAGCTCCTTCCTGAATTTTTATGTTTTTCCGGCGAGAATTTTAGCATAAAAATATTATCCTCATATGAATATGACATCAGCAACCGCATTCCCCCGAAAACACTTCAACCGCAGGCCCGGCCATAAAGCATCGGTTACCGTCCTCAACCGTAATAGTGAGATCCCCGCCGCGAAGATGCACAGTAACTTCATGCTCCAGCTTCCCCGCCATGACTCCCGCAAAAACTGAGGCAGTAGCACCCGTGCCGCAAGCCATAGTTTCTCCTGATCCACGCTCATATACGCGCATATTGATCTCATTGCGTGAGAGAACTTCAATAAACTCGCTGTTTACCCTGCGGGGAAAACGTAAATGCGTCTCGAAGTATTCTCCCTCACGCGCAAATTCAGAGTCCGGCCAAGCCATTACGCCTTCAAGCGCAGGATTGTCCTCAAGGAAATACACTGCATGATCGTTCCCTACATCAACACCGATGAACTTCAACGCCTTACCGTGCACATATATATCCTCCGGGAGTCCGCCGTCAATTTTCGCGATACCCATATCGACAACAGCCCGCGTAACTTTCCCGGACTCTATCGTGAGCGCGATTCGTTTCGTCCCTGCAGGTGTCTCTATCAGCGCGTAATCCCTTGAGGCAGGGATAATGCCGTGATCGTAGATATACTTGGCCACGCAGCGTATGCCGTTTCCGCACATTGAGCCGGCAGAACCGTCCGCATTGTAGAGCTGCATGAAGGCATCTGCTGTTTCTGTCGGCTGGATCAGTATTATTCCGTCCCCGCCAATGCCCTTGTGCCTGTCTGAAAGTCTGCGTGAGAGTTCTTCGGGATTCGTTACGTTCTCGGTGAAGCAGTTTATGTAGATATAATCATTTCCGCAGCCGTGCATTTTCGTGAAGTGCATAATTTTTTTCTCCTTTATACCTTTGCGGGATATAGTTTTCACATACATAAAACATATCACAACAAATATCCCCCGGTTATGTATTGAGAATATTATACTTGCCGGGGTAAATTATCTTTACACTGCGGCTAAATCCCTGCTAGCAACAATATCAACATCAGTCCCGCACACATTATGTATCAGCACCTGCCCAATCTTTACGGGAGCATTCACTTCAAGTTCAGCGACGGCCTCAGCGATTCCAAACAGCTTTCCCTTAGGCGCGGGAGTCCTGCTCCTGACCGGGCACACAGGAAGTTTCCCGCCCTTAACCCTGACAGTAGACGCAAACACACGGCGGGGATCTTTCACCTCAGACCGTGCATAGCTCTCACCTCTGGGACACGTATTGCCGTCAACCTTCAGCACCTCTCCGGAATCTTCAAGCGTTACAGTAAGGCCGCAGCCCAATGGACATGATACGCATATGAATTTACGTTCGCTCATCTCATCACCTCCAGTTACACCGGCTGAATGTCTATAGTTATCTCTTTGATGTCCGGAGTAATCTGACCTGCCTTTATGCGCACCTCGTTCATCTCTCCCGGGCGTGCATACCTCAAACGCTGTGAGTACAGATCAGGTTCTGCGAATACCCTGCAAGCCTGCTCTACAGGATGGGTTACGCGCATATATATCGTGGTGTCTGCCTGTCCCGTAACGTACTGGGGCGAGAACAGCCGGACATTCTCCCCGCCCTTCACCGGAATGCGCCGAATATCAGCAGGAATTTTCCCGGCGGCATATTTCGCGGCATTAGCACCGGCAATCAGCCCTTCATCGCTTACGTTGTCCACTAGGTCATACACTATCACGACATTTCCGGCAGCAAAAATCTTCGGGTCAGATGTCTGCAGCAAGTCATTCACCACAGGCCCGCCCGTTACCGGATGAATCTCAACACCCGCCATGCGCGATAATTCGTTCTCAGGAATAAGCCCGATCGCAAGCAGCAACGTATCACACTCTACGAATCTTTCAGTGCCCTTAATGGGTGTCATATGGTCGTCAACCTGCGCAACCGTTACGCCTTCAAGCCTGTCCCTGCCGTGAATTTTCGTTACGGTAGTCTTCAGGTGAAAGGGTATGCCGTAATCATCAAGGCATTGCGCAATATTCCTCCGGAGTCCTCCCGGCCAGCTCATGACCTCATACACGCCTTCAATTTCTGCGCCTTCCCATATCATACGCCTTGCCATGATCAGCCCAATATCACCAGAACCCAGAATCACCGCACGTTTGCCCGGCATGTGCCCTTCCATGTTCACGAATCTCTGTGCAGTCCCCGCCGTGTATATTCCCGCCGGACGAGTACCGGGAATGCGTATAGCCCCTAAAGGACGTTCACGGCAGCCCATAGTCAGCACGATTGCGCCGGGAGTCATATGTTCTATTCCGCGCTCTTTGTTCATCGTCCAGACAGTATTTGTTCCCTTGTCGATCTGGAATACCATTGTGTTTGTCCGGAACTCTACGCCCTCATCATGTGCCTGCTGTATGAACCTGTGCATGTACTCAGGGCCGGTAAGCTCCTCCTTGAAGGTACGCAGTCCGAAGCCGGGATGAATGCACTGCTGAAGTATTCCGCCCAAATCCCAATCACGCTCAAGCACTACGACACGTTCAGCACCCTCACGCCTTGCGCCGATACCTGCGGCAACTCCTGCCGGGCCGGCACCGATAATCAGAACGTCTATATCCCTGCTCATTTCGCTGCCTCCTCCCTTTTCTTCTTCAGCAGAAATTCTTTCGTCCTCCCGGCAAGAAGCCGTGAGCCTCCTCCGTGCCGTGTAACCTCGTCTAAAGGTATCCCCAGTTCACGCGACAATATTTCCGCAACACGGGGACAGCAGAAGCCTCCCTGACATCTTCCCGTTCCCGCACGGGTCATCATCTTTACGGCTGAAACAGTACGTGCACCGCGCCTTACTGCCTCTATTACCTGCCCTTCCGTTACAGTCTCACAGCGGCATACGATCTGTGCATATGCAGGGTTCTTCTGTGCTAATTCCCTGCGTTTCACCATGTCCATATACAGGAATCGCGGAATGTTCCTGCGTTCAGGGATAAATTTTTCGTTGGGGGCAAACTTCACGCGGTCGCCGAGTTCATGCCGTACCATGTCAGCGACGTATTCAGCTATTGCCGGTGCAGATGTGAATCCGGGCGACTTTATGCCGGCAACATTCACGAACCCCCTAGGCTTGGCCAGTGCGTTAATGGTGAAGTCCCCTGTGTCTATGTTGGCACGGACTCCCGCAAATGTCGTTATGTTGAGGTTCACGGGGAATGCAGGCACTAACCTTCTTGCACCCTTGAGGACTTCAGCGAGGCCTTCAGGAGTCGTTGCATGGTCTTCCGGGTCTTCCTGCTCCGTAGCTGTAGGGCCTGCAAGCAGATTCCCTTCTGCTGTCTGTGCTACTGTGATGCCCTTTCCGGCCTTTGAGGGACATGAAAACATAAAGCTGTGAATGAATCCCTGCGTTGTCCTGTCGAGCAAAAAATATTCTCCCTTTGTAGGAATAATCCTGAAGCTGTTATCTCCTGCCCATGATGATATTTCCGCAGAATGAACACCGCCCGCATTAATCACAACAGGAGCAATGAACTCACCCTTATTTGTCGTTACTCCCCTGATGCCGCCTTTATCATCAAACAGCAAGCCGGTAACCAGAGTCTCAAGGAACAATTCAGCACCATTGATCTGCGCACTCTCTATGAATGCGTGCACGGCCTCAAAGTTATTGATGATTCCTGCCTCCGGAGACCATAACGCTGCAATAATCTCACCTGAAGCATTAGGCTCTTTTTCCCGTAACCTGCCGCCTGAAATGATTTCGACTCCCGGACAGCCGTTAGCCTTCCCCTGCTCTAACAGCGTCTCCAGGTGTTTCACTTCCTCATCACTGAAAGCGCACACATACGATCCGCATTCATTCATATGCACGTCAAGTTCATCCTTCAGCTTGTGCCACAGCTTGTTGCCGGGAACACAGAATCTGGCCTTTACGCTTCCGGGCTTGTCGTCGAAGCCTCCGTGTATCATTGAGCTGTTAGCACGGCTTGCACCGGAAGGAAGCTCGCTGGCCTTGTCGATTACAGCTATCTTTATCTTGTAGCGTGATAGTTCGCGGGCAATTCCTGATCCTATGATCCCCGCGCCTATAATCACAACATCATAATTCATTGAATCAATCCCCCCTAAAAAATGACAGCCCCGTTATTGAGGCTGCCAGAAATTTACGAGTTATGTTTTAGTCCGTCCAGGCTCTTGATTTCTCTATTGCTTTCTTCCAGCCTGCATATTCCTTCTCGCGCTCATCAGCACCAAGCTCCGGTGTAAACTTCCTGTCCTGTGCCCAGTTAGCGCGTATGTCTCCTTCATCCTTCCAGAAGCCTGTTGCGAGTCCTGCTGCATATGCCGCACCGAGTGCAGTTGTCTCGTTCACGACAGGCCGGACAACGTCAACGCCGAGAATGTCTGCCTGTAACTGCATGAGCAGATTATTCACGACAGCACCGCCGTCAACCTTCAGTGCAGTCAGCTTCTTCCCAGAATCCTTCTCCATTGCTTCAATAACGTCGCGTGTCTGGTAGCAGAGACTCTCCAGTGTTGCGCGTATGATGTGCTCCTTGCGCACGTAACGGGTAAGCCCCACGATTGCGCCCCTTGCAGTCATGTCCCAATATGGCGCGAAAAGCCCGGAGAATGCCGGGACAAAGTATATTCCCGCAGAGTCTTTGACCTTGCCCGCAAAGTATTCTGTTACAGGAGCATCATCAACCATGCGCAGGTTATCGCGAAGCCACTGAATCGCCGCACCTGCAATAGCTATTGATCCTTCAAGAGCATAGTAGCATTTGCCCGGTTCGCGTGAATAGAATGCAGTCGTGAGCAGTCCGTTCTTTGACGGTATAGGCTTATCCCCGATATTCATCAGCATGAAACAGCCCGTGCCGTATGTGTTCTTGGCCTCGCCTTCACTCAAACATGCCTGACCGAACAACGCAGCCTGCTGGTCTCCGAGATCTCCTGCAACAGGAATTTCCGCACCGAAAGGCCCGGATTTTGCTGTTGTTCCGTAGATGTAGCTTGAAGGCATAATCTTAGGCAGCATTGAGGCAGGGACTTGAAGCTCATTCATCATGGTCTCGTCCCACTGCAGAGTCTCAATGTTCATTAGAAGGGTACGTGATGCGTTCGATACGTCAGTTACATGAACACCGCCGTTAGGGCCTCCGGTAAGATTCCAGATCAGCCACGTATCAGTGTTGCCGAATAACAGCTCGCCTCTCTCGGCCTTTTCGCGTGCACCGGGTACGTTGTCGAGAATCCAGCGTATTTTTGTGCCGGAGAAATATGGATTGATGAGAAGCCCGGTAATCTCCTTGACTTTGCCCTCGCCTTTTTCGTTCTGACCCCAGCCGGGTTTTTTGAGCCATTCAGCGCAGAAATCCTGAGTCCTTGTGCACTGCCACACAATAGCGTTGTATATAGGTCTTCCCGTTGCTTTTTCCCATACAACCGTAGTCTCGCGCTGGTTCGTTATGCCTATTGCGGCTATATCATCAGGTGTTGCATTAGCCGCCTTGAGTGCACCGCGTATAACGTCCTGAGTCCTGCTCCATATCTCCATAGCGTCATGCTCAACCCAGCCGGGATTCGGGAAAATCTGTTCATGCTCCATCTGGTGAGATGCTACCGGCCTTCCGTCTTTCGCGAAAAGCATACATCTCGTGCTTGTTGTGCCCTGATCTATTGCTGCTACATATTTCTTCGTCATTGGTTCTCTTGCCTCCTCGTGTATTGCTGCCTGTGCCTGAACTATAGCTTCAGCTTCAGCCTGCATTATGTCCTGTATATCCTGACCGAATGATGACTCTGCTATCACTTTAGCTTCTGCCTTCACCCTGTCTTCAACGGAAGGTATGTGCTTGGGTGTATCTTCCTTCTTTTTGCCGAATAACCAGCCTAACATTTGCTGTAACTCCTTAAAGCGCGGGGGCGTAAATCACTGCTACATGATTCCTACAGCGTGGCAGAAGAAATATGCGCAGACTGCTCCGACCAGCGGACCGACTACAGGAACCCATGAATATCCCCAGTCCGAATCCCTCTTGCCCGGTATCGGGAGTACGAAGTGTGCTATTCTGGGGCTTAAGTCTCTTGCAGGGTTCAGCGCGTAGCCTGTAGGGCCGCCCAATGCCGCACCGAGACCGTAAATGATGCCGACAACAAAGAACGTTCCGAGTCCAGGTGTGGTCAGGCCGACACCCTTCGAGAATACCGACATAATTAGCGTAACGAGGAAGAATGTTGCTATTGCTTCAGTCAGGCAGTTGCACGGAAGATTCCTGTTGCCGGGAGCTGTGCAGAACACTCCGAGCTGTGCGTCAGGGTCTGATCCCTTCCAGTGATTGAGGTACGCAAGCCACACTACAACGCCGCCGCAGAAGCCTCCGATCATCTGCGCAACTATTACGCCGAATGCCTCGCCCCATGAGCCGTACACGCCAGCTAGAGTCTTTGCGACAGTTACGACGGGGTTAAGGTCTGCCTGTGCTGAGCCGAGTGCGTTTGCCGCGAATACTCCAAGACCTACTGCCCATGCCCAGCCCCAGCAGATATGCACCCAGTTTGAGCCGTTAGCCTTTGCGTCTTTCAGCACCAGGTTAGCGACGTTGCCGTCTCCGAATACGACGAGAACAAGAGTCCCGAAGAACTCGCCTAATACCGGTCCAGGTGTAAACATGATAAATATTCCTCCCAAGTAAAATTTTTGTTGTGATTATGGATTTGCACGACACTAAAAGACAAAACATACACTCACCGCCCCCGAGTCAATGAGCGATATAAATAATGCCGTTTAATGTTGTGCCTAGAAAAAAATGAAGTTTGAATTAATTATTATTA
Organism: uncultured Synergistales bacterium; assembly: GCA_905233455.1. Taxonomy (GTDB): domain Bacteria; phylum Synergistota; class Synergistia; order Synergistales; family Aminobacteriaceae; genus JAFUXM01. Next base: position 5,536 of record CAJOES010000041.1, on the reverse strand, counting down.
TTATTGTAGTGCTTTATTCTTACATGTCATTAGAATTTTGGCGGTTGTTGAATTAGTGTATTTATGGCCTTGCAAAAAAATGTATAATATCAGTACACACACAAAAAAGTTTTTATCCCATTACAACAGGAGAGTGTTTCTATTTTGGACGGAAAAATGAAAAATATTGGTATCATTACATCCGGCGGAGACTGCGGAGGGCTTAACGCTGTAGTTCGCGGTGCGGCCAAAACTGCATTAATGCGCGGAATGAGGACATTCATTATCCCCAACGGCTATGCAGGACTGTATAACCTCGTAGAATTTGACCACCTCGTTGAACTTGACGAAGAGAGAACTGACCATGTGAACTCACAGTTTGCCGGCAGTGATGCAGGACACAGCAGGGTAAAGATCTCAAAGATTAATGACCCGGAAAAGTACGACCGTATCATGCTGGGACTGCGCAAGCACAACATTGACGGCCTCGTTATTTCCGGCGGAGATGACACAGGAAGCGTTGTTGTTGACCTGTCGGAACACGGAATCCCCTGCGTACATGCACCTAAGACGATGGACTTAGACCTGATGACATACTCAGTCGGCGGAGACTCAGCCATCAACAAGATAGCATCAATAGTTGACGACATAAAGACTACCGGCACAACGCATAACCGCATCATGGTGATTGAGGTATTCGGGAGATACGCAGGGCATACGGCGTTCAGGGGCGGAATTGCGGCGGACGCGGACTGCATACTGATTCCTGAAGTCCCGGTAGACTTCAACGCGGTATACGCACACCTGAAGCACTACTACATCAGGCGCATACTGAACTCCGACGTACACGCAGGAACATACACGATTGTTGTTGCTGAAGGCGTAAGAGGCGAGGACGGGCAGTTATTCTCTGACGGCGGCGGCGCGGCACAGGATTCGTTCGGACACCCGAAACTTGCAGGCGCGGGAAGGTTCGTGAAGGAGACTCTGGAGAACATGATGAAGCAGGATCCTGAGATCAAGCAGTTCATGAAGACTTCAGGAATGTACGTGCCCGGCGTGTTTGAGATTCCTGAGATCCGCGAAGTAATACCGAGCCATATCGTGCGGAGCGGTGCAACGGCGGCATATGATGTCAACTTCGGCAAACAGATTGGTGCGGCGGCAGTCATCCTTCTGGATCAGGGAGTCAGCGGCGTTACTGTCGTGAAGATGTACAACGGGAAGATACGCTACATGCCCACTGCAGAAGCAATACAGCAGAGATTTGTCGGGCTTGAGAGCGTTACATTCTATGAGCAGATGGACGTATGCTTCGGTAGGTTCAGGCAGAAATACGAGCCTGTTCTTGAAGAAGCTCACGGTGCAGTTGAGAGGCTCTACAGCTAGAGAGCATAAGACAGAAATTTTATCCCCCGGTCAGTATACGGCAGGGGGATTTTTTGTGCGGTTAATTCACACACAAAACACAAAATTAATCCCTATAGTTATACGCCGTTGAAATTCTCTCAATGATACGGAAGGGATTAATATTATGCACAGAAAAATTTTAGCGGTTCTCATTCTGGCATTGACGGCTTCATATACCGCATATGCTTCAACAGATTTAGTGATACCTGCCAGCACCATAACGCAAAACGCCTCGTTCATTCCCGCAGAAGTTGACGGAACAAAGATAGAGGTTATAGCTGTCCGGGACAGTCAGGGCAGTATACGCACAGCATACAACACATGCCAGGTCTGCTACGGTTCTGAGACGGCATACTACAAGCAGTCCGGAAATTTCCTCGTGTGCCAGAACTGCGGCAACAGGTTTTCCATGAATCATGTAGGCATAAAGTCCGGAGGGTGCAATCCTTATCCCATCACTGAATCGGACAGGACTCTATCAGCAGACAGCATTATTATTCCCTATGAGTCTCTCGTGAAGGCTAAAGTGATATTCTCAGGCTGGAGAATTGAATATTAGCATTAACGTTAATGCTGTATGATAGTCCGTGCCATATTTTGCGGTGCGGATTTTCCTGTGTTGATTGGAGGTGTTTATGCTGGAGACGGATAAAATGATTCTCGTTGCTGATGATGAACTGATGATACGCGAAGCAGTCTCGTCATACCTCATGAAGCAGGGCTGTAACGTCATAACCGCAGAGGACGGCAGGCAGGCTCTCGAAATATTCCGCAGGAGAAATATTGTGCTTGTTGTGCTTGATCTGATGTTACCGGGAATTTCAGGAGAAAGGGTATGCGAGGAGATACGGAGAAGTTCAAGAGTGCCTGTTATCATGCTTACGGCCAAGACGCAAGAGGAAGATATATTGAACGGCCTGAACATAGGAGCAGATGACTACGTCACAAAACCTTTCAGCATTAAGGAACTTTACGCCCGCATCAATGCAGTGCTGAGACGGACAGAGAACACCCCGCTTGCACAAAAATTTTCATGGAATGATGATGATAGGGTTATAGACACGCACATAAAGAATCTGCGCAAAAAGATTGAAGATGACCCTAAAGCACCGGTATACATAAAGACAGTTCACGGAATGGGCTACAAGTTCGGAGGGAACAAGGATTGAAGCCGCGAAGTTTGAGGACAGTGCTTGCGATAAGGCTGTGTGTTCTTGTTGCAGGGACAATATCTCTCATAGGGATAACGGCAGACTTCATGATTAACGCTAGGTTTGAATCATACATTACCCGCCGGCATAAACTTGAAGCAGACGGAATAGCACAGAACATTTCAGCCCAGTATGATGCAGTGTCGGGAGGCTGGAACACGGATTACGTTCACGGAATGGGAATGTACGCACTGAATGACGGCTACATAATCAGGCTTCAGGACACTGACGGCGCGGTCATATGGGACGCAGAGAATCACGACATGACTTTATGCCATGAGGTTATGCAGTCGGTTTCTGTCCTCATGAAGAAAGCAAGGCCGGAGCTTCACGGGGATTTTCTCACTCATACATACAGCATGACTCATCACGGCAAAAGTGTCGGTACTCTGGAGATAAGCTATTACAGTCCGTATTACATGAGGGATAATGATTTTCAGTTCATGTCGGCACTAAATTATGTCCTCGTCTGTGTCGGCGGAATTGCATTGACCGCAGCAATAATCATCAGCGTACTTCTGGCGAACAGCATAGCAGATCCCATCACTGAAACAGCAGAAATCACGCGTAAAATTTCGGGCGGCAGCTACAGCATAAGGATTCATGAAGGGAAATATGCTCGTGAAATCTCCGGACTCATACGGGACGTTAACGGCATGGCGGCATCACTGGAGGAACAGGAGGAACTGCGCAAACGCCTGACTTCTGATATTGCCCACGAACTGCGGACACCTGTAGCGAACCTGTCATCATACATGGAAATGATGATTGATGATGTCTGGACACCTACAACTGAAAGATTACGAACATGTTACGGGGAACTTCAGCGGCTTTCAGGGGTTATTGCAGACCTTGAGCAGTTACGGCAGATTGAGTGCGGCAATATCACGCTGAAGATGTCATGCGTAGACCTTCAGGAGCTTGCGCGGGGAGTCCTTGACGGGTTCGCGAGCAGTCTTCAGGTGAACGGCTTAAAGGCTGAAATTACCGGTAAACCTTCAGCGGCATATGCAGACCCTGACAGAATGCGGCAGGTTCTCGCAAATCTCATATCGAACGCAGTCAAATACTCTCATCACGGCGGGACAATCTCAATCACTACAGACAGCACAGAAGACGAAAGCACAATTACAGTTAGTGATGACGGCATAGGCATTCCGGCTCAGGATTTGGGACGGATATTCGGGAGGAATAATTTTCATGGACAAAAATATTACGCTGAACATTACCGGCATGACATGTATGAACTGCAAGAACAGAATAGAGAGGAAATTACGCAAAACGGATGGGATAAGCAGGGCTGAAGTGAATTACAGCACCAACACGGCGGAGATCACATACATAGGAGAAAAGATTTCGCCGGAACAAATCATCACGATAATAGAAAGTCTCGGTTACGGAATATCGGGCAATCCAGCAAGGGCTCATACTCTCCGTACAATCATGATCATCATTGCGCTGTATGCAGTGTTGCAGTTCACTGGAGTCCTGAACATTCTTGCTCCCTCACGTCTTGCAGGGGGGAACATGGGCTATGCGGTGCTGTTTGCTGTAGGGCTGGTTACGTCGGTACACTGCGCAGCTATGTGCGGCGGCCTCAGTCTGTCGCAGTCTCTAAGTGATACACATTCATTCGTGCCTTCAGTGCTCTACAATGCCGGGCGCGTAATGTCATATACTGCCGCAGGTTTTGTTCTGGGCTTGGCCGGACTCCTCACGGGAGGTCCGGTGAACGGTGCGCTGTCTATGCTGGCTTTCGGTGCGGGGACTGTTCCGTTAATGCTGGGGCTTGGGTCTGCTGTGTCTGTGCTGGGCAGGAAATTTACGGACAGGGTAACGGCTTCCGGTGCTGTAGTGATTGCGGCTATGGGGCTGGTTATGCTGTCTCAGGGCGGGGCACTGGTCGGAGTGATGCCGCATGTGTCGTTCAGCCGTGAGGAGGCCGGGACTCTTGGCGGGGAACAGACCGTGAGGAGTACGCTGGCTTCAGGAAGGTATCCTGATATTCGCGTTAAGGCGGGAATTCCGGTGAAGTGGGTGATTGATGCGCCGAAGGGAAGTATTAACGGGTGCAACTACAAATTCATGATTAGGGATTATAATATTGAGCATACATTTAGGACAGGAGAGAATGTGATTAATTTTATGCCGGAAAGAGCAGGAACAGTCTACTATAGTTGCTGGATGGGAATGATTACGGGCAGTATTGAAATTTATCAATGAAAATTTTATGAGGGCACAACAAAAAGCGAAAACTTATGCTATAATTCTTTTTGTCATAAGGAATTGCACATAGCACAAATTTCCACCATTCTTTGTCTTGTGCATATTATATCACACGGCATCATAGGCGTGAATTAGTTGTGTGCATTTTCTTTCTAATGGCGAGCGGCTGTGGGCGGTAAAACACGGAACTATTAACCATTTTAAGGAGGAAAAAGCATGAAGAGAAAAGGATTTACTTTAGTAGAATTACTGATTGTTATTGCAGTGCTGGGAGCATTAACAGCTATGATGACTCTATCAAGTACAAATGCAGCAGGAGCGGCCAAAGCAGCATCAATCATCAACGGCCTTCAAACTCTTAGAACAGCAGTACAGGTTTATGTTGCAGAGAACTCGGCTGGTGATCCTATAGTAGGTGAAATTGATGCTGATGATTCCACTAAGAGCACAGGATTTTTAGCGGTGTCGGGAGACTATATCGACAAAGCTACATTCGACAAAATAAAGGGTAAGTACACTGTAGTAGAAGGAACAGACAAAGGATGGTACGCAGGATACTCGGTTGGGACAACAGATACCAATACCATTAATAAACTGAAAGTCCGCGCTACCGAGGATGGTCTATTAGGGGCGGCAGCCAGTACAACAGCGTATACTGGTGATTCTCAAGAAACAGTGTACATGAGAGTACATTAATGACAATGACGAAG
>CAJOES010000040.1 GCA_905233455.1 uncultured Synergistales bacterium | reverse complement strand
GCTCCAGAGGCTTCAATTCCCGACTAACGTATCGGTACATATCAATAATTCCTTTTATTAAGAGAAATAATACAGGAGGTGGCTTATAAATGCAACAATATTTCTATAATATATTATAAGTTTTTACAAACTGTTACCAAGCCCTCTTTTGTACCGTCCTAGGCCTCCGGGACGGATTTGCTACAAAACTTATCAAAGCCTGTTTCAATTATACAACATTCAACTAAACAGTTATATAATTTTCCAGTCCACAAAATACAAAACATAAGGAGGAATACTTTAATCATGATGAAGTATCTTCAGAAAATCGGCAGATCCTTAATGCTCCCGGTAGCGTGTCTTCCTGCCGCAGGAATACTCTACGGCATAGGCTACTGGCTTGACCCGGCAGGCTGGGGCGCAAACAGTGTAGCATCAGCATTCTGCATCAAGGCCGCATCAGCAATCATCGACCAGATACCGATACTTTTCGCGCTTGGTGTCTCAATCGGAATGGCTTCCGACAAGGATGGCACTCCGGCACTTTCCGGACTCGTGTCATGGCTGATGATCACAACGCTGTTATCGAGCGGTGCTGTGGCAATGTACCGGGGCGTTGAAGTCTCCCAAGTTCCTGCGGCGTTCGGGAAAATCCAGAATGCTTTTATCGGCATCCTTGCAGGACTCATCGGTGCGGGGTGCTACAACAGGTTCAAGGATACGAGACTGCCCGACTGGCTTGCGTTCTTCAGCGGGCGCAGGTGTGTAGCAATCGTTACGGCTGTCGCGTCAATCATTGCATCAGTCATCCTCTATTACGTATGGCCGCTGGTCTATGATGCTCTCGTGAAGTTCGGCGTATCTATTCTTGCTCTCGGACCTCTGGGGGCCGGGCTGTATGCAATGCTCAACAGGGCATTGATTCCGCTGGGGCTTCATCACGCGCTTAATGCAGTCTTCTGGTTCGACACGGCAGGCATAAACGATCTCGGCAAATTCTGGAGCGGGACTGGCGGAGTTTTAGGACAGACAGGGATCTACATGACAGGCTTTTTCCCCGTTATGATGTTCGGACTAGTTGCAGGAGCATACGCAATGTACAGAGCCGCAAAGCCTGAACGCAAGAGCATAGCCGCAAGCCTCCTTCTTGCCGGGGCGTTTGCATCATTCTTCACCGGCATAACTGAGCCGATAGAGTTCTCGTTCATGTTCCTTGCGCCGGGACTCTATCTCATTCACGCAATACTCACCGGAATATCAGCGATAATATGCGCGTACCTGCCAGTGCGGTGCGGATTCAACTTCAGCGCAGGTTTCGTTGACTGGGTATTGAGCTTCAATGCACCGATGGCCGTAAATCCCTGGCTCATTATCCCGGTCGGTGCTGTGTTCGCAGCGGTGTATTATTTCGTGTTCACATGGGCAATCAAAACATTTGACCTCAAAACACCCGGACGCGAGGATGATGACGACATGGAAGCAGAGAAACTTATAGTGCTTGCGAACAATAATTTTACCGACATGGCAAGAATCATTCTTGAGGGGCTTGGCGGTGCGGCTAACCTGAAAGAGTATGAATACTGCGCAACAAGAATCAGGGCAGAAGTGAATGATTACGTGCAGGTTGACGAGAAAAAGATAAAGTCTGCCGGTATTCCCGGAGTCATCAGGCCGTCAAAAACTAACGTACAGGTCATAATCGGGCCGAAAGTTCAGTTTGTTCACGACGAAATGAAGAAGTTAGTTGATGCCGCAAAGTAAAAATCTTTCGTTTATCCCCCCTGCAACACGGGGGGTAATTTTATTATGAGGTGAAGATATGAGAATATATGTTGTGAAGGATTATAACGAGATGAGCAGGAAAGCCGCTAACATAATTTCCGCACAGATAATCTTAAAGCCTGACTGCGTTTTGGGACTCGCTACGGGATCAACGCCTTTGGGGATTTATGCACAGCTCGTTGAATGGTACGAAAAAGGAGACCTGAATTTTTCCGAAGTCGTTACGGTTAATCTTGATGAGTATAAAGGCTTGGGTGCAGAGAGTGAGCAGAGCTACATATACTACATGCGCAAGAATCTGTTTGACCGCGTGAACCTCCGCAGTGAGAACGTGCACCTTCCGGACGGCAGGATACGGGACAGCGAAGAGGCCTGCAGATCCTACAACAAGATGCTTGCAGATATAGGGCCGCAGGATATTCAGTTATTGGGGCTTGGCCGCAATGGTCATATAGGGTTCAATGAGCCGGGAAGATTCTTCAGCAAGGACGTTCATTGCGTGGAACTGACGCAGAGCACCGTTGAAGCAAACCAGAGATTCTTTGAGGCCGGAAAGACTGTGCCGAGTCATGCTTACACTATGGGTATCAGGTCAATATTGCGCGCAAGAAGGATTCTTGTTGTCGCGTCAGGTGAAGATAAGGCTGAAGCTGTGCATGACGTGTTCTTCGGTGAGGTTACTCCGGAAGTGCCGGGAAGCATCCTGCAGCTTCATGATGATGTTACGCTTGTTGCTGATGAAGGAGCATACTCGAAATGCAGAGCTGTGTAATCACCAACGGAACAATATTCATGCCGGACAACACCTTTCACACCGGCACAATTTCAGTCAGCGGAGACACCATCACCAACACAACGCCTGAAGGCGCGGAGATCATTGACGCGGAAAACCTCTATATCATTCCCGGACTTACGGATATACATTTTCACGGGTGCATTGGGTATGACTTCTGCGACGGAACTCAAGAAGCATTCACGGCAATAGCAGAGTATGAAGCACGGCACGGAATCACTACTATATGCCCTGCAACAATGACGCTCCCGGAACATGAACTGCTGCGTATCATGACTGCCGCAAAGGACTTCAGCACCACATGCCCGAATTTTGCCGGGATAGACCTTGAAGGCCCGTTCATATCCCCAGCAAAGATCGGAGCGCAGAACCCCGCATATATCGCCCGGCCAAGTGCAGACATGTTCAGAAGGCTTCAGGACGCGTCGGGAGGACTGATACGCATTGCCGTAGTTGCTCCGGAGGTTGACGGGGCGGAAGAGTTCATACGGGATTCACGGGGCACAGCATCAATCTCAATCGGCCATACGAATTGCGGTTACGACACTGCAAGGCGGGCGTTTGATCTTGGAGCAAACCACGTTACGCACCTGTACAACGCAATGAACCCCATAAAACACAGAGACCCCGGACCGATTATCGCGGCGGCTGAATGCAGTAATGTTTACGCTGAGCTGATATGCGACGGGATTCACATTCACCCCGCAGTTGTCCGCAATACCCTGCGCATGTTCGGCACTGACAGGGTAATATTCATCAGCGACTCTATGGAAGCTACAGGAATGCCGGACGGTGAATACTCCTTAGGCGGGCAGAAGGTCATCAAGAAGGGCAGAAAGGCTGCGCTTGAGGACGGTATCACTATTGCAGGAAGCGTTACAAATCTCATGGACTGCATGAGGACGGCCGTGCGTGATATGAATGTTCCCCTTGAAGCGGCGGTAAAGTGTTCGGCGGTCAATCCTGCAAGGTGCATAGGGATTGATGCAGCACTTCAGGAAGGAAGAAAGGCTAATATTGTCGCACTGGATAAGGATCTGAATATTGCATGGGTCATGAATAACGGTGTGCTGAAAAAATTATAATTTTATCCCCCGTCGAGTCATATGCGGGGGATTTCGTGATTCATTATCCAGTTCACTAAATCCTCAAACGTTACAAGAGAATCAGCAAGGCCAAGAAACAGGCTGTATAGTTCGTCTTCCGTGCATTCTATTTCAATACCATTATAAGCAAGAAATACAAGCATTGCATGAGCCGCTATCCTCTTGTTGCCGTCAATAAATGCGTGATTCTGTGCTAGACCAAAGCCTAAACGTGCCGCCTTCTCTTCAAGTGAGGAATATATATCATAACCGCCGAATGACTGAAACGGAGCATTAACAGCAGAATCAAGCAGATTTTCATCTCTTATGCCATCACTGCCGCCAGTATTCATAACTATTGCCTTGTGCATTGCAATAACCTGCTTAACTGTTAATTTACGCATTGGCCAGAGCTGTATATGCTTCCATGTGCTGTTTAATCAGACGGTCAGAAATTTTCATTATCTCCTCAAAATCTGCCTCTTCATATTCTTCCTGCACTAAAGGCCGTTTTTCCTCCAGCACTGCATTCATATTTATATCTCCCCTTTATTATTTGCTATCATTATACACACTCCAACAACGAAAGGGATAAATATCACATGTCCGCACTATCTGAACTCGTCAATAACATGCAGTCCTCATCATCTGCCGATAAAGGCTCATTATTCGAGGATATATGCCTGTACTTCCTCATGCACGATAAATTCTGCCGTTCCCGCTTCTCTCACGTCAATGACGGCAGGCCCGATACAGGAATCGACATTGCCGCAAAAATACGCGGAACAGATACATACTGCGCAGTTCAGTGCAAGTTCCGCACAGACACCAGCCCCATCACCAAAGCCGAAATAGACTCGTTCCTCGCAGCAAGCAGCAAGCCGCCATACTCCGAACGCCTCATCATCTCCACCAACAATAATTACGGACGCAACGCACTCGATACCCTCAAAGGCCAAGTACCACCCGTGAAGACTCTCACGCTTCATGACATGGAACGCTCCATAGACTGGACAGCTTACCCGGGCAACGTTCGCTACATCACAAAGACTTTGAGGCCCGATCAGATTCACGCAGTCGAGTCCGTCATTCAGGGATTCAACGCAAATGACAGGGGAAAACTCATCATGGCCTGCGGCACGGGTAAAACCTTCACATCACTCAAGATCGCAGAAAGATTCTCAGGCGCAGGAAGTGTAGTATTGTTCCTCGTCCCGTCAATAGCACTCCTCAATCAGTCCCTCCTAGCATGGAACAATGACGCTCCCGACAACCTGCCATTAATCTCATTCGCCGTATGTTCCGATAAGACCGTCGGCAAAAACCTTTACCCCGATGAAGACCTCAAGCTCTCGGATCTCTCATGTCCCCCAACCACCAACGCGGACGAACTCATCACAGCATGGCGAAAGCTCCCCGATAACAGCAAGGCAGAAGCTGTAACCGTCATATTCTCGACCTACCAGTCATCACAGGTCATTCATGACGCACAGGCTCAAGGCTTCCCGGACTTCTCCCTCATGATCTGCGATGAAGCCCACAGAACCGCAGGACTCGACTCCGGAAGTTTCACGCAGATTCATGATGATGCGTTCATACGAGCACGCAAAAGACTCTACATGACTGCCACGCCCAAAATCTACGCCGACTCCGTCAAAACCAAAGCAAAAAACTCAAGCACAACGTTATGTTCAATGGACAACCAAGACATTTACGGCCCGGAATTCTTCCGGCTCTCCTTCTCTCAGGCAGTAGACGCAGGACTCCTAAGCGACTACAAGGTCATGATATTTATGGTCGACAAAAACGAGGTAAGCAGAATATTAATATCTGAAGATAAATCTATTCCCATCAGCGAGGCCGCAAAAATTTACGGATGCCGAGATGCACTCGCAAAAAACTTGTCCCCGGAAGATTACAGCTTCATTCAGCTTGACCCGGAACCAATGAAGTCCGCCGTTGCTTTTACCGGCAAAATCAAAGACTCTCAGGAGTTCGCCGAGCTTTTTGCACCAACTATAGCCGCAGCTGCACCGGATAACCCACTCACATGCGAGGTCAGGCACGTTGACGGCACTATGTCCGCACATCAGCGCGCTAATTCCGTTCAATGGCTCGCAGACACCTCACCAGACACATGCAGAATCCTCAGCAATGCCCGATGCCTGTCCGAAGGCGTTGACGTTCCCGCACTCGACGCAGTTATTTTCCTCAGCCCGAAAAAATCTGAAATAGATATTGTTCAGTCAATAGGAAGAGTCATGCGCAAAGCACCAGGCAAAAATTTCGGCTACGTAATCATTCCCGTTGCTGTAAGCTCCGAACTATCACCAGATGAAGCACTCAACAGCAACAAAGAATATCAGGCAGTATGGAAAGTCCTGCAGGCCCTGCGTTCACATGATGACACCTTCAATGCCGTCATAAGCTCCCTTGACCTTAACGGAAGACACCCCAAAATCATTGTCGTTCCGCCTAAGCGCAAAGGAAATTATTCACGTCAGCTTGAGCTTCAGTTCCTCAATGACTGGGAAAAAGCCCTGAACATACGCATCATTCAGAAATGCGGAGACCGCGAATACTGGGACAAATGGGTTCATGACCTCGCAGCAGCCTCACAGCGTCATTCATCAGCACTTCAGCACCTCATTGACACTAACCCGGACGCAAAACCTGCATTCACCGAATTTGCCGACGGGCTCAGGGAGACCATAAGCCCCGCAGTTACCGACACCGAAGCCGTAAACATGCTCGCGCAGCATATCGTAAGCAAACGCGTATTCGATGAGCTGTTCGCAGGGTTCTCGCGCTTCAACCCGGTATCACAGGCAATGCAGGGATTCCTTGACGGCCTGAAGGATTACACACCGGCATCACCGGAACTGGAGAATTTCTATGCGCACGTTCATACGGCAGTACGCGAGGCAAGAACTGACGCGGCAAAACAGAGGCTGATACGCAGCATATACGAACGGTTCTTCAGGTTCGCATTCACGGAAACGGCAGAAAGACTCGGTATAGTCTACACGCCTGAAGAGATCGTAGACTTCATACTCATGAGCGCGGACTGGGCAGCAAGGCATGAGCTTGGCCTCCCACAGGGACTCGGAACGCAGAACGTTCACATACTTGACCCCTTCAGCGGAACGGGAACTTTCACCGCAAGGCTGATTCATCTGGGATTGATTCCTGACGACATGCTCGGCTACAAATATTCGGGAGAGATCCACGCAAACGAAATCCTGCTGCTTGCATACTACATTTCGGCAATTAATATAGAAGCATCTTTCCATCAGAGAGACGGAGGAAGCTACAAGCCCTTCCCGGGTATGGTGCTCACCGACACATTCAGGCTCAACAGGGAAAAGACACTTCCGCTTGACCCGGTATTCTTCGAGAACGGCGAACGCGCAAACAGGCAGGAGCGCAGGCACATAAACGTTATCATCGGCAATCCCCCGTACAACGTCGGCGGCGGGAAAATATACAGGGAGCTTGACGGCAGGATTTCAGACACTTACGCGAAAAAGGGCACGGCCAAGTTCAAAGGCTCTCTTTACGACAGCTACATACGCGCTATCCGGTGGGCTTCGGACAGGATAGAGAATGACGGGATTATATGTTTCGTAACTAACGGCTCGTTCATTGATGCAAACAGTGCGGACGGTCTCAGGAAATGCCTTGCTGAAGAATTTTCTGCCGTATATATCTTCAACCTTCGCGGGAATCAGAGAGGCGGAGACTGGCGCAAAGAGGGCGGTAAAGTTTTCGGCGAGGGGAGTCAGCTTCCGATTGCGGTAACTATGCTGGTGAAGTCTTCAGGCGTTAGGGGTGCGCGGATATACTACTATGCTTCCGGGGACTATATGACGCGTGAGGAGAAGCTCGCTGAACTTGTGCGGCTTGGGGATTTCGGGAGGATGACTGAAAGCGGGGTTATGGCGGAGGTTGTGCCGAACGGGTTCGGGGACTGGGTGAATCAGAGGAGCGGGATATATGAGGAGTTCATGAATCTCGGCAGCAGGAATGAGCCGGACAGGTTTGCGGTGTTTGATGACAGATATTCGGCAGGAGTTCATACGGGACATGATGCTTACAGCTACAATTTTTCGCGTGATGAGTTATGCAGGAACATAAAGAGACGTTACCATAATGCTGTAATTAGTGATGATACTGTGAGGGTTGGTTTGTACCGTCCCTATGTGAAAATGTATCTGCACTTCAGCCGTGATACAACAATGAGATTATGTCAGATACCTGCAATATTCCCTAAACACGACACAAAAAATAAAGTGATATTCATAACGGGTATAGGGGCTGGCAGGAAATTTTCTGTGCTGATGACTAACTGTGTGCCGAATTTGCACCTTATGGACACGGGACAATGTTTTCCGCTTTACTGGTATGAAGGCGGTGTGCGTTATGACGGTATCAGTGATGATGCGCTTGTGAAGTTCCGGAGGCATTACGGGGACGAGGCTGTAACGAAGGAGGATATATTCAGCTACATATACGGTGTGCTGTCATCGCGTGAGTATGGAGAGCGTTTCGGGAATGACACGAGGAGGGTTCTTGCGCGTGTGCCTTTTGCGCGGGACTTTTGGGCGTTCTCTCGTGCGGGCCGGGAGCTTGGGGAGCTTCACACTGGGTATGAGTCTGTGAGTCCGTATCCTGTTGAGCTTTGCGGTGATGCTGGGGATCTTCGCGTGTCTGGTATGCGTTCGGTGATTGAGGGCGGGGAGCGTGTGATACGGTACAACGATGGGCTGACTGTTCGGGGGATTCCGGAGTCTGCGTGGGAGTATGAGGTGAACGGGCGTAGTGCGCTGGAGTGGGTGATTGAGCGGTATTCGGATTCGTGCGACAAGGCCAGCGGTCTGCGGAATGACTGCAATGACTGGGGGCGGGAGCATGGGAATGAACGCTATGTGCTGGAGCTTATCGGGCGGGTTGCGGCTGTGAGCGTGAGAACTGTGGAGATTCTTCGGGGGATGCCGGAACTGGGTGTGTGAGGTGTGATATAATGTGAGGCAAGAAATAGGGAAACAGCTTGAGGGGATAGCTGAATCCCTGAAGAGTTTGGAAGACTCTTTTTTCCTAGCGATGCCATCTATCCCATAATATAAGGAATAAACGAACTAACACTAAGACTAACGAGGCGAGGTAATACATCTTCTGCAGGATGTTTCGCCTCTGTTTTTTGTCGGTGCGTTTGCGGCTTTTGCGATTCTTGTGAGCCACGCTATCACCTCCCTTCCACAGGGCGGAATCTTCGGTTCAGTGCAGAGCCCCTGCAGCCCGCTCGAAGCCCCTCGGGGAATATTATACCAGAAAAGTTTTTGCGGAATGTGAGTGTGCGGGTTGGTGCACGGCTGGGAATGTGATTATGATATAATAGGGGCAGTGGTGAGGGAGTTAGCTACCCCCGCAGAAACGTGAATTACACCCCTAAGTTAGCGGGTAAACCAATCTATAAGTAAGAGAATGGTCTTCACGACCCAGAATATAGCAGCAGCGATCTTATCGATCCATGGGAGGACATAAAAACGCCGCTGCTTTTTCTTGGCCTTACGCTTACCTTTTTCAGGCATAGCTTTCACCTCAAATCCACAGGGCAACTCCCCGTTGAAACGATGAGCCCTGTACCTCACCCGGGTCTCCCTCGTGAGAGATATTATACCAGAAAAGTTTTCACAGCCCCGTAACCCTCACAGGCCATGCTTCCCCCTCAAGCCCCGCAGTCATCTCCCGTATAGTCTTTCCGTTCACAGGATGCCGCCACCCCTCCGGCACAATCTCACCTAGCGGCACGAGCACAAACAGCCTGTCAGGAATGCTTATGTGCGGAACGTTCAGCGTATCGCTCCTGTACACTGCATCATCAATCAGCAGAATATCAATATCAATCTTCCTTGCTCCCCACCGGACAGACGGAACACGGCCAAGCTCAAGCTCAAAGCGTTTCACGTCAGCAAGAACGTAAGGAGGAGTGCACTGCGGCATACTGGCCTTAACGCAGGCATTAAGATAGTCCGGCTGAGGAACTCCTCCCCACGCTTCAGTTTCGTATACATCACTGCAGGCCGTAATATCTCCTAATGTACGGAGACATGCAAGAGCATCACGCAGATTCTTTAGCCTGTCGCCGAGATTTGAGCCTAAACCGAAATATACATTCATGATTTCTCACACTCACATAAAACGTAATATAATCTACTGCATTCTACAGCATAAAGACAAAAGGAGCTGATGAAATAATTGATACGGTTTGAGACGGACTATCAGGAGGGAGCATGTCCGGCAGTTCTTGAGCGTCTTTCAGCAACAAACTATGAGCAGACTTCCGGCTATGGAGTTGATCCCCACTGCGAACACGCAAAGGAACTCATACGCAATACTCTTGGCCGTCCTGAAGCTGAAGTGTTCTTCATGGTTGGAGGGACACAGACTAACGCAACGGTCATAAAGTTTCTGCTTTCACCGTGCGAAGGAGTCATATGCACGTCAACCGGACATATCAACGTTCACGAGTCCGGAGCAATCGAAGCAACAGGACACAAGGTACTCACGCTTGAGAGCCATGAAGGATTACTGCGCGCTTCTGACCTGAAGGAATACCTTTCGGCGTTCTATGCTGACCCTACATATGATCACATGGTACAGCCCGGAATGGTATATGTGTCGTATTCGTCGGAGCTTGGGACTCTCTATTCACGCCAGAATCTTGCGGACATTAAGGCAGTGTGTGAGGAGTATCACTTAAAGCTGTTCATTGACGGCGCAAGGCTGGGAGCGGGGCTGATGTCTGATGCTTCCGGTATGGCCATACAGGATATTGCGGGGCTGTGTGATGCGTTCTACATCGGAGGCACTAAGAACGGCGCGCTGTTCGGCGAGGCTGTCGTGTTCCCTGAACCGAAGAATTTTGACCTGCGCAACTTCAGGACGCTCATCAAACAGCAGGGAGGACTTCTGGCTAAAGGCAGGCTGCTGGGGATTCAGTTTGAGGTGCTGTTTGAGGACGGATTATATTTCGCCAACGCAAAGCACTCTGACATTCAGGCCATGAAGATTAAGCGGGCGTTTCAGGAGGCAGGGTTTGAGTTCCTCATCGATTCCTGCACGAATCAGCAGTTCCCGATACTCACGCAGGAACAGGATAGAAGATTGCGCGAAAAGTTCAGCTATGAATTGTGGCAGCCTCTCAGTGATGGCAGGCTTGCAGTAAGATTCTGCACAAGCTGGGCAACCAGTGATGAAAATGTTGAAGCATTAATACAGGAGATAAAGAATTTATGAGAAGAAACAGAGATTTAGAGAAAAGCTATTCACCGGATAACATTGAGCAGAAATGGTATGCAAAATGGCTTGAAGCAGGATTATTCAATGCAGAAATCAATCCCGAAGCAAAAGCCTTCTCCATAGTGATACCGCCTCCAAACGTAACAGGTTCTCTTCATGTTGGTCATGCGTTCGATCATACGTTTCAGGACATCATGTGCCGCACAAAGAGAATGGAAGGCTACAGCGTCTTATGGCTTCCAGGCACGGATCACGCCGGAATAGCCACGCAGAATGTTGTAGAGAAGGATTTAGCGAAGAAGGGAATATCACGCTACGATTTAGGCCGTGATGAGTTCGTTAAACGCGTATGGGAATGGAAGAAAGTATACGGCTCGCGCATAATCGAGCAGATGAAGAGGCTCGGCAACTCCTGCGACTGGAGACGGGAACGCTTCACGCTCGATGAAGGCTTGTCCCGTGCAGTCCGTGCGGTGTTCGTGAGATTATACCGGAAGGGGTTAATCTATCGCGGAAAATATATAGTCAACTGGTGTCCGCGCTGTGCAACCGCAATATCTGACCTTGAAGTCGAATACGAAGACCAGCAGGGCAGCTTCTATTATGTTCAGTATCCTATTGTTGAGACTGACACGGAAGAGAAATATATACTTGTCGCTACAACAAGACCTGAAACGATCATAGGCGACGTAGCTATAGCAGTTCATCCCCGTTCCGAAAAATACCGGCATCTAATCGGAAAGCATGTACGTGTTCCCCTCACCGACCGCGTAATACCTGTCATTGAGGATAACATGGTTGATCCTGAGTTCGGAACGGGCTGCGTAAAGATTACTCCTGCGCATGACCCGAATGACTTTCTTGTCGGCCTCAATCACAACCTAGAGCAGATACAGGTTATCGACTCACGCGGAATCATGAACGGGAACGCCGGAAAGTATCAGGGCATGACTATAGAGCAGGCACGCAAAGAATCAGCGAAAGACCTTCAGGAGCTTGGCCTTCTGGTGAAGACGGAGAATATTACGCATTCCGTAGGACACTGCCAGAGGTGCGGGACTACTGTTGAGCCGTATCTGTCTGAACAGTGGTTCGTGAAGACCAAGCCGCTTGCTGATGCTGGAGTTCAGGCGGTGAAGGACGGGCGCATAAAGTGGACTCCGGAGCAGTGGGAGAAGACATACTTCAACTGGATGGAGAATATACGGGACTGGTGCATTTCCCGTCAGTTATGGTGGGGTCATCGTATCCCAGCGTGGGAATGTTCGGACTGCGGACACATTACCGTTGCAGAGACTGACCCGGCGGAATGCGAGCACTGCCACAGCAAGAATATACAGCAGGAAAGTGATGTGCTCGATACGTGGTTCAGTTCTGCGTTATGGCCGTTTTCGACTATGGGCTGGCCCGATAATGCTCCGGAACTGAAGTATTTTTATCCCACGTCATTAATGGTTACGGGCTTCGACATAATATTTTTCTGGGTTGCAAGAATGATTATGATGGGGCTTGAATTCATGGGTGATGTTCCTTTCAGGGACGTATATATTCACTCACTGATACGCGATGAGCACGGAAAGAAGATGAGCAAGACAAAAGGCAACGTGATAGACCCTCTCGTCATGATCGACAAGTACGGAGCTGATGCACTGCGCATGACTTTGGCGGCTCTGTCGGTGCAGGGAAGGGATATATTGCTGTCCTCAACCAGAATAGAAACGTACAGGTTCTTCATGAACAAGCTGTGGAATGCCTCACGTTTTGCGCTCATGAACCTTGACGATGAACCGCAGGATATTGATCCGGCACAATTACACCTGCACGATAAGTTCATATTGACGCGTACACAGGAGATGGCCAAGAGAACCCGCGAACTGATAGACAGCTACGACATAGGCACTGCGGCAAGAGGACTGTATGATTTCGTGTGGGGAGATTTATGCGACTGGTACGTCGAGATGAGCAAACCTGCACTGAAGGGCGATGGGGGAGAAGCGCGCAGAAAGACTACGCAGGGAGTCCTTGAGCACGTATTCAGGACTACACTGCCGTTACTGCACCCGTTTATCCCGTTCATCACCGAAGAATTATGGGACGCTTTCGGGTACGGCGGTACATTCATCATGCGCACGTCTTGGCCGGAAGCTAAAGCAGAATATATCTTTGATGGTGTTGTTGACGATATGAAGATACTGCAGGACGCTGTGAGGTCATTGCGCAATTTGCGGGCAGAAGCTCATGTGCCCCCTCAGCAGTGGCTCAACAAGGCCGTGATTCGTGTGGCAGGTGATACGCATACGGCGGAAGTGCTGAATGCGTCATTGAACCAGATTTGCGGATTGTGCCGTGTCCGTGATGTCGTGCTTGAAGCTCCTGCAAGCGAATGGGTTTATGGGGCTTCACT
Source organism: uncultured Synergistales bacterium (assembly GCA_905233455.1). Lineage (GTDB taxonomy): Bacteria > Synergistota > Synergistia > Synergistales > Aminobacteriaceae > JAFUXM01. The sequence continues at coordinate 21,982 of CAJOES010000040.1, read as the reverse complement.
GTCGAGCGTTACGGGTGAGGCTGAAGTCAAGCTGCCTGTTGGTGATGTCCTTGACGTGCCGAAAGAGATTGCGCGGCTTGAAGGTGAGATTGCAGCAATCACTAAGGCTGTTGCGGCTAGTGAGGCCAGGCTGAATAAACCTGATTTCGTCTCTCGTGCTCCTGCTGAAGTTGTAGAGAAAGAACGCGGCAAAGTTGCGGAAGGCAATGCACAGATTGAGAGACTGAAGGCTAACCTTGAGAGCCTGAGCAGGTAAAAATAATAATCCCTCCTCTTTAGCTAAGGGGAGGTTTTTTATAATGTTAGCACAGAACAACACAGAAACCTTGTATCAGTCTTCAAAAAATCATCCCTCAAGTTATTATCATAGATAACGGCAGCACAGATGCAACTCCCGGCATCATAAACAGCTTTAAAGAAAAATATCCCAATATATTTGAGATTATCACATACAGCACCAACACAGGCACTACCAAATCAAGAAATGCAGGCCTTCATCGTTTAGCTTCCAGAAACTTAGATTATTACTGCATACTCGACAGCGATACGCAAATCAGTGATTATGCAGTTGCAAAACTCATATCCGAAATGGAAAAGCATAAAGAGTACGGCATTACAGGCCCGGCAATGAACAATTCTGCAGGAGTCGTTCAGATGTCGGCAAGATGCTTCCCTACACTGCTTGAGAAAATATACAAGGCCGTACCTTTAAGGCGCATACAGAGAATAGATGAACAAATGGAGATTCAGAGGCCTCCTTACCCTGATGCGGAAAGTTATCCGGTTGATTACCTGCTAAGTGCCTGCTGGGTAATCAGGCCGGAAGTTATCGCTAAGGCAGGAATGCTTGATGAAAAAATATTCTACGCTCCTGAAGATGCCGAATACTGTATTCGTGTATGGAAGTCCGGCTATCAGTGTGCGTTCTGCCCTTCAGCAAAGATAATTCATGAATACCAGCGAATTAGCAAAAAAAAGCTATTCAGCCGTGTCAACTGGGAGCATATTAAAGGTCTTGCATATATGTTCATGAAGCACGGCTATCTGTTCAGAGCAGAAAAAATACGAAGGAGTTATTCACTGAAACAATAAAAGTATTTTAATGGCTATGCAGCACAAATTAATCATGAAGAATATGACAGTGGTCTATTGGTTCTATTCCAATAGCTTATGTTTTATACGCTTTCAGTCTCGTTTTCCGTAAGTCAGGCAATATAAAATGTAGTGCATAAAATAAAATCGTCTATAATTGCTCCCATAATCCAAGCTGCTAGAAACTGCAAAATTATTATGTTCAGATGATATGAATACAATTTTAAGAAGGAGTTTTATGTAGATGAAGATAAAAAAATGCGTCTTCCCCGTTGCAGGGCTGGGCACAAGATTCCTGCCTGTAACTAAGGAACTTGCGAAGGAAATGCTGCCGTTAGTCAACCGCCCGATAATCTCATACGGCGTTGAAGAGGCTCTTGCTTCCGGCTGTAATGAGATCGTCATGATTACGGGACGTGCAAAACGTTCAATCGAGAATTATTTTGACCGTTCATTTGAGCTTGAAGAGCTGCTGAAGTCCAGAGGCAAAACGGAACTCTACAACATGATGCTTAAGATCTCCAATATGGCAGAGATACTCTATATCCGTCAGCGTGAACCTTTAGGTCTTGGCCATGCCGTATTATGCGCCGAACCTGTATGCAGCAATGAATATTTCGGTGTTGCCCTTCCTGATGACGTGTTCGTGAATGATTCCGTGCCCGTATTGTCTCAGCTTATACGCGTTCATGAAAGAATGGGAGGAAGCGTCATTGCCCTTGAGGAGGTTGACGGCGATAATATTTCGCGTTACGGCGTGGTCAAATCACAATTTGAGGCAGAACCGGGCCTGCACAAGATCATAGACATGGTGGAAAAGCCGGAGAGGGATAAAGCTCCCAGCAACCTCGCAATCATGGGAAGATATGTTTTGTCGCCGACGATATTCTCGTTGCTTGCAGGACAGCAGGCAGGTACAGGAGGAGAAATACAGCTTACCGATGCCCTGCGCACACTCTGCAATCAGGAGCCGGTATGGGGAGTCGTCTACAGGGGAAGGCGTTTTGACTGCGGGACACAAAAAGGCTGGCTGAGTGCTAATGTTCAGCTTGCCCTTGATGATAAGGATCTGCGCGAAGACATTTTGAATCTCGTTAAAGCTGAACTGAACAAACAGCAATAATCCATAACATATAAATTTTTATACTGCTGTTTTTTCATATGACAGCAGTTTTTTATTCCCGTCCGTTATTCTAAAATTATAATCGCAAGCTATAACCTGAAATTAACCGCCCGTATTAGACAAAAAATTAAACCTACCTAAAATGTATGCGAAAAATTTTAAGGAGGTTATTTTTATGTTGAAGAAAGATTACGGCTTAATGTTCATAGCTGTTGTTGCACTAGTTTTAGTGTCTATAGGAGGCTGCAGCAAGGACACCACAGCCAGCAGGGACGGCGCAATAGAAATCACGAACGTATCATATGACCCGACAAGGGAGCTTTACGCCGCATACAACAAAATATTTGAGCCTCACTACGAACAGAAATTCGGGAAAAAGATTACAGTAACGCAATCGCACGGTGGATCGGGCAAGCAGGCTCTTGAAGTCGCAAACGGCCTTGAAGCTGATGTAGTTACCCTTGCGCTTGAAGGTGATGTTCAGATTGTGGCTAATGCAGGGCTGATTGATGCGGGCTTCACGTCTGAATTTCCGCTCGACAGTTCCCCTTACACATCAACGATAGTATTTCTCGTGCGTTCCGGAAATCCCAAGAAAATATACGACTGGGGAGATCTTTTGCGTGATGACGTAGGCATAATTACCTTCCTGTCTTTGCGGGAATATCCCGGAGAATATGAGATTGTTGTTCCGTCAGTATCTATACTCTGCCAGCCTACAGTTGCTGTAGTTGACGGCGTAGTCAGGAAGCACAAGACTGAAGAGGCCGCAAAGGAATATTTGAGCTATCTGTATTCCGATGAAGCACAGGAGGTTGAAGCAAGGAACTTCTACAGGCCAAGCAGCAAGAACGTTTACGCAAAGTATGTGTTCACCGCAGATTCCAACACCATAACTGCAATTCCTGAAGACGGAAGATGGATCAATGACAGCATAAAGCTCACGAACATTGAGCACTTCGGAGGATGGGACAAGGCAAGGGCTGTACATTTCGCGAACGGTGCTAACTTCGACAAGATATATGAGAAGTAGGAAAGCATGATGAAGCAGAAAAGCATTATTCCCGGCTTCGGGCTGTCATTCGGGATTACGATGGCAATATTAAGCCTTGTCGTCCTGATCCCGCTTTACTCTCTTGTAGCATTCACGGTGAAGCTGTCGCCGTCAGAATTTCTCTACACAATCACAAGGCCGCGCATACTGTCGGGCTATTACGTCAGCATATCTACGGCACTCACAGCATCACTCATCAACGCGGTTATGGGTCTGATTCTTGCGTGGGTTCTGGTGAGGTATGAGTTTCCCGGCAAAAGGTTTCTTGACGGCATAATCTTGCGCGTGATATTCCCGGAGATTCTTCCGTCGCTCATATCAGGATTCACCCTCGCGTTTGCCCGGAGTATCGGCGAATATGGCAGTGTCGTATTCATTGCCGGCAATACCCCGTATGAGACGGAGATAGCTCCCCTGCTCATCATGTCGGAACTTCAGGAGGTCGATTATCCTGCGGCAACGTCAATAGCCCTCGTTATGCTGGCTATAGCTTTCGTGATCCTGTCGGTGAACGCAATGCTTCAGAGCATGGTATCACGCAGAATCAGCGGGTTATCTTAGGAGGTGCGTATCATGGAAATAAGGCATGACGGCGGCGCGCTCAAATGGATACTCGTAACAATCTGCTTCATATTCCTTGCAGTGTTCCTTCTGTTACCGCTGGGATATATCGTTGCTACGGCACTGGGGAAAGGCATAGAGGCATACATTAACGCCATCACAGACGAATATGCGATCAAGGCGGCAATGCTTACGGTTGAAGCAACAATATGGGCAGTAACGATAAATACAATTTTCGGGATTGCGGCGGCTTGGTGTCTGACGAAATTTGCATTCAGCGGGAAAAAGATTCTTTCTACGTTCATTGACCTCCCTGTTACGGTCTCACCGATCATAGCGGGCTTGATTTATGTCCTGACATTCGGAAGGCAGGGTGCGCTGTATTCATATCTCGACAGCTACAACATACAGATAATTTTTGCTGTTCCCGGCATAGTTCTGGCTACGATATTCGTTACGTTCCCGTTCATATCGCGCGAGCTTATACCCGTATTGACGGCACAGGGCACGGATGAGGAAGAAGCTGCGGCACTGATGGGGGCAGGAACATTCACGATCTTCCGGAAGGTTACCCTGCCGCACATCAAGTGGGCGTTGCTTTACGGCGTGGTTCTCTGCACTGCAAGGGCTATGGGTGAATTCGGGGCAGTGTCGGTGCTGTCCGGACACCTTAGAGGAAAGACGAACACATTACCGCTGTATATTGAGCTGCTCTATCAGGGCTATGATTTCACGGGAGCATTTGCCGCATCATCACTGCTGGTCATCATGGCTGTAGTTGTGCTGATACTGCGGTTAGTGCTTGAGCAGAAGGGCAAAAAGAATCTCGACATCAGGAAATAAGAAAGGATAACGCATTATGAATGATTACGTTGTGCTGAAGAATATCAACAAGCACTTCAAGGACTTTCACGCATCAAAGGACGTGAATATATCAATCCCTAAAGGACGTTTAGCGGCATTGCTCGGCCCTTCAGGGAGCGGAAAAACTACGATTCTGCGCATGATTGCGGGGCTGGAGAATCCTGACTCCGGAGACATCATCATTAACGGCAGAGTCGTCAACAACATTCCCGGAAGTGAGCGCGGTATTGGTTTCGTGTTCCAGAGTTACGCGCTGTTCCGTTATATGACCGTCTACAATAATATTGCTTTCGGCCTGCGTGTGAAGAAAGTCCCGGAGAAACAGATACGGGAACGGGTGAAGGAGCTGTTATCCCTCATAAGCTGTGAGGGGCTAGACGACAGATTCCCCAGCCAGCTTTCAGGAGGGCAGCGTCAGCGTGTGGCATTCGCTAGGGCACTCGCGCCTAACCCGCAGATATTATTGCTGGATGAGCCTTTTGCGGCCATTGACGCTAAGGTCAGGCTTGAGCTTCGTACATGGCTAAAGGAGATGATAACGAAACTGCATATCACAAGCATATTCGTTACGCACGATCAGGACGAGGCAATAGAGGTGGCAGACGATATTATCGTAACGAATCTCGGCCGTGTTGAGCAGTCCGGGACTCCGCAGGAACTCTACAGCCGCCCTGCAACGCCGTTTGTTGCGCAGTTCATCGGTAACTCAATACCTGTCAGGAATTTCGACAAGTTCAGGTTCTTCGAGAAAGACGGGGAAGACGTTACAGCAATTCTCAGGCCTGAGTTCGTGAGAGTCTTCAAGAAGGGCGAAAATATACAGTTCTCTAAATCCGCTGAAGAGGCAGTTGTTGAGGATATTATCTTCAGGGGGTCTAACATGGAGGTCCGAGTCCGCCTTCATGACAACCTAATATCCTCATCACGGAGCATCAATGAACCTCCCGTAGATATCGGCGAGAAAGTTGACGTGTTCATATACAGGCTGTTTGTGATTGACGGGGACAGAATACAGCTCGTTCACAATCCCAGCTTAAAGCAGGAATCCGTATTCATCTGAGGCATGGCAATGGAGCACAAAATCATCAATTCTGACGTGCTGATTATAGGCGGCGGGACTGCCGGGTGTTATGCCGCAATATGCCTAGGTGAACGTTCAGGTTTAAGTGTTGCAGTTGCAGACAAGGCTGACATCAGGAGGAGCGGTTGTCTTGCTGCCGGTGTCAATGCCTTAAACGCATACATTACTGACGGGCACAAGCCTATAGATTACGTTAAATACGCCTCAAAGGACGCAGACGGGATAGCGCGTGAAGATCTTTTGCTTGACATCTCCGAACGATTCAACGCTGTAACTGCCGACATGGAGAGACGCGGCTTGACGATACTCAAGGACAGCAGCGGAAAATACATATCACGGGGCTGGCGCAACATAAAGATAAACGGCGAGAACATAAAACCCATATTGGCGCGTGAGGTCAGGAAGCAGAAGAATATTGCAGTGTATGAGCATGTGAACATTACGGATCTGCGGACTGACGGCAGGGTCAGGGGAGCATACGGTTTCGGCATCAATGACGGTGCATTCTATGAGTTCAGAGCGCGTGCTGTTCTTGTCGCTACGGGCGGTGCTTCAGGGATATACAGGCCGAACAACCCGGAGAATCTTCCGCATCAAATGTGGTACTGTCCGTTCAACACTGGAGCGGGTTACTGCATGGGCATTCTTGCTGGTGCGGAAATGACTGCGTTTGAGATGAGATTTATCGCGCTCAGGTGTAAGGATACTATTGCACCCACAGGGACATTAGCGCAGGGAGCCGGGGCACGTCAGGTGAACTCAAAAGGCGAAATCTACGAAGACAGGTACGGGCTGACGACATCACAAAGGCTTTGGGGGACTGTTGCAGAGAACAGGAACGGTTGCGGGCCGTGTTATCTCAGGACAACGGGAATCACGGCAGATCAGGAAGAGAGTCTCTACAGGGCATATCTGAACATGTCGCCGGTGCAAACGCTCAAATGGATTGATTCAGGTTACGGGCCTTCAGTGCGTGATGTTGAGATTGACGGCACTGAACCCTATATCGTAGGAGGGCATACGGCGGGCGGTTACTGGGTTGACCGAGAGAGACGGACTACGCTTGAAGGACTCTTTGCGGCGGGAGATGCTGCAGGGGGTTCACCGCAGAAATACGTTGAGATCGCTGCGGAGGGAATCATCAGATACCTGCAGGAGTATTCAGAGTACGGAGACTCTGAAAGGCTCAATTCTCAGGCAGAGGCCAAGAAGGCAGAATACGAGCACCACATAAACAGCACTTCGGGAACATACACGCCACACCAGATAGAGACGGCTATGCAGAAGGTTATGGATGAATACGCCGGAGGGATAAGAACAGATTATATCTACAATGAAAACGGCTTGAAGCTGGCAGATGAAAAGATACTTGGCCTTACGGAGCTGATTCAGCCGGCAGAAGTCAGTGATACTGATGATCTGCTTGCACTGTATGAAGTCCGGGAAAGGCTTATTGTTGCGCGCGTGCTGATTGCTCACCTCATGGCACGGAAAGAAACGAGATGGCGCGGCTTTCAGGAGAATGCGGACTATCCGGAGAAGAAGCGGGAATATGAATGCTTCATCAACTCGGTAATGAGGGACGGAAAGATTCAAATCATCAGGAAAAATCTTGTGCATATAGGAGACGATCAGGCATGAGCATAACTATCAATCAATCCAAATGCACCGGCTGCAAGAACTGTATCTGCATATGCCCGGGAAATATCATCAGGCTTGACGCAGAACGCAAAGCATACCTGAAGAGGCCTTCGGACTGCTGGGGATGCCTGGCCTGCATGAAGTCATGCCCGGTTCAGGCAATAACTATGATGCTTCCTCCCGAACTCGGCGGACAGGGCGGGAAGTTATCGCTTAGGACTGACGGACACCGCACGGAATGGACTGTAACGCGTTCAGACGGCACGAGAAGAACTATCATCACAGACACGGAAGAGGCGAACCAATACTGATGACACACCTTGATACACTTGAAGCAGAAGCAATATACATCATGCGCGAAGTTGCCGCAGAATGTGAAAGACCCGTAATGCTGTACTCAATCGGCAAGGACAGTTCCGTAATGCTTCACCTTGCGCTGAAGGCGTTTTACCCCGAAAAACCTCCGTTCCCTTTCATGCACATAGATACTACGTGGAAGTTTAGGGAGATGATTCAATTCCGGGATAAGACGGCGCGGGAAAAAGGGATTGAAATGCTCGTATACACGAACGAAGACGGAGTCAGGCAGGGCATAAACCCTTTCGATCACGGCTCATCATACACCGACATCATGAAGACTCAGGCACTGAAACAGGCATTAAGCAGGTACGGCTTCACGGCGGCATTCGGCGGAGGAAGACGGGACGAGGAGAAATCACGCGCAAAGGAACGCATATTTTCATTCAGGAATGAATCTCACGGATGGGATCCGAAAAACCAGCGTCCGGAGATGTGGAAGCTGTACAACACAAGAATACACAAAGGCGAAAGCATAAGAGTATTTCCGCTGTCGAACTGGACGGAAAAAGATATATGGCAGTACATAAGGCAGGAGGATATAGAGATTGTTCCGCTCTACTTTGCGGCAGAAAGGCCGTGCGTTGAACGGGACGGACAGCTCATCATGACTGATGATGACCGTATGCGCCTTCTTCCCGGCGAGAAGCCTGAAATCAGGAAGATACGTTTCCGGACTCTCGGCTGTTATCCCCTGACGGGAGGGTTTGAGTCCGATGCAGAAACTATTGATGACGTTATCGCTGAAACCCTAAGTGCAGTGGAGTCGGAGAGAACTACAAGAGTAATAGATTCTGACAGCGGCGAGGGCAGTATGGAGCGCAGAAAGAAAGAAGGTTACTTTTAGATGAAGGACTTGCTTAGATTCATTACGTGCGGAAGCGTTGACGACGGAAAATCTACGCTCATCGGGCACATACTGTATTCATCAAAGCTGTTATATGCAGATCAGGAGAAAGCATTAGCCTTAGAGTCCAAAGTGGGAAGCCGGGGCGGAAAGCTGGATTACTCCCTTCTGCTTGACGGCCTGACGGAAGAACGCGAACAGGGAATCACAATCGACGCAGCATACAGGTACTTCACGACAGATCTGCGGAGCTTCATTGTTGCCGACACGCCCGGGCACGAGGAATATACGCGCAATATGGCTGTAGGTGCATCGAACGCCGAACTTGCCGTTATTCTGGTCGACGCACAGCAGGGAGTGTTATTGCAGACCAAGAGGCACGCAAGGATCTGCGCAATCATGGGCATAAAGTATTTCGTGTTCGCCGTCAACAAAATGGATCTCGTGAATTATGACGAGGAAGTTTTCATTCACATCACGGAAGGCATCAATGCACTTCAGCGGGAACTGAACCTGCATAACGTAAAGGTTATTCCCGTCTCTGCCACTGAAGGCGACAACGTAGCGCAGAAGTCCCCGAATATGAATTGGTATCACGGAGAAACATTATTATCGTATCTGGAGAATATTGACGTTAGGGACTATGCAGAAGAAAAAGGATTTTACCTGCCTGTTCAGAGGGTATGCAGACCGGATCATTCATTCAGGGGGTTTCAGGGTCAGGCTGAATGCGGGCAAATCTCAATAGGTGATGAGGTTACCGCGCTTCCGAAAGGCGAAAAGGCTCACATCAGAAATATTTTCATCGGGGACAGGGAGGCACAAACGCTTTCGGCAGGACAGGCGGCAACATTGCAGCTGGATCGTGAAATAGACGTTTCGAGGGGTTCTGTTCTGGAGAAAGATTCAGGGCTGAAGGCGGCAAACTCCGTAACGGCAACCCTGATATGGTTAGATGATACACCGCTCAATAACGGCGGAAGTTTCTTCGTCAAGCTGGGCACTAACCTTATTCCCGGAATTGTCGTGAAGATACTGCACAAGACGGACATTAACACGGGCGGGCATATCAACGCTGACACCGTAGAGAAGAACGAGATCGCATTATGCAGAATATCATTCACCGACAGAATCACAGCAGACAGATTCAGCAGGCACAAGACTATGGGAGAACTGATACTGATTGACCGGGTAACGTTCATGACCAGTGCTTGCGGAGTAATTGAACGGTGCGGACATGATGAGGGGCTTTCCGAGAACAGAATCACCGAGAAGACCAGAAGCGCGGCAATGGGGCAAAGGGCAGTTACGGTGATATTCAGGCGGGAAGACGGGTTCACGCTCTCACAGCTTGAGAAGGCAGAAAAACGTCTGATACTCGGCGGGAGACATACATACCTGCTTGAAGCCGGGACAATACAGCAGGAGACATTACGCGAAATCATAGCTCACCTGAACAGGGCAGGGCTTGTTGTGCTGTTGCTGGCGGGGAATGACGGCGCACGCTCTCAGGCTTCGGACAACGATACGCGCACGATAATCTACTCAAAGAAGAAGAAAGATGAAGAAAGCATAGTTGATTTCGTGAAGAACGTATCTTCATATGATTACGACATATCAGAAAAGGCACTGTACATATAATTTTTATCGGGGGGTAATTTTATGGCTATAGATTATGCGGCACTCAAAAAAGGCGGCTTCATGCGTCAGAGGCAGAAAGGGTTTTTCTCGCTCCGTCTGGGAGTTACTGGAGGCAAGGTAACATCAGAACAGCTTGCGGCAGTGATAGACACTGCGAACACTTACGGCAAGGGCTATATTCACCTTACATCACGGCAGGGGATAGAGATACCGTTCATCAGCGTCAATGACATTGAGGCGGTGAAAGAGACTCTGGCGAAGGGCGGAATTGCTCCGGGTGCAAGCGGGCCTAGAGTCAGGACTGTTACGGCGTGCCAGGGGAACAAGGTATGTCCCAATGCCTGTATTGATACGGAGGATATTGCGCAGGAAATCAGCAGAAGATATTTCGGGCGGGATCTTCCGCACAAATTCAAGTTCGGTGTTACGGGCTGCCAGAACAACTGCCTGAAGGCTGAAGAAAATGATTTAGGGATTAAGGGCGGGCTTGCAGTCAGATGGATCGAAGACAAGTGCACTAAGTGCGGAGTATGCGTGAAAACCTGCCGTAACGGTGCAATAACCATCAATGACGGAAAAATTACGGTGGATTATGGCCGGTGCATAAACTGCGGAAGGTGCGCGCTTGGGTGTCCTGCCGGTGCATATGAGACAACTGAAGGATACTTTGTGTATTTCGGCGGTTTGTTCGGCAACACGATAAACAAAGGTACTCCTATTGTACCGTTCATTACCGACAAGGAAACGGTATTAAGGGTATGTGATGCCGCACTGGAATTCTTCAAGGAGAATGCAAAGCCCGGAGAACGCTTCAAGTTCACGGCTGACCGAGTAGGATGGGACACATTAAGGGAAAGGATTATGCTGGCATATAACGGCTGAAGATAAATATCCCCCTCACCAACAAAGCAAGGGGGATAATTTTATATTTCGCGCTGTATAAGGCTTCTTGCTTCCCACATGGATATATTATGTTTCTGCGCAATATTCTTCACGTCCTCATATTCCGGGACTCTGCGCAAAGTATCACCGTTAAGGCTCGTAACCTTCACATGAATTTTCCCCAAAGACGTATCAGCCTCCTGAATCTCCCACTGAAGCCGTAACCGGTCAAACTCCTTCAGCCTTACGCCCTGCGATGTAGTATGCGTCAGTATAATCCGCGCAAGTTTCACCGCGTCCTCCGGATCAGCAAGACAGCACAGCTTCACGCCCGGCCTTTGCTTCTTCATGGCGATATTCTCCGTCCACGCGTCAAGGGCACGTGCCGCAAAAAGTTTCTCCGTAACCGGCTCATAGTCCTGCGGGTTCATGTCGTCTATGTTGCACTCAATCAGCGATAATTTTTCCCTCACAAGCCCGTCTGTCTCTCCGCCTGTCTCAATCATCACGACACGCAAAACATTCGGCATATCCTCGCTTTCACGGTTGCCCAAGCCGTAGCCTGACGTAATGATTCTTCCCGGTGGGAGTGTGCTGAAACCGTCCGCAAGACACTTCACCAGCAATGCACCTGTAGGAGTGGTGCGCTCCATAGGAGACCCGGCAGAATACACCGGTAAGCCGTGCAGTATATATTCTGTTGCAGGAGCAGGGACGGGCAGAATTCCGTGCGCGCATTCTACCGTTCCTGACCCGACATTGATGCTTGAGCATAAGACTCTTGGCCAGCCTAAAGCATCAATCAGTATGAATGACCCGACAATATCAATGATGGAGTCAACAGCTCCAACCTCGTGAAAGTGTATTTTGTCCGGTGTCGTGCCGTGTACGTGTGCTTCAGCCTCAGCCAGCAGCGAGAAAGCCCGCAATGATTCGCGCTTTACCCTTTCAGGAAGTTCACTGGGGACGATCATAGCCTCAATGTCCGCTAAGTGCCTGTGATGGTGGTGATGATGCTCTTCATGTTCGTGGCCGTGCTCGTGATGGTGATGATGGTGCGGGAGGTGCACGTCAAAATTTATCCCGGCTATTCCGTTCTTTGTAGCGTTCTCTATGATGAGTTCATATTCATCATGCCCAAATGCTTTTATCTTCTTTATTCCCTCAATAAGAATATCAGGAGACGGCACAAGGTTAAGCAGTGCCCCTATGAACATATCACCCGCGATCCCTGCAAAACAGTCAATATATAATGTCTTCATTGATTCACTTCCTTTGATGCAATAAACGTTTTCTTCGTGTATTTCAGTAATTCCTCGAAAGGGTCAGGCTTCTGTGTCGGTGCTGAATGTATAGCTTCAGGCTTTATTGCGTGTTCGTTCCCGGTGTACGCTCTTGCACTGCCTGATACGCTCCGCAGAATGTTCCTGCCCTTGTCATTTGCCAGCATGGGAACAACAGTAGATACATTCGGCAGGCAGGAAAAATATATGTCGTCGTTGTAGCCTATCTGCTCAAGGTATACTGCGTGTTCTGACTTCTTCACGTAAGCAGTGAGGTCATCGCCCCTGTTCTGCCACATAGAGAGTGATATTTTTGCGCTGTCGGTCATGAGGAGTTCGCCGCGTGAGTTCAGCTCCTCAATCACTGCACCTGCACACACGGTATCCTCCCATGACGGCCGCCTCTTGCGTCCCGAACACAACAGCCCAACCCTGTGGCCAAGCGTCAAAGCATAATCCAGAACCGCGGCATAATTCCTGAAACTTGCAGCAAGCACGGGACTCCCGGTTGATGCCGCCTGAGTCAGTGCCACAGTTCCGTTAGTGGTGGACATGACCCCGCAGTAATGGGACTGTATCACGTCATAATTCAGGTCCAACGGTGAGTTGCCGAGATCGAATCCTTCAGGGGGTATGCCGTTAACCTCGCCCATCAATAACGGCGAAGACCCGCGCTCCTTGAGTTCATGCACGAGATTTCTGGCATCATCAGTTGTCCTGACGGGGTAAAGCTCAATCCCGCCAAGCTCAAACCATCTCGTAATCACTGTAGTAGCGCGCAGTACGTCAATCACGATCCAGACATCAACACTGGGCAGGTAATTATCCTCACCGCACGAGAAAACTACATCAGCTTCATAGTGCATGGATTAATACGCCTTCGCAAAGATAGTCAGCCTTGCGTTGTCATTGCCGGTAATTATGCACTTGCCTTTGTCGCCGCCCGGCAAAACGCATCTCGGTGTTGCTCCTGTCTCTTCACGTATGCGGACTTCATCTTCAGGAGTGCCGCCGAAATATGCCCGAACGAATCCGCCTGACTCTGCGATAATGGCTTTGAGTTCGTCATAGCTCTTTGCGTCGTGCATGTTGCTGTCCCTGAATGCCTTTGCACGTGCAAACATGTTAGCCTGAATGTCCGCAAGAATATTCTTCACCGCCGGGATAACTGCATCAGCCTGAACGTCTAGCTTTTCCCCCGTGTCCCTGCGCACAAGCCTTACAGTCCCCGAAGCAATATCCTTTTCCCCAAGCTCAAGCCTCAAAGGCACGCCTTTCTGCAGATGGGTGAAGAACCTGTCGCCCGGCCTCATGTGGAAGTCAGTATCAACCTGCGAATACATTCCGCCTAATTCGTCATCAAGTTTTGCGGAAAGTTCTTTTGCTTTGGGCAATATGTCATTTTCTGCAACAGATTCGCTCTTTGAGATGGGAAGGATTACTGCTTTTACCGGTGCAATTCTCGGCGGGATAATGAGTCCGTCATCATCTGAATGCGTCATGATTAATGCGCCGATTAATCTTGTCGATACACCCCAGCTTGTAGTCCAGCAGTATTGAAGCTCCCCGTTCCTGTCCTGATACTGAATCTCGAATGCGTGCGCGAAGTTCTGACCGAGAAAATGACTCGTTCCTGCCTGAAGTGCTCTTGCGTCGCTCATCATGGCCTCGCACGTATACGTGTCAACAGCTCCCGGGAATCTCTCTCCTGCAGTCTTCTCGCCTGCAATGACGGGTACGGCAAGCTCACTCTCTATGATGCTCCTGTAGACTTCAAGCATTCTGAGAGTCTCCTCGCGGGCTTCCTGTTCGGTCTCATGGGCTGTGTGTCCTTCCTGCCACAGGAATTCTGATGTGCGCAGGAAGAGTCTTGGCCGTTTCTCCCAGCGCATGACGTTGCACCACTGGTTGATAAGCACAGGAAGATCCCGCCATGACTGCACCCACTTGCTGTACATGTAGCCTATTACCGTTTCAGATGTCGGGCGGACAGCAAAAGGTTCTTCAAGCTCCTCGCCTCCTGCATGTGTTACCATTGCGCATTCAGGAGCAAAGCCTTCTACGTGTTCTGCCTCTTTGCGCAGGAATGAGTCCGGTATAAGAAGCGGAAAATATGCGTTGACATGCCCTGTCTTCTTGAATGCGGCATCAAATTTTGCCTGTACGTTTTCCCATATCGCATATCCTGTGGGACGTATGACCATACAGCCGCGAACCGGTGCATAGTCTGCTAGTCCTGCCGCCTTGATTACGTCAAGATACCATTGCGAATAGTTTTCTTTTCTCGGTGTAATGTTTCGTGCCAATTTGTATTATTCCTCCTTAGGTTTTTCCCAGAGGCATTTAACCTCGTCATATTTCATGATATTTGAATCGCATGTTATGAGCGTGTAATGTTCTTCTATTGCCGTTGCCATAATAATACGGTCGAAAGGGTCGCGGTGAATTAACGGGAGCTGCTTTGTCTTCTCAAGATATGAAAGCTCTAAAGGCAGTATGATTATTCTGTTCTCCCTGCAATGTTCTGCCAGCTCAAACATTGTCATCTTTATATCATCCAGTTTGCCTATAGTTTGTTTTATGGCGATTTCCCAAAGGCTTGCAATACTGACAAATATATCATTGTCGCCGTTATCTATAAGTTCTCTTATATCTTTAGGCAGTCTGCTGCCAGTCTCAGCGTACCATATGAATGTGCATGTATCCAGCAGGTACAGCCTCCTGCAGTTGATGAATTTGCTGATTTTTGGAGGCCCGCATAATCTCAAGCACCCGCATTTCATCTTCTGACACAAAGTCCATAGGATCATTGAAATCATCGGACATCCAAATTTCTCCCTTAATCCATCCCCCATGACGGCGCGGTTTCTTCTCTGTTTTTGCCTTAGCTTCATTAAGTTCTGCTTCATAGGAACTCTTCAGGTAACGGGCAAAATCAATCAGCGATGGAAGTTTTTCTTCCGGCACTTCCTCGACAGCCTGTAACGCTTCTTCTTTCAGTGTCATAAATATAACCTCCTCATAATATTATTTTACGGCAGCGGGTAATGATCCCATATCGGAATCCCCATGAAGAATCCTATCTTGAACTCTTCAGACCCGTAAAGAGCGGCCAGCTTCATATCAACGAGATTGTTCGGGAAATTCACAGCAACCCCTGCCTCCCAAGGTGCCTCAATCTTGCTCCAGCCCTTGTCCATAGCATAGCCCCAGCTCGCGAAGACTTCTCCGGCAATAACGCCCATAGCAGTACGCTTCAGGATTTTCCGCACGGCAAGGTTGCTCCAGAACATGCGTTCAGCCTCTATAGGATCTCTTGCCACCGAGTATAATTCCTCAGCCGCCCCGAGATATACCGCATGACTCCTCCGGTTCAGGTCGCCTTCAGCAAACCCGGCACGGAAATACGTCCGCCATACTTTTGATGCACCCAAAGGCTGAAAGTAGCTGAACCTGTACAGCCATTCATCTAAATCCGGCATCCATGCGTTAATCTTCCATGAATGCCCGCTGGTAGGATCGCTGGCCATGTCGAGCGTGTCATATTCAGCAAGAAGCACGGGCCCGGCAGATTCCGTGTCGTCCTTCATGGATATTGAGTCCCCGTCAACATGTTCATACGCATAGCCTATCCCGAAATTCACGTCCTCAAACGTAAACAGCTTGTTCAATCCTACTGCATACCTGTCCCAATCGCGTACTTCATCATCACCGGCGGGCTTCCAGTTCTGAGCGGACAAATTGAACTGCCATGAATCCATAGGCTGCGGTGCTGTCTGATAGCTTATATCTATTCCGGGCTGTTCTCCTATCTTCACCACTCCAGTAAGCGAGTCATATTCCGTATTGAGGCCGCGCTTCTCCCCTTTCAGGTAAAGCCATCTGTTAGGGTGCAGGTTGGTAGTGTAACCGGAAACACCTACTTTAAGCTCCGGGGACTGCCTGATGTCTACACGCACAAGAATATCGCCTGATTCCGTCCTGCCTAGCTGATAGTCAGCAAGTTCAATGCCCGGTGCTGAAGTTAGCTGCTCCATGAACATGTCAAGCTCTTTTGTGTCGACACGCTCGCCCACAAAACGCAATCCCCTTCGCCTGACCAAGTCCGAGAGTTTCGGGGGCAGTCCGTGAACTTCAACATCACCGATAATCCTGCTCCTGCGCTCCTCTCCCCTGTCTGCCGAAACAGCAGAAGCAAATGTGCCGTTATACTGCTCTGAAAGTGCCTTTATCTCCTCTATTTTCTCTAATGCCGCAGTCCGGCCAAGCTCTACGATTTTATCCGCATTTTCCGTGTCGAGCATTCCCAGCCCGGCAATGTCAGGCTTCAGAAGTATATCTGCCGCAGAACCTTCCTCGTTGGTTGTCTTGCGCATAAGTACAGTAAGTGCCTGGCTCACAACGTCCATATATGAATTTATGTGTTCAAGCATCTGATCGGAAATGTCCACTGCCACTATAGGAACGCCCGGAAAAAGCTCCTGCGCCGTATACACAGGAAGGTTTGAAGTAACTCCCCCGTCAACGAGCAGGTAGTCATCAATCACCCAAGGTTCAAACAGTGCCGGGATTGACATTGAAGCCCTCATTGCCGCCGCGATATTTCCGTTTCTCAGCACAACCTTCTTGCCGGTGTTTATGTCCGTAGCAACTGCCGCATAAGGTATAGGAAGCCGCGAAAAATCCGTCTCCGTAACATGACGCATCAGCTGCGTAAAGTATTCATACAGCTTATCGCCCGTCAGTATCCCTTTAGGCCCTCTCTGCTTGCCCTGCTGCTTGTAGGTCAGTGCAGGTATTGTGCTCGTCTTTGCCCGCCTGTCATTGCCCGTGAACACGAACATAGGCCCGGTGTTCTCGCTCAGCAGCGAAGGCAGGTCAAGCTCCCTGATGATCCTGTGCATTTCCTTAGTGCTGTAACCGCTGGCCCTCAGTGCTCCCATAAGCGCGCCCATGCTTGTGCCTACAATGCCGACAACCTGAATCCCGTTCTCCTCCAGAACTTCCATGACTCCCAAATGCGAGAATCCCTTTGTGCCTCCTCCCGACAATACAAGCACTACACCGGCATCACATGCAAACGGACTCAGTGCAAGCATACAGGCCGCAATGAACGCGCATATATATTTCTTCATGATGATAATAACCTCCCCTGTAATGTGAAAAAACGGCTCCGGCCCATTCAGACCAGAACCGTTGAAATATTTTCAGTATGTCAATGAATTATCGCAAATCAGTCAATCTTGAAGGACAGCACCAGATAAAGCCCCCCGGACGGCTGAAGCTCAAACGGAAGCGTAAAACTTCTCGTACCCGGCTCTTCCCTCGTAACGTTCCTTATATTCTCTCCAACGATAAGCTGAGGCGGAGTTACATCGACAGTTCCCAGAGCACTCTGAACAAGCGCACGGCCTCCTATCATGTTGGACAGCTCACCGATAACGCTCATTGAGACATCATCGCCTAAAACCGGCGGTATCATTCCTCCGGACATTGCTGTTATTATGTTGCTGAAGCCTTCATTGTTGAGCATGATATTTATCGTTCCGCGGGAACCTACGCCGACAACGCCTATAAGTGCAGTAGTGCATACATTGCCGACTTTTATTCCCTGTGAAACTTTTGATTTGTTGAGGGTGATATTCAGCCCCACCTCGCGCCCTACGGAAAGAACAGCCGATGCAAAACTATTCACGAGAGCGACAAGTTTATCATTACCGGCCATTAATTAATAATCTCCCTCCCTGTATATATGATTGGAATTTGAATTTTTCATATTATAGCTTATTCTTGTTTATATCTCTATATTTTTTCAGCGTACCCGAAACCGTGAAACATACTGTACAAACCTTCAGAGCCTGATACGCAAAGCCCTCAAAGCTACAGCCCAAGCCGCAAGGTCATCAAGCACCCTTCCCGGAACCCTTAGCCCTTCCGGCAGCAACCGCGTCAGCAGTCCCGGCCTGTGAATCTTCCAGTACAGCCCGCGTGCCTCAAGCGTAGTATTCCGCTCGTCCACCGTCAGAATCTCAGCATTCAGCTTCCCCCGTGCATATTCACGGAACTCCCTGCTGTATGTCCCGTTCCCGACGGCGATAACCTTCACGGACGGCATAAAGTCATCCGCATTGCCCTCAATCATCCAGCGGGAAACATCACCTGCCGAGAGTGCACGGAAGAATTCATCGCGCTCATTCATGGGGAATATTCCCGACAGCAATAACCCGCCTTCAGAGTCCGCAAACGCAAAGCCGGTTTTGTCCCGCCCGGGATCGAACGCAAGCACTATACCTTCTTCCCCAGCGTATATTCCCATCTGTCCATAATCCAGAACCATAATTCCGGCCTCTTGCGTATCCAGCCTTCAATCACCTCATTGCACACAGCAAGGCTTGCCTGCAGGTCATCCCCGAACCCGTCCCTGTCGCTGAGTATTTCGGGCATCTCTACGACGTGATGAGCGGGGTTATTCCTGTCCCTCACGTAATGCACGGGCACAACAGGAGCATGAAACTTCCTGTACAGCTTCACGATACCTTCATGAGTGCTTGCAGGAAGGCCGAAAAACTTTGTGATTACCCCGTCTTTGCGTGCGTCAAGATCCTGCATGATCACGACGATTCCACCGGCCTTGAGCGTCCTGAATATCTCGCGAAGCCCCGTATCACTGTCTATCATCTTCATGTCCGGAGTCTGATTGCGTATGCCCATTATGATTTCGTTCGCCCCGCCAGTGTTCCTCTGCGGAGTGTACACCACCGACAGCGGAAAGCCTTCATGTATCACCCTGATAGCTGCAAGCTCCCAGTCCGCCATATGAGACGACATGAGCATAACGCCTTTTCCCCGCGATAATGCCTCGCGCAGGACTCTCACGCTGTCCTCCGGGAAGTCTACGTATTCATCTATTACGGGCTTGATCTCCGGAAGCCTGATGAACTCAATCACAGACATTCCGAGATTCATGAACGATTTGCGGACAATCTCACGCGCAATGGTTATACCGACACCAAGAGACGCAACACAGCGCACTTCGCACCGGTCAGCTTTCTGCCAGAGAATGAGCCGCAATAACCTTCCTATCATTCTTCCGAATGCAAGAGCCATTCTGTGAGGCATGATGCGTATGAATTTCACCAGAAAATTTAATATTATGGCTGAAACCTCCCTCATATAATGTAAAATGATTATAACTTTTTTAATAGGGGGAATAAACTTGCCACTGTTTTTATGCAGCTTATGCGGAAAAGTCTACGATCCCGCCACTGTAACCGGCAATAAGGGGATATGCCATGAATGCAAGAACAACCTCGATAATATGTATGTGCAGATTCACAGGGTATTCACGAGACGAGGCGAGATCGACAGCATCAACCTGCAGGATATTGCTGAAGAAGCAGAAATGAACCTTGAAGACGTAAAGCTGTTATATGAGCTGGGATATTTTGAGCGTGATATGCAGACTTACTGCAGAATCCCTTCAGCACGCCAGGAACTTGCGAGGGAATTTAACCGCGAGGTCGACGTTTTGCGCGAACACAAGAAGATAACTACGTACAGCGGAACAATCTACAAGCGTAAAAACACTAATAGTATGGGAGGACGTTCCTAGCGTTTCTTATACCTAATCAGCAGGATAGTTCTGCATATTTGCCCAGCTTATTAGACTTAAAGGAAGGTGATTTTTTGATGGCTTTAAGGGAATGCAAGTTATGCGGAAAAGTTTTCACTGTCGGCAGTCCCCAATACTGTTACGACTGCATAAGAAAACTTGGAGATCTTTACGGCTCTGTTCATGAATATATGCGTGATCACGAAGACGAAGTTTTTGACATCAGTACGCTTGCTGCCGGAATGGACGTAGACCCGGTATACATTAAGGCACTTGTAGATTTGGGCTATATTACCAGCCTTATGCAGGAGAACGATACGGACAGGGAACAGAGAAAAAAACTTGCAGAGGAATTCAGCCGGGAGCTTGGGAAGATTACCGGAAAAATTAACGCCGTGAAAAAGACCGGAAACAAATCAATATTCTACGGCGGAGAAAGATATTCGAGAAGGAAATCATGATAGAACAGATAATTATTGCGGGAATCTTGGGAGCGTGTTTCGGCTCGTTCCTGAACGTTGCAGCACATCGCAGCATTCAGGGGCGCAAATGGTGGGGCAGTGAGCGTTCGGTGTGTGAATCCTGCGGTCATGTCCTGAGCGCGTCTGAACTTATCCCTGTAGTGTCATGGCTTATGCTTCGCGGGAAGTGCAGGAAGTGCGGCGCGAAAATCTCCGTGCGCTACATATTCGTTGAGCTTCTCTGTGCGGCTCTGGCGGCAATGATTGTTGCGCGCTGGGGGATCTCTTGGGCATGTGCGGCTGCGTGCGTAGGGACATGCGGATTAGTGGTGAACTCACTGACGGACTTTGAGGCCGGTGAAGTGTTTGACCTGTTTGCGGTGATCCCGGGCGTGATTGCGATGCTTCTGCGTATTGCCGGCGGGAAGGCAGGACTGCTTGACGGGCTTTACGGTGCTCTTGCGGGCTGGGGAATCTTTGCGGCGATAATCATTCTGACACGCGGCGGGATGGGCTGGGGCGATGCTGTGTTCATGGGCGGCATGGGCGCGGTTCTGGGCTTGCGCTTCACACTGCTTGCGTTCTATCTGGGCGTTATGACCGGCGGGGCTTGCGTGCTCGTGCTTCTGCTTATCGGGCGCGTGAAATGGGGACGCGGTGATGCAGTTCCGTTAGTTCCGTTTCTTGCGGCAGGGTGTTTCATTGCGATGATATACGGGCCTGAAATATTTTCTTATCTTGCAGGAAAATTAATATACCCTGAAGCATTTATCACAGTCTGGCCATTCAATAATTAATCCCTGCACAAAAAAGGCAAACAAAAAACCCTGCTGGCTTTTATACCAACAGGGTTATATTTCTGCTTGCTAATGCCTGTGAATTAGCTTCAGGTTTACTCTGCCGCTTCTTCTTCAGGCTCTTTGGTTTCAGGTGCTTCCTCTGCAACAACTTCTACAGTTACAGCCTCTGCACCGTCTGCCGCTTCCTTGAGTCCCTCTTCAGTTACAGCGTCTGCCTCTGCAAGGGTCTCTGCCTTGACTGCGATTACTGGCTTGTAGACCTTCTCCGCATAGAGCCACGTGTTGACCGTTACAACCTTTCCTTCAGGTACAGCGGTTATGTCTCCGGACTCTCCGTAGAACACCGTACTGCCTTCCTCATCAGCTTCTGCCTCTGCTTCAGCAGGGAACGGGAAGTATACGAGTTCCGCGCCTACAGGAGCACCTTCAAGAAGCTCAATGTCCTTGAGGTCGTGAAGCCCGTCTTCATCGGCGGTAACTTCAGGAAGTACAGCAACGATCTGGTAGCCGTTCTCTGCAAGGTATGCCTTCTGCGCTTCAGTCAGGTCATCTGCAGTTCTGGCATTGCCGAATGTGAGCGTTCCAGCATTCTCTTCTGCTTCTGCTTCAGGTTCAGCTTCAGTTTCTGCCTCTGCTTCAGTGTCGGTTTCGGGGGCGATCACGTCTTCGGGTACAGCCTCTGC
>CAJOES010000039.1 GCA_905233455.1 uncultured Synergistales bacterium | reverse complement strand
CAGGATGGGACATGCCGAGCGTGTCGGTGTGAATCTCTATAAGAACGTGCCGGGAAATTATGATTTGAATTTTTTTGATGGCGCGTGTGAATATTTCAGAAGGCAGTAAATATGAAACGCAAGGATATTGAAGCCTTTACCGGAAAAAATGTAGAAATAACCCTTAGGCCGGATGCGGCTAAAACTTCCGGAATCCTTAAATGCTGTAAGGAAGATCATATTGAGATTAACGGCGAACTTTGGACTTACCAGCTTATATGGGGCATAAGAACTATAACTGCTCCTGCAGCTGCTCCAAAGAAGCAGACAAATACAGCTAATTTTTATGCTCAGGCTGTAGCTTATGCACGTAAAGGACAGGATGATAAAGCTGAAGAACTTTACATCAGGGCACTCAAAGCTGACGATCACAGAAAACAGGCAGTTAATGTTTTGTTCAATATATTCATGAGACACAAAGAATATAAGAAAGCTAAAGCATTACTGACCGATTACGGAAGTTCCCTAGATGAAGATACGTTAATGCACCATAGAACGGCCTATTTCATGAAAACTAAGGAAGAAGACAGCGACGCATTCATTAAACTTTTTGCAAAGAAGATAAAGTCTCTATCTAAGGCAAAAGATAATAGGATTAAAGCAATCGCACTTCACGAAGCAGGGAGCAAGAAAGCTGTTGCACTTGCTGAGGAATTGATGAATGACCCGTTAATGGGAAGTGATGCAAAACTTCTTGCAATCCTTGAGATCTCCGAGTAATTAAATCTCCCGGTTAACTTCATGCCGGGAGTTATATTTACACCAGCAAATCAACTATAAGCCCGTTCACCAGCGAATACACAATCACGAACGCAATATAACTCGCAAACTTCCATGCACCCAGCACAATCTTCAATGCGCCCAAATTCGTAATCTTCGTTGCAGGCCCGGTAATCATGAATGCACTTGCGCTGGCCATGCTCATGCCGTCCGCAAGCCACATCTGCAATAACGGTATTGTCCCTCCTCCGCAGGCATACAGGGGAACGCCTATAGTTGCCGCCATCAGGACTCCGAAGCCGTTTTGGCGCCCGAAAAGCCTCGCGAAAGACTCTGCCGGAACGTAACGCTGAAACAGTGCCGTAAGGAATATTCCCAGCAAGAACCAGCCGCCGGTTGCACGGACATTGCGCCCGAAATTCTTTACGTAACGCACAAATATATTCGGGTCAGTGTCGTGATTGGAGATCTCGTAAAACTGCGAGAACACGAAAAAGTTTCTGCCCGTCAGCCTGTTGTAGAGATTGACGGCCAAGCCCGCAAATATTCCGCAGAAGAAGCATGACGCAATCCTCACGATTGATGCTGTCGTACCGAGTGCCGTGCTGTATATGATGAGCTGCGGATTCAGGAGGATTGATGCCATCATGAACGACGCAAGCCAGTCCTCGCGCATTCCCGTTTCGCTGAATGATGCCGCAATGGGTATCGTGCCGTACATGCACAGCGGTGAAGCTATGCCCAAGATGCACGCCGGAATGATCCCGAATATGCTGAGTTTCTTTCCGGACAGTGAGGCAAAAAGCCCGTGTATCCTCTCCTTGCCGAAGACTGATACGAACGAGCCTATCGCCATACCCCACAGCCAGTAAGCGTAAATCTGCTCAAGCTGTATGATGAAGTAATACCAGAGATATATGAACTCTCTGCGAAGAATGCTAATCAATGTTCACGAGGTCATATGCACGCGAGCCGAGTCCGATCTGTTCCGCGTATTCTATTGTGTGAATGCCGTGCCGGGATTCCATGCGCTTTATGAGCGATTTACCGTCCGGAGCGTTATACACGAAATCAACACATGCCTGATCCAGTGCAACAGGGTCAAGTGATCCCAATATTCCTATGTCGTGCATGTCCGGTGCTGAAGGACTCCCGTCGCAATCACAGTCAACCGAAAGATGATTCATTACGCTGATATACATTATCTTTCTGCCACCCTCTAAGCTGTCGGAAACTGCTTTTGCCGCTTCAGCCATAGATTCGAGAAAGTCGTCCTGCTTGTCGTACCAGATTGAGCCGGTTTGTCTTGTCCCTGCCGTGTGTATGATGACCTTTCCGCGAGGTGAAGCTATACCGATTGATATGTTCTTGAGTGCCCCGCCGAGTCCTGCCATTGCGTGCCCCTTGAAGTGTGTCAGCACCAGCACAAAATCATAGTCCTTGAAGTGCGATCCCACAACGTCCTCTTTCAGGTGCTTCCCGTTCGTTACAGGCAATGACACTTCGCCCTCTTCGTCCATAATATCAACCTTTGCTATCTTCGTGAAGCCGTGATCCTCGATTACCTGCCTGTGCAGTGCCGTTGATGCGCGCGAGCCTCCGTATGCAGTGTTGCATTCAACTATTGTGCCATTGACCTTCTGCACAAGCCCGCCGATTAATGCAGGTGAAAGGTAATGCGTGTTTCCTGCCTCGCCCGTGCTGAGTTTCACTGCAACTTTACCTTCAGCTTGACGGCCAAGTTTGCTGTAGATATTCATCAATCCTGCCGGTGAAATATCCTTAGTGAAGAAGACAGTTGAATTTTCCGCAAAAGATACTCCGGCAATGCAGAGTACCAGCACTAACGATAATGCTATTCTCTTCATGATAACTTCTCCCTTCATGAGTTTGCGCACAAAATACAGGCTGAAGTGCGCTACCGGTCAATCAGCAAATAGCGGGATTAACGGCGGGTTTTTCGTGATGTCAACATATCCCTGATCCGTGATCCTAAGCTCCGGAATAACGCTCAGGCACAGGAACGACAGCACCATAAACGGGTGTGCAATACTCACGCCGAGTCCCTCTGCCGCAGTCTCCATGCGTGCAAGCTCTGCCGCAATTTCTTCACCCTTCAGGTAGCTCATCAGCCCGCCTATAGGGAGCGCGAATGATGCCCGCATATTATTCCCTTCCGTAACTGCAAGGCCACCGCCGAGTCCAGCGAGTCCCTTCAAGGCCGTAAGGATAGATTCGTCATCAGCACCGGCAACAACGAAATTATGTGCGTCATGTGCAACGGAAGACCCGACAGCCCCGCGCTTTATGCCCAGTCCCTGAACGAAACCGACCGCGAATCTGCCTGTGTCGTTATGGCGTTCAAGCACTACGATTTTTGCTGTGTCCCTTTCAGTGTCGGGAATAACTATGCCGTTCTGTGTCTTGGCCTCAAGCTGCAGTGTCTTCGTGATCACGCTCCCTTCAGTTACGCCGATAACGTTTATGCGCCTGCCCTCTGCCTTAACCTTTAGCTGTTCGGAAGTCGGGATATTCTTTACGCGTACTTTAGTTACTGGTGCAAGCTCTTCATGTTCATACCTGTAGAAAACATCGCCGTCATTCGCGACCTGCAAACCATTCTTCCAGACTTCTTTTACCTTGAAGCCCTCATCAATAACCCTGCCTTCAAGCAGTGAGAAATCCGCAATCTTGCCCGGAACAATTCCGCCCCTGTCATAAAGCCTGAAATATTCCGCCGGACTCAGCGTAACCATACGCAGAGCAATGAACGGGTCAACGCCCTCGCGAATCATTATGCGCATTTTCTCGTCCATGTGCCCGCGTTCAAGAATATATCTTGCAGTCAGGTCATCGCTGACCACCATGCACCGTGCCGCGTATAACGGGTTAGCCTTCACCATAGGCAGAATAGTCTTCAGGTCCGGGAAACTTGCGCCCTCGCGAATCATGATATACATTCCACGCGATAATTTCTCCCGTGCTTCCTCAAGCGTAGTGCATTCATGATCGGAGTTCACGCCCGAAGATATGTAGGCATTGAGGGCTTTTCCGGAAACTCCCGGAGCATGTCCGGTAAGAGGCACATTCCCGGCGGCCAGTATCTTTCCCCACACTTCAGCATCACCGGCAATGACTGCGGGAAAATTCATCATCTCCCCTAAGTGCTGCGTGTATCCCTTCCGGAACATTGAAGCTATTGCGTTCATGTCGAGTTCTTCATATGGTGTCTCAAACGGGCTTGCAGGTACGCATGACGGTGCGCCGAAGAAGACATCAACCGGCAATCCCTGTGATGCCGTGAACATGTACTGCAGTCCGGACATTCCGAGAGCATTAGAGATCTCGTGCGGGTCAGCCATTACGGTGCTTGTTCCCCGTGCGGCAGTGAGGCGGGCAAATTCCGGCGGACTCATCATCGTGCTTTCTATGTGCGCATGTCCGTCAATCATTCCCGGAATCATTGCGCGGCCTTCTGCGTCGAAGTTCACCCGGCCGGTGTAATCCTTTCCGATACCTGCAATGACTCCGGAACACACTGCTACGTCTGAAAGTTCGTATTGTCCCGTGTAGACGTTTGCGACATTGGCATTATGTATCACCAAATCTGCGGGAATATCTCCCCGTGCTGCTGCGGCTAATCTGTTCATGCTTGCTGTGCCCCCTTAAAGACTAAAAGTTTGCTGAAAACATAGTTTAATATGACTACAATAATGTTGGAGATGATTTTTACCGGCATATCATAGAAATTCAGCCACTCAATGAATATAAACGTAACAACGAGATCAAATATTCCTGTCCCCAGCCTTGAAGCCATGAATGAAAGGCACTCTTTGATGATCCCCGTGAATGTGCTGACTTTCGAATGAAAGACATATTTGCGGTTCGTTGCATAAGAGAAAAGCACAGCCAGAAACCACGCAAGCACTGAAGCAGTCATAGGCCTCATAGCAAGCATACGGGTAGCAGCCCAGTATATGAACCATGCAAGTATCGTAGTGAGAGCACCGAATATTCCGTAAAGCATTAAGTGAATGAAAGTTTTGTTGTGCATAAGATCCTCCAGAAATATTATAATTACCGGCATAAAATTATAACGGAGGAGCAAGTTAATGGAGAAATTCTACATTACGACACCCATATATTATGTGAATGACATTCCGCACATAGGCCACGCATACACAACTATAGCGTGTGATGCAGTTTCCAGATACAAGCGCATGAAGGGCTTTGATGTCCGCTTCCTTACGGGGACAGACGAACACGGGCAAAAGATTCAGGCGGCGGCAGAAGCTCAGGGCATAACACCGCAGGCACTGGTCGACAAGATACACCTGAACTTCAAGGAACTCTGGAAAGTGCTCAACATCAGCAACGATGACTTCATACGCACTACGGAAGAACGCCACATAAAGACGGTGCAGGCAATATTCGCGAAACTGATGGAGCAGGGGGACATCTACAAGGGGACATATTCGGGCTATTACTGCGTTCCTGATGAGACATACGTACCCGAAAATGCAATGGGGCCGAACAAGACGTGTCCGGACTGCGGAAGGCCGCTGATACTGATGGAGGAAGAGAGCTACTTCTTCAGGGGGAGCAAGTATGTTCCGGAACTGATACGGTACTATGAGGAACACGTGAAAGCCGTAATGCCGAAAGTACGCTACAACGAGATAATGAGCTTCCTGAAGGGCGGAGTCCGCGACCAGTCAGTTTCACGCACTAGCCTGAAGTGGGGAATTCCTGTGCCGGGCGATGAAAAGCACGTGATATATGTCTGGTTCGACGCGCTCATCAATTACGCTTCTGCTGTGGGTTATCTCGATGACCCGGAGAAATTCCGCGAATGGTGGCCTGACGTAAGGCACATGGTAGGGAAAGATATTATACGTTTCCACTGCGTAACATGGCCGTTAATGCTTCTGGCTTTGGGCGTTAATCTTCCGGTTGAAGTCATTGCTCACGGCTGGTGGACTGTAGACAGCGAGAAGATGAGCAAATCACGCGGCAATGTAGTTGACCCGTTCAGGATGGTGAAGAAATACGGGCTTGATCCTTTCAGGTATTTCCTGTTGCGTGAAGTTCCTTTCGGGCTTGACGGAGATTTTTCGGAGCTTGCATTAGTCGGCAGGATAAACAGCGATCTAGCTAATGACTTGGGTAATCTCCTCAACAGAACGCTTCAGATGATTGCGAGCTACCGTGATGGTGCTGTGCCTTCATGCAGTGATAGTTCCTCGCCGCTGAGTCAGCTTGTGCCTGAAGTGTTGCCGCGTGTTGACGAGGCCATGAACAATTACGCATATGATGAGGCACTGAAAGCCATATGGGAGTTTATCGGGCGTGCAAATAAATTCATCGACGAGACTATGCCGTGGAAGCTGGCGAAAGATGAATCACAGCAGGAAAAATTGAGCTGGGTACTGCTGAACCTGTACGAAGCATTGAGGCTCTCTGCCCTGCTTATTGCGCCGTTCATGCCGGACACGTCAAAGAGGATTTACGCACAGTTAGGGCAGGATTCAGATCCCTTGAAGTGCCGGTATGATTCGTTCGTGTGGGGTGATTGCGCGGGGACTAAGACACATAAGGCTGAAGTACTTTTCCCGCGCATAGACATTGAGGAGTGGAAGAAGGCAAAAGAAGCCGAGAAAAAGCCGGAGAAGCCTGCAGACACTCAGCCGGAAATAGGGATTGAGGATTTCGGGAAGGTCGAAATGCGGGTAGCTCAGGTTGTGCATGTTGAGGAGATACCGAGATCAAAGAAACTCTACAAACTTGAAGTGGATTTAGGATACGAGAAACGCACGGTATGTTCCGGTATAAAAGCATTCTTCACGCCGGAGGAACTCACCGGAAAGCGCGTAATCCTCGTAACGAACCTGAAGCCCGTAAAACTCTGCGGAGTCGAGAGCAACGGAATGATTCTGTGTGCCAGCGTGAAACATGAAGGTAAAGCCGAACAGCTTACACTGCTTACGCCGGAGAAGGATATACCGTTAGGCAGCAGGGTGAGCTGAAATGCCGGACATACGCAAAAAGTATATGGACTTTCTGTCGGGAGAGGCTGAATACTGGCAGGAGGAAGAGATAATCACGGAAGAACAAGCCGAACAGATACTTGCGCTGTATGACGTGAAAAGATTCAATCTCAACAGAATATTATTCATTGCCGGTGCTGTACTGCTTGGATTGGGGTTGGTGAGCTTCATTGCGTCCCAGTGGCATTTGCTGAACAGGTTTCTCAGGGTATTAATCATAATCGGGGCTTACGGTGCTTCACTGACGGCGTACTATTTCGCGAAACATTCGGAACAGCCAAGATTAGCGCAGTCATTTTTGCTGCTGGCAAGCGTGATATTCGGTGCGGGAATATACCTCACGACGAGAATGTTCGATTACCCTATAACATTTGCGGCATGGCTGGGATGCTGGGTGATATGGACGATACTCACTGCGATAATTACGCGGGACACGTGGCAGTTGTACTTGTCGCAGGTGATAGGACTGCTGTACCTGAATGTTATTGATGCGGTAGATATTTTTGCGCTTCAGTTCGTGAATCTTCCGCGTGAAGAACTCTCACGGTTCTTTTTCCCCGTAAATGCTTTCATTCTGGTTGCAGCTTTGTGGTGTGCATGGTTTCTTGTGCGTGATCGAGTTACCCTAAGCGTGAATATACTGATTACGGTTCTGCTTCTTGCCTCGCGTATGAGCATGTGCCTTGGCGGGACATGGACGCTGGTAATTCTTGCTGTGATTGGAGCATTGATGTCTTTCACCCGTCATCATGACACGGAGATTTTCGGGCTTCTGATGCTGGGACTGTTCGGCCTTCTGCTTACTTGGGCGGAATTCTGGCACGATGATATTTTTGCGCCGTATCTGTCGTATCTTCCTGTGATCACGGCGTTATTCGTGGCTGTAATCATGCTGGCGAATATATACCGTGGGCATTACATAACCGGCATAACATTCTTTGCTATGCTTCTGATACGTTACTTTTTCGATAACTTTTTCGGGTATATTCCAAAAGCGTGGGGTTTCAGCCTTACGGGAATAATATTTGTTGTTGCAGGAGGAATAATCAGCCTTCGTAAAAGCGGGTAGTGCCGGCACTGCCCGTTTTATATTCTGTACACGATAATTTTCTGTCCCCTGAGTTCTTTGGCGTGTGCTTCAGCGTCCTCAAGTTTTCCCTGAAAGTCCAGACGGTATTTGCCGCGTTCAAAGTCATTAATTGCGGCGATAAATATTTTCCTGCCGAACTCTTTTTCCCAGTCGTCAAGGTAATGATAGATATATCCTGCAATAAATGAATTCGTCTGAATTATGAATGCTTCTGTATGATTGTTTGCAGAGATTTTTCTGATGAAACGCTTGATGCTCATTGCAATATTTTCTTCCCTCTCAACAAATCCGTTATCCTGACACACCGGGCAGTTTCGTGTAAGTATGCTTTTGAGGTCAGGCCGTTCGCGCTTGCGTGTAATCTCGACTAATCCGAGCTGGGTAATGCTGTAGACTCTTGCTTTCTGCCTGTCCCGGGCAAGGCATTTTTCGAGGTGCGCAACAAGTTCGCGTTTGTCCTGCTGATTGTCCATGTCAATGAAGTCAACTATAACTATTCCGCCTATAGCACGAAGCCGTAACTGCCGTGCTATCTCTTCAGCGGCCTCAAGGTTAGTGGCTAAAACAGTGTGCCTCATGTCCGGTGCGGAAGTGAATTTGCCTGTGTTCACGTCAACAACGGTAAGTGCTTCTGTCTGGTCAAACACGAGGTATGCTCCGCTTCTGAGCCATACTTTGCGTTCAATGGCTCTCTGTATGTCCTGCTCAATGCCGAAATACTCAAATATCGGCGTGTTCTCTGTGTAGAGCGTAACTTCAGGGTTCTCCGGATAAAACCTTTCGACGAATGATTTTGCTTCCGTGAATTCGTCAGGGTCATCAATAATTATCTGATCTATTTTGCCCGTAATCTCATCACGCAGAACCTTCCCTAAAATCCCCGTATCACGATACAGAAGGCACGGTGCGGGAGTATTCTTGGCCTTTGCGCTGATGTCCTGCCACAAAGACAGCAGAGAGGACATATCAGCCCGCAATAATTCCTGTGAGATTCCTTCTGCGGCAGTCCGGACGATTATGCCGAAACCCGGAATTTCTGCCCTGAGTTCATCTGCAATGCTCTTGAGCCTTTTGCGTTCTGCCATATCGTTTATGCGGCGTGATACACCTGTTTCATTGCTACCGGGAACGAGGACGAGCCACCTTCCGGGAACTGCAAGCCTTGCGCTGACCCTTGGTGCTTTGTTCTTTCTGGCATTCTTGATGACCTGCACGAGAATCTCACTGCCCTGCTTTACGGTCATTCCGTCTTCAAGATACAGGTATGCGTTGCGCGGTTCGTTCCTGCTTTTGGCTGTTAGGGTAACGAATGCGGCACTAATCGCGGGCACAACAGTATCAACCCTAGCCTTGAAGATGTCTCCCTGCCGTGTCTGCCTTGAGCTGAATGAATGCGGTGAAAGCAGATCCTCATTGAAGTTGTATTCTATGAATATTTCCGCCAGTTTTCCGCCTTCAAGTATAGCTACTCTGGACTGCTCATTGTCTTTTAGGTCTGCAATAATCTTTACGTCATTCATGGATAGTTACCCTGCCGTCCTTGAGCCTGCCTATAGATGCACGTACTATGTTGATCTCGTGCCAGCCCGCAATAATCTTTTCCCGCACCATGAACTTAACGAGGCCGCCAATGGGGTTTTGTGCCGGGGCGGATATGATGAGCCTGTGCCAGCCGTCAATATACTCTGTCTGCACCAGAGAATCACCGAAAAATTCTGCGGGTATGCTGCGTATGCACCTGATGAAGTATTCTGCGTGTGTGCAGAGCTTGCCTAGTGAGGGAGAATCGTCGCCGGGGAATTCTGCGCGTGATACAGTGAATCCTTCAGGAAGCGAGTCATTCATGGCTGTGATGATGTCCTGCTGTGTGTCCTGAAAGAACATATCAACGGGTTCATTCAGTGCTACGACTCCGGCGGGGAGTTCGGGAGCAAAGCTGATTTTTGCACGGGGGGAAAATCCCTGCGTCATTACGGGAGTCAGTCCTGCCCTTAATGCCGAGCGGGAGAATATTTGCGCTAATGCAATATGCGGGACGAAACATGCGCCGTAACGCTTTGAGTATACGAGTCTTATACGCGTAATCTTTCACTCCTCAATGTCAGAACGTCTCTGCTCAAGAAGCGCACCTACTAAATCTATCATGATTGTATTTGCATAACGTCAGAGTGCATAGCCATATATCTGGCAATATTTTCCTGTGAAACTCCTATCTCTTTAAGGAAAACCAGCGTACTTTTTAGGTTTTCAGCACGTTCCTCTAAGCGTCCCTGCGTTACCCCTTCAGCGCGTCCCTGCGTAAGCCCCTCAGCACGTCCCTCCGAGCGTCCCTGTTCAAGAAGCGCACCTACTAAATCTATCATTTCAACCCTGCCTCCTTTAGCTTTGACCTTATGATATTTTATCAGCATCTCGTTATACAGGTCTCTTCTTCCGGTAAACTCGTGCAGAAGTCTCATAAGAGTCTCTACATGCCTTATCGCATAACCGTTCGGAGGAATATATTTTCCTGTTGTCCTGATCTGCTTCAGCATGTTCACCACAAACCGCATATCCGACTTCATTGCGGCTTCCTGCTCGTCCGAAATCCATGCAAGCTCTATTACGTTCATGCGCCTGTCCTCAACAATGCGCTCAAACCCCGGCGGCATCTCCAGACAGTCATAAAGGGATCTGGGCTTGCTCCAGCGTTTCTTTATCCCGTAATACAGCACGGCAGTAATTACAGGGTAAAACTTTCTGCCGCGAAGCTCCTGCAAGGCTGTCTTGTCGTTCATGATTCTTGCAGCTCTCAGGGCTTCATCACGTTCTACGATCTGACTGCGGTAATCTGCTCCTTCATACCCCATAATCCTTATAGGCATATCGGCATCTATATTCGTCTGATTCTCCAGACCGAGAAGAGACAGAATAACATTGCCCTTCTTCCAGAATTTAGCTATGTCCCGCTCCTGCTCCCTTACAGGGTTATCATCAAAAGACACAGGGACATAAAGGCTTCTTTCCCTTGTGTCTAACAGATCATCAGGATCAATTACTATTCCCGTTCCGTAAAACACTAAATCGTTGAACACTTCAGCAAAAACATCATTGTATGCAAATAATTTTTTCTCAAGTATATCCTTCTTCATTTTATGCACCCCAGTCCGCACCCTGCACACCCGCTAAGGCAGTCAGCGGTTAAAGCCCCGTCATATGCCTTGTGCCGTTCCCGCAGCAGAAAGTCTTTGCGCACACCGACATTCACGAAATCCCACGCAAGAGACTCGCCTTCCCCGCGCTCCCGTGTGAACTCCTCCGGGTCAAGCCCGCACGAACTGAAAGCCTCAAGCCATCTCGTGAGATCAAAATACTCCGTCCAGTTGTCGAAACGCGCTCCCGTCTCCCATGCCTTGAGGATTACGCCGCAGGTTCTCCGGTCTCCTCTCGACAATACGCCCTCAAGGAATGTTTGCTCCGGCTCATGATACGCGATCGACAGTGCCCGGTCATGCACCAATGATTTTATGTACTGTCCTTTCTCCCGTAATTCCGCAATGGTATTCTGCCTCTCCCACTGAAACGGCGTATGAGCTTTAGGTACGAATCCAGACACACTCACGCTGACAGTAACCCGTTTGCGTCCCATTGAACGTCCTAATTTCAGCGTCCTGTATGCTGTCTCCGCAATGGCCTCTAAGTCCTCTTGCGTCTCTGTGGGAAGTCCCATCATGAAATACAGCTTGACTCTCTCCCAGCCTCGCGAAAATATTTCCTTCAGGCATAAAGTTATCATCTCGTCATTTATGCCCTTGTTGATGACATCACGAAGCCTCTGCGTCCCTGCTTCCGGCGCAAAGGTGATACTGCCATGACGCGAGCGTAAGCCTTCAAGCCTCTCTGCAAGCCCCACCGAAAACCCGTCCATTCTCAGGCTCGGCAAGCTCAGTTTTGCCCGCAGGTCTCCGGAAATTGCGTCAATCAGCTCCGTAATCCCGGAGTAATCGCACGACGCAAGCGACAATAACCCGACTTCCTCCCAGCCGGTTGAAGCCAGAATACTGCGGATAGATTTTGCGGCATCATCAACGGGCCTCTCACGCACGGGCCTGTTGACCATTCCCGCCTGACAGAACCTGCAGCCCCGCGAACAGCCCCGGAACAGCTCAACAGCCGCCCGGTCATGCACGATATTGACGCTGGGGACAATCATGGAATCCAGCGTGAACAGTTCATGCGTAATCTGACGCTCAATAGTCCGCCCGTCATAGCATAACGGCACGTAACAGCCCTTGACGCTTGCACACTCTTTCAGTCTCTCAGCCCTGCTCATGCCTTTAGTCCCTTCAAGCACAGGCAGTAATTCCGGCAGTAATGCTTCAGCCTCACCGACACAGAACACGTCAACAAACTCGCTCAGGACTTCAGGGACATACGCGCCGTAACCTCCTGCAATTACGATCGGAGAATCATTATCGCGGTCAGAACCCTTCAGCGGCAGGCCTGAAAGACTCAGTATAGTTAGTATGTTGGTGTAGCTTGCTTCATGCGGAAGGGTAAAGGCCAGAACGTCAAAATCCTTCACGGGCTTTTTATGCTCAACAGAATACAGCACGGCATCATGCGAGCGCATCAATCCTTCCATGTCAGGCCATACGCAATATGCGCGGTCAGCAAGATAGCTTCTGTTCATGGCGGTGATGAATGCCTCTATGATCTGGAAGCCGTAATAGCTCATTCCGATTTCGTACACGTCAGGGAACGCAAGACATATACGGAGCTTTGCATTGTCCCAGTCTGCTTTTGGGTACGGCCTCCACTCACTGCCCGCATACCTTGACGGCCTCGAAACCTGCGACAACAGCGGCCATTCAGGGCTGTTGAATTCCTCAAAATCCACGCTTAGAGTTCGCCCCCTCAATATATATGCTCGCAACAAGGCCAAGTGCTATGAATGTAGCAAGCAATGAACTTCCCCCGTAACTAAGGAACGGCAGAGGAAGCCCGGTAACCGGAGTAATGCCTATGCTCATTCCCATGCTTTCAAACATCTGAAACCACAGCCACGACCCAACACCGGCAGTAAGAATCTTGCACCGTCTGTCCCGGCTCCGCAGTCCCGTTATTATTACCCTGAAGAGAAGTACAGCAAAAAGGAAAATCAATACGATATTCCCGGCAAATCCGAACTCCTCAGAGAATACGGAGAAGATAAAATCAGTGTGAGGTTCGGGAAGGAATTTCAATTTGCTCTGCGTCCCAAGCATGAAGCCCTTTCCGGAGAAGCCCCCGGATCCTACTGCAATTCGAGACTGTATGACGTTGTACCCCGCGCCCAAAGGATCCCGCATCGGGTCAATGAATACAAGTATCCTGTTCTTCTGGTATTCCTTCAGCACAAACATGAACATTAACGGTACACCTGCAAGCCCTAAGCCGACAATGCTGCCGAGATACTTGAAGGGAGTCCCTGCGGCTATGAGCATTCCGAACGAGATAACCAGATACACCAATGCGCTTCCTGCATCGGGCTGAATGAGCACTAACAGCACAGGAAGGGAGATTACTCCGATACCTGCCATAAATGTTTTGAGGTCTAACGGGGGGTAACGGCTGAGGAATTTTGACATCATCAGGATAATAGCTATCTTCGCGAACTCTGAAGGCTGAAACCTAATGCCGCCGAAACCTAACCAGCTTTGCGCGCCTTTCACTTTGGGGGCTAGCAGGTCAGTCAGCAGCAGCAATAACAGCATCAGGCCGTATAACGGGTAAGCACCTTCAAGCAGCTTATGATGACCTATGACCATAACCAGCAGCATAACTACAACACTTACTGCAAGCCACACTGACTGCCTGAAAGCAA
Source organism: uncultured Synergistales bacterium (assembly GCA_905233455.1). GTDB lineage: Bacteria > Synergistota > Synergistia > Synergistales > Aminobacteriaceae > JAFUXM01. The sequence goes on along the minus strand of CAJOES010000039.1, from coordinate 2,542 downwards.
GATCGAAGCCCGGCCCGGAAGCCCCTGCACCTGCGCTGTATATGCAGAACACTCCCCACAACGAAAGCATCAGGGCAGAACCTAGCATGATTCTGTCCGTCATCGACAAGTCTTCCTTGAGGGAAATCCAGAAATCTCTCATGAAAGATTACTGCATTTCTATGCTTCCGCGCTTTATCCTCAATACGGGAATATTCGCTACAAGTGCTACTGCCTTCTCGTCCCGGTCTAAATCTATCTCTATCTTCTGGGTGTCTATGTCCATGTATTTTGTGAGTACCTGCACTATCTCATCTCTGAGGCTGTCTAACAGCTGGGGGGATATGTCGGTGCGGTCATGGATTAATACTATCCTTAGACGGTCTTTAGCTTTCTGTCCTGATCCTTCAGTGCCTCCGCCAAAAAGTTTCTTCAAGAAATCCATCACCTTCACCTCTTATTTCTTTTGCCTGAAAAGAATTTCTTTATCTTGCTGACAAGCCCGCGTGTTGCATAGCTCTCCAAGTCCATTAACGGCACATCACGCCCTAGCAGCCTTTCAGCAATATTCAGATAGGCATGTGCGGCAGGAGAATCAAGCGTCATGGTCATGGGTTCGCCGTTATTGGTGGCACGTATGACGCTCTCGTCTTCAGGAACTACGCCAATAAGGTCAATGGACAGCACGTCAAGAATATCATCTTTTGCGAGCATGTCCCCGTCCTGCACCATGTTCGGCCTGAGTCTGTTTATGATGAGGCGTATCGGTGATTTTCCCATAGACTCAAGCATTCCGATGATTCTGTCTGCGTCCCTGACTGCGGGAATTTCCGGAGTGGTTACAACAAGTGCTTCATCTGCACCGGCGGCGGCGTTCTTGAATCCTCCCTCAATGCCGGCAGGACAATCGAGCAGGATAAAATCAAAATCCGGTTTCAGCTCCTCACACAATGCAACCATCTGCTCCGGGTTCACTGCGTCCTTTGTGCGTGTCTGTGCGGCAGGAAGAAGGTACAGCCCCGGAACTCTTTTATCCTTCACGAGTGCCTGAGCTAATTTGCATGTTTTTTCGATTACGTCAATGAAGTTATAGACGACTCTGTTTTCGAGTCCCATAATCACGTCAAGGTTGCGAAGCCCTACATCAGCATCAACTGCCACAACTTTTTTTCCGAACTTGGCCAGAGCTGCGGCAATATTTGCGGTTGAAGTTGTTTTGCCGACTCCTCCTTTTCCGGAAGTGGTAACTATTACACGTGCTGCCATTTACGATTTTAAGCCTCCTGTAAATTTATTCTCTCTTATGACCGGCGTACCGTCCTCAAGGGTAATGACTACGCCTTTTCGCCAGCAGGTAGTAGATTTCGGGTCAGCGTAACACAGCTTGTTTGCGATTCTGACCTGCGGGGTCTCGAAGCTCCCTGCCCACACAAAGACATCTTCGCGTCCGAATCCTCCTGCATGAACGACACCGAGAAGCCTTCCTGCAACGATAATGCTCCCTCCTGCAAGTATTTCTGCGCCGGGATTGAGATGCCCCCATAACAGAACGTCTCCTTCAGTTTCTACCCTCTGGCCGGATCTCATGGAATTATAGACGATTTTAAGCCCGGATATGCGTTTCTTCTCCTGTTCCGGTTCTTTGTCCTCTTTCTCCTCTTTCGGTGATTCGGGTTTGGGTTCTGGTTTTGGGGCATTCTGGATCTCTTCTGCCGGTTCACTGACGGACAGTCCTGCGGCTCTGAACAGTTTAACGCTCTCCTCATTTCCCGACAGCCACGCAATGACCCTGATTCCCTTCTCCCATACTATAGAGTTGATCATATGCAGTATGAGCCTCCGGGAGCATGAACGCCCGGCGAAGTCCAGAGCAACACCCTGGCCTTCACGGAGCTTGTACGCGCTTGCAGGGATGCGGGCAAGAGACCGGAGCAGTTCGTCTTCAGTCAGGGTCTCCGGAAGGTGCAGCTTCATTCCGTAGCTTGTGCTTTCTGGCTTAGGTTTTGGTTTTCTGGTATTTCGGAGCGAATTCAAATTTAGTATTTTCATTTCATTATCTTCATGAGAAAAATTTTTATGTGTATTTTGTTGTGAATGTGAAAATTTTGCAAGTACTAATTTTTATTTTCGTTGCGCGGGTTATAATGAGGGAAAAAGGAAAGGAAAAATTTTTACAGGAAGACACAAAAAATTAACAAGGCTTTGTGCTATAATAATAAACGAACAAATCAAAAAATTTCTTGCACATAACGCAAGGGATTTTACCCTTTCTTCACCTTGTTATGAGGTAATTATATCACATTGCAATCAAGGCGTGAATGTTGTGTGCAGAAATTTATTTTTTGTGGTTAGTGGTTGTAGGCCAATCATAACTGGTCGAGGTTATTTTACTATTTTAAGGAGGAAAAAGAAACATGAGGAAAGCACGTAAAGGTTTCACGCTTGTTGAGCTGCTGATTGTTGTAGCTATTTTGGGTGTGCTTGCTGCGGGGCTGAGTATGTCCAGCACTGATGCGGTTGACGCGGCAGGAGCTAACAACATTCTGAATAACCTTCAGAGTGT
>CAJOES010000038.1 GCA_905233455.1 uncultured Synergistales bacterium | reverse complement strand
GCCGCAATAATTATGCAGGACAGTAATAGAACTAAATACTTTTTCATATGAACTACCTCCTTGAATTAGCGCACGACAAATTTACCCGTCTAAATAAACGGGATGCGCGGCTAAAAATTAAATTGTGAAAGTTAAAATGATTATGTTGTGAAGTTAATTGTGAACAGGAAAAAATTAGACAATCAGAGACCAGACCAGACCAGACCAGACCAGACCAGACCATTATGGTGCGATTATGCAAGTGTGTCAAGCTCCTTTCTCCGTAAATTTTATGATTAATTATACACTAAATATTATTTTCACACTACGAGATAAAATTTTTGCACAAAAAAGCAGCCACGCCCTGAAGCATGACTGCCGCAAATACTGATTCTATTATCCGTTATTTGTTGTCCGCATTGAGTGCCTGAGCCGCAGTACGTCCAGACACAAAGATTTCTACGATAGCATTTCCGCCTAATCTGTTGCCGCCGTGAATGCCTCCAGTAACTTCTCCTGCCGCATAAAGTCCCGGAATGATCCTGCCTTCCTGAGTCAGCACGTGGCGTTCAGTGTCCACAACAAGACCGCCCATAGTGTGATGCGTGCTCGGTGCCATAAGCCTTATGGTCAATAACGTGTTGTCGAGATCGTATGTGTCAGGGTTGTAGCTACCGTCGGGATTCTTCTGCACGTTGCCTACTGGCCTTGAAGCTATAGCCTTGCCTACATCGGGGAAACTGCCGCCGGTCATAACTGCTTTGTCGTATGCCCTGATCGTCTCTTCCACTACCTTAGGATCTGCCTTTACGCCGAGTGCCTTGAAGAGTTCAGGAATCTCCGCTATCTTTCTTCTGTAGTAGCGTCCCTCATAATCTCCTGTAGGAGGAAGCTGAATCGGCCCGGGTATGGGTTCTTCTGCGTTGTAGAACTCAAGGAACACGCCCTTGCTACCCTTGTAGTCCATGCCGTTGCGGAACTCTGCCAGCGATAACACGTCGCGTTCTGATCCTTCATCAACGAACCTGTGTCCCGTGTTGGGATTGATCCAGCAAGCATAGTTGCCGCCGCCGAATGCAAGGTTGCCGTTGTCCACCCATGAAATTGGCATTAACTGCGTGAAGCCCAAGCCTGTTACTGCCGCACCGACTTTCTGCGCCATAGTGATTCCGTCGCCCTGAAGTGATGAACGGTTAGTTGTCTTCGTTGAAGTTGAGAGATATTCTGTTGACCAGTAAATATTTTCCGCAACAACTTTCGCCAGATTCGCCGCATAGCCGCCAGTCGCAAGAATCACGCCCTTTGCCGCATATGCCGTTACCGGAGTGCCGTCATAACGTGTAGCCTTTACGCCGACAACCCTCTTTCCGTCCGCAATGAGTTCATTGACTGTCGTGCGGAGCATGATGCGGTTCGCCTTATTGGCCTTCAGGAATGTATTTACGGGAGCAACAAAGAATGTTCCCCAGCGTCCGGGATAATTTTCCGGTTTGCCGTCTCCGTCAGTGTCAACATTTGCACCGATGAATTCATTTTCACGATACCAAAGAGCACCGATTAATGTAGGCTGTGCATCCTCGCGGAAGGTTGATCCCATAGCTTCAAGCCACTCTTTGAGTCCCTGTCCGCCCTCAATGAACTGCCGTACTAAATCAACTTCTCCGTAAATCCACTGTGATTTGTCCGCGCTCTGCCTGAGTCCTCCGTAATATGTCTGGAAAATATGAAGATTCAGTGTTGAGAATAATGTTAGCTGGTTTTCAGGTATGCCGGCATTAAGTTTAGGCTGTGCCCATGCAAGATAAGCCTTGATTTCTTCCTTTAAGGCTTTGAGGACAGGCAGATATTCCTTGTGTACGCCGTGCTTTGAGAGTTCAAGCGCATCACCTGCAACATATTCATGAGTCTTGTAGTAATCTGCGTCAAATTCCGCCTCGTTCCAGTCAAGAATCATCTTCAGCTCATTGATACAGCCCTGCACGCTTTTGACTTTCGGATATTCCTGACCGGTGAAAGCATATACGCCGGTTGTTGCGTCAGGATTCTTCGGATCCCATACAAGATAGGGCATGACGCTCTGATACTGTCCGCCTGATACGAGGGTATTACCGCCTGCTTCTGCGTTCTTCTCGATGATGAGCACGGTATTTCCGTCCTGTGCCGCCTGTGCCGCAGCAGCAACTCCAGCACCGCCAGCACCTACGATGATTACATCATAATGTACTTCGATGGGATTCTCTGCAGGGTGCTCAATCTTGGCCTCCTGGAACGCTTCAAGGTTTGTGCATTCAGCCTGTTTTGCCGCATCAATGACAGCATTGCGCAGGGCACGTGTCGAGAATGTTGCGCCTGATACCCCGTCAACGCCTGAGCCGTTAGCCTTGAGCATGTCGGGGATCATGATACGGAACGCAATATCACCTACATGTCCGGTCTCTGCACTCTTCACGATGTCTATTGCGGTGATCTTGCCGGCATCAAAAGTTGCTTTCACGGTTACAGGCCCGTTATAGCCTTCAGCCGTTGCAGTGTACTCGCCGGGCTTGAAGCTAACCGGTGCGGTGTTTACGGTACTCTTGCCGCTTGCCGCCGCTAATGCCTTCTCTACTGCCTCAACAATGCCGTTGCGGGTCATTGTTGCGTTGGAGACAGCATCAATCTTGGCCTCACTCTTGCCGATGAGCTGTCCTGCGTAGTTGTCGAACTGCGGAACTCCGAACGGGACTTCACCGGGTGCATCAATCTCTACCTTTGTGATTTTGTCGGTATCAACTGTAACTTTCACCTTCAGGCCGCTGGTATAACCTGTTCCTACGCCTTCATACGTGCCGGGCGTGAACTTTGAGCCGCCAGCAGAAGCCGCTGCAAGTGCCTTATTGACCGCCGCAACTATACCGTCTCTGGTCATTGTTGCGTTGGAGACAGCATCAATCTTGGCCTCGCTCTTGCCGATAAGCTGTCCGCCGTAATTCCCGAACTGGGGCTGTCCGAAAGGCACTTCACCGTTGCCTTCAATATCCACTGCAGTAATCTTGTCGGCATCAACCGTAACTTTCACCTTTACGGGGTCTGTCTCGCTGTAACCCTTGCCTGTGCCCTCATACGTGCCGGGCGTGAAAGCGAAAGCCAGAGAAGCAAACAACATCACGAACATAACAGCGCATAATGTTTTCTTCATTATGAAACGTCCTCCTGTTAAATTAAATTTTGGATTATTATTTTTTCAGACTGCAACAATAATATCATACGCGCAACTTTTTGAACGTGTTGTAATTACGGTATTCACGGCAATAAAAAAAGAACCGGAAATATAATCTCCAGTTCTCATTAAGCATCACATTATGTTTCAGCGTCTCTTTTTCAGCAGAAGGATAAACATTACAGCGGACATGCCAGCAAGCCCCAAGCCAGTATTACAGCCAGCACCAAGCCCGCCGGTGAGAACCGAAAGAATCGCTTTAGCCAGGAAAAGCGTGAACGGTTCTCCTGCATCCAAGAACCCAACCATCAGAAATTCTTTCATCGTGAATTTGTCGAATTTACGTCCACTTACTGTCAAAAGCTCCCATGTACCTACAAGGCCGTTGACCATGAATGAGGCATTGACGTTAGCATCTCCCATAACAGCAGCGAAAGCATACATAGCAACGGTGTTAATATCTGCACTTTCAATCTGGCTGAACAGGTCATCGGATAATGCTATTTTGAGGACATAATACCCAGGATCTTCAACATGAATCGTACTGAGCTGGCCTATAAGGTCGTAGTTATCGTCCTTAGCCGTTTCTATCATCTCCTGCATCATCTCCTGCGTAGGTTCTTGTGCCTGGAGTATGTTTTCTTCCTTGATGAATTTTATCTGCCCTAAATCCAAGCTAAGTTCATCCGCAATAATCGTTTTAAGCTCTTCACTTTCCTCAAGAGGCACAACAGTACCCTTAGCCAGTCTTACAGGTGCTGATACTTCAGAAGGCACGGTAACTATTCCGCGTGTTTCCGTTCCAGCCGTAAGCCTCATAGCCGCATACACTGTCTTGCTATCCGGGACAGTGTCTATAGTGCTGCCGTTCTCGTCGAGGAAAACGTACTGCATGTCCTGAAGCGCACTGGCACTGACTGAAGCATTACCGCCGGAAATCCCGTGAAGCACAATCTTCGTCCCTGCCGCCACGTCCGATAGATTGAGACTGATCACGTACACGCCTGAATTCTGCGGCATGATTGCGGGAATGTTCAGCACTGCACGTTCATTGAGCCCGGAAAGCTCCTGCAAGTCATCATCACCGACTGACCATGTGCCCGAAAGTATCTCGCTGTCGGATAGCTGGTATATCTCGCCTTCACTCAGGCCGGGGAATGCCGAGAGTATGCCGCTCTGGAGCGGGGCGGACATGGTGAAGGCGTATGCGTTGGTGTAGCTTCTGGTGTCGGTTACGGGTTCGGATGTAGGAAGCGTGTCAGTTCCGCCCGGTGAAGGTGTAATTGCGGGGGTGCTTGGTTCTGATGATGGGTTTGCTGGCGGTTCTGGAGAGCTGGAGGGGGTTTCAGGGTCTTCCGTCGTGCCGGGAATGTCGGAGGATTCGGGGTCGGGATCCGGAGCTGATGGACTTGAAGGTTCGGACGGGACTTCGGGATCGCCGTGCCCTACGGTGTCATCTGCAGCCGACCAAGTGTACTGAGTCTCTGATTCCGAGTAGGCAGTCCAAGCAGAAGCAAAATGTCCTGGAATGATTACCGTATCACCCCACGCACACACACTCCCAGCCATGACGGCACAAACCGCCAAGACCGCGCATAATATTTTCTTCATCGTAAATTCTCCTTTAATGAATCAACTTGTTCCCTAAATATTATTTTCACAATCAGGCATGATTTTTATATTATTTTACATTAAAACATATTCAAATCAAAAAAAATTCCCCCCGGTACATACCGGAGGGACAAAATTTTATCCTCTATATTACTTCCATAACTCCCACTTTGATTGATCAGTGTGAAGCAAATGATGAGACTTCTCGCCCAAAGGTGCACCGAGATATTCCTTGTAGCACTGCTTGATCGACGGGTTCTCATGGGAGAAACGCAGGTTAGTCTTCTGGTCAAGCGCAAGAAGTATCCTGCCTCTGTCCGCACCGAGCTCCTCGCCTTCATGTATGGGCTGACCACCGCCGCCTGCACAGCCTGTAGGACACGCCATGCACTCCACAAAGTCATACTGCACCTTGCCTGCCCTCAAAGCCTCGCAAAGTTTCCGGATATTCCCCAGACCGTTGGCGACCGCAATCCTGAGCTTTGCCCCGGCAATCTCAAACGTAGCTTCCTTCCAGCCGTCATAGCCGCGCACGTCCTTGAAGGCATCTGGATCGGGATTCTGCCCCGTTACGAGGTTATATGCCGTCCTCAATGCCGCCTCCATGACTCCTCCGGTTGTCCCGAAGATATGCCCTGCTCCTGAAGCCGTGCCCAGAGGCGCATCAAACTCCGATTACTCAAGTGCCGTAACGTCTATTCCCTCAGAACGTATCAGCCTTCCGAGTTCCCTGACCGTCAGCACAACGTCAACATCACGCGCCCCTGAACTGTCCATGCAGGAAACGTCGCATTCATACTTCTTGGCCGTGCATGGCATGAATGACACGTGATATATCTTCTCCGGCTCAACACCAAGAATCTGCGCATACCATGTCTTGATTATCGCGCCGAACATCTGCTGAGGTGATTTCGCGCTCGATAACTGCGGCACTAAGTCAGGGAATACCATTTTGACGAAACGCACCCAGCCCGGACAGCATGAAGTGAACATCGGGAATTTGTTCTTGCCCGCATTCTTGAGCTTCTCGACAAATTCGCTGGCTTCTTCCATTATCGTAAGGTCAGCCGAAAAATCCGTGTCGAATACGTAATCGAACCCTGCCGCACGCAATGCAGTAGCAAGCCTGTTCGCGCTGGCCTCGTCATGCGTCAAACCTAACTGTTCGCCCCATGATGTCCTCACTGCCGGAGCAACTGAAGCTATCATGATCTTGTCTTTATCCGCAAATGCGTCGCGCACCTTCTGGGTATCGTCCCTGACAGTAAGAGCACCAACAGGGCAATGTGTTATGCACTGTCCGCAAACCGTGCAGTCGGCTTCAGTGATGTCCTTTCCGCCCGTTACGTCTACGGTAGTGCGTGATCCTGTGCGTGATACGTCCCATACGTGCATGGCCTGAATTTCATCGCAGACCTGTACGCACCTCATACACTTTATGCACTTCTGGGCATCACGGATAAGCGGAAATTCTTTGTTCCAGTCGAAAGCCGGAAGGTCTTTGTGATACGGGAAAGAATTAATCCCCAAATCATTTGCTGTCGTCTGAAGTTCGCAGTTCCCGGAACGCACGCATTCAGCGCACCTTGCGTTATGCTGGGACAATATCAGCTCAACATTGACCCTTCTTGCCTGTCTTGCTTTGGGGCTGTTGGTGAGGACGCTCATTCCCTCCTGCAAGACTGTGTTGCACGATGATACGAGCCTGTCCTGTCCTTCAATCTCAACGACACAGACACGGCACGCACCGATCTCGTTTACGCCTTTAAGGTAGCACAGATGCGGAATTTTTATGTGATTGAGCTTTGCGGCTTCAAGTATGGTCGTGTTCTCCGGCACCTGAATATCTTTACCGTTAATTTTCGCGTTTACCATCTGAACTCACGCCCCCCTCTGAATTTGCCGAAGCCGTAATAATCACACCGCAGACACCTGTTGGATTCCTGCAGCATCTCCTCTTCCGTCATTCCCTTTTCCACCAGATTGAAATCGTGAATACGCTCATCTATCGGACGCTCGCGCATCTTGACTCTTCCGCAAGCCGGCCTGTTGTGCGGTACAGGTTCGGGAACATCTGTCGGCATCTCTATAGGGTGATGATAGCCGAGATACTCATCAATATTTGCGGCGGCTACTTTCCCTGCAGCTATTGCGCGTATGACCGTTGCAGGCCCTGACACGCAGTCCCCTCCGGAAAATACGCCGGGCATGTTCGCGATCTCTTCACTGTCGAGAGCCTGAATGCAGCCCCACTTCACCGCTATTCCTGCCTGTTCAAAGTTGTAGCTGTCGATTCCCTGACCGATTGCGACTACGATAATATCTGCCTCAAGCCTTATGGGATCTGCTGTTGCGTCTTTGGGTGCAGGACGGCCGCCTTTAATGTTGGAGATCATCTGCTGTTTAACCCATAGTGCTTTTGCTTTTCCGTCAGCTCCTACTTCAACCTTCAGAGGTGCGGCAAGCTCAAGAATCTCGCATCCTTCAACTTCAGTAGCTTCAACTTCCTCAGCAAGTGCCGTCATGTCATCCTTGCGCCGCCTGTAAGCCAGAGTAACTTTGTCTGCCTTCAGCCTCAATGATGACCTTGCGCAGTCCATTGCGACATTACCGCCTCCGACAACTACAACTTTCTTCCCGGAGAAGTCCGGATAGTCATAATCGCCGATACGCCTCAATAACTCTACTGCGGACATGACTCCTTCAGCGTCCTCGCCGGGAATCTTCAGTGTTTTGTCCGTATGTGCTCCGATAGCGATGAATACAGCGTCAAATTCTTCATTGAGCTTCTTCAGCGGGTAATCTGCACCGCCTATTGATATTTCAGTATGAACCTTAATATCACCGGCAGTCAGTAATGTGTTAATCTCTGCGTCAAGAACTTCACGCGGAAGCCTGTATGACGGTATGCCGTAGCGAAGCATTCCGCCGAGACGTTTGCGCTGTTCAAATATCTCTACGCTGTGCCCCATCTGTGCAAGATAGTACGCGGCACTTACACCGGCAGGCCCTCCGCCGATAACTGCAACCTTCTTGCCTGTAGCTTCTGCGCCCTTCTCGCCATCACGGTACACGGGGACATGTCCGGAATGGTCTATTGCGTAGAGCTTCAAGCCTCTGATATTCAGTGCGTCATCAACCATTCTTCTGCGGCATTTGTTCTCGCAAGGGTGCTCGCAGACCATTGCACACACTGACGGGAAGGGGTTATCTTTGCGGATTAATCTTACTGCATCGGCGTAGCGTCCGGCATTCACGAGCGCAATATAGCCCGGAATGTCTACATGCGCGGGACATAATGAGACGCACGGAACTGCATGGAATCCTTCTGCGGCACAATGGCCGGTTTTCGCGTGTGCAACATAATCATCACGGAAACCCTTTAACCCTTTGAGCACCATATTTGCGGCCTCATATCCTATTGCACAGTCGGCAGATGATGAAATTGTTTCGGCGGTCTTCTCGATAAGGTCAACTGTCTTCATGTCTCCCTTTCCGTCAAGAAGATCCTCGATTAAGTTAGTGAGCTGAGGAAGTCCTACGCGGCACGGCACACACTTTCCGCATGTCTGTGAGGCGCATAACTTCAGGAAACTGCTTGCGAGATCCAACGGACACAGGCCGGGAGGTGCTCCGGTAACCCGGCGTTCGAGATCCTTATAGAGAGAATCTGCGGTGGCCTGAGCTTTGGTCTCGTTCATAATGCTAAGACGACTCAATATAAATCACTCCCTCGTTTTTGCGTTTATATGCTGAAATTTTTACCCCTTGAATTTGAGTATTATACCTGCTTAGTTTGTCTAATGGCAATAAAAACCATTAATGAAAGAGTGTTTTTATATGGAATGATTTATGGCGGTAACTTTTTCGGCAAGCCTGCACACAATATCCCTTAGTTCTTCCGGAGCTTCAACCTTAATGTACGGCGAACACGACAGAATCCACCTTGCTGCTTCTTCAAGGTCAGGAATTGCGGCGGAAAGTTCTATTGTGTCGGGACTGGTGCGCGTAATGCTCTGGGTTAAGTGTCTTGGTGTCTCGCTTACTATTGATGCCATTGGCTCAAAGATTTTCAGGCGCATAGTGTATTTCGGTTCGCCGGGCTTGACGTACCATGCTGATGACCTGAAGTCCTCTGCGTTGTAGTCCTCCGGAGGCGGTGAAAACGTCTCATCATCCGGCACTGAAATTTTCTGTATTCTGGACAGCCTGAACATGAGCACCCTTCCTTCACACCCTGCGGCCAAGTACCATGAATGAGCCTTGAAGAACACATCATACGGTGAAATTACATGCGTCTTGGCCTGCCTGTCCTTGTATGGCGAAACGTACTCTATCTTTAGTGCTTCATGATCATGTATTGCTTCAAGGATCGTCCCGAACACCAGCGGTTTTATTCCTGATACCGGATACTGCATAGTAACTGCCTGTGCAAGCCATTCGCTGAAAGCAAGCATACTTTCAGGGACAACACTGCTGATTTTCTTCCATAAGTCTTTACAGCTTTTCTTTATGTCCGGAATGAAGTGCACAGCCATTCCCAGCCCCATGCTAAGCGCACCTATCTCGTTAATGTTCAGGTTCAGGGACAAAAGCAGATCCCCCGCATCAGTCAGGCAGTATCTTTGCGGAATGCTTCTCTTGTAGGTGATTTCGGCGTGGTATTCACCGCGCAGTAATCTTATGTCGTCCTGAAGTGCCCGCCGTCCGGAATATTCGCAGTGATTGAGTATGTCGGGAACTTCCGCGCCCTTCTCTCCCTTTTTGCGCAGGTACACCAGAAGACTCAACAGCCGCCTTATCCTGAACGAAGATATTTCGCGGGACATGTTCAGCCCATAAGGTATGTGATCACGTCAAGTATATTGTTGACCTGTGAGGATTCTTTTACGCCCGTCCTGCACCATACGGCGAAATGCTCGCAGTTGTTGAATGCAAGGTTATAGCCTCCCTGACCGATCCTGCTTCTTGCGCGCTCTACTGCCTCATCACCGGAATACAGGTGATAATCCTTCAGTCTTGTTGCCTTGATGGCCTGCCATAGCTGAAAGAGTTTGTGTTTGCTGTTTTTTGGGGCTAAAAGCCTCTGCGGGTTCTCCGGAAACCTGCACACGTCAAAATCCTTTGAGCCGTTCAGGAATTCCGCTAATGTCGTCTCACGCACTACTCCGTTGAAGTCCGCCGGGCCTGTCGCTCCCGTGTAGTGTATGACGTGCCCGGAGTCTGCTACGTATACGCCGTAATGACTGTACAGTCCGCGATTGACGCGCAAAACGTCGCCGTTCTGGGGCTGGGGTCTGGTGTGATGACCGGGTGCACCTGCAGTGAGCATGGACAGCAGTATATTCTTTCCCGTCATGATATGCACGGTTCAAGCGCAGGTATCCGTACTTCAACTATGTCGCCGAAAAGTTTCTTTACGCCTGCAGCAACGAAACCAGCACTGATACCGGCAACAAGACCTGCCGCCGCCGAAGTCAGCAATACTGCCGGCGGTACTCTTCCCATATCACCGCGTCCTTCTGACAGCAAGGGAGCTTCATATTTCTTCATGATAAAACCTCCTTCAATCTGATTAATTTTTTCCACTGCAGATCCCTGATGAAATTTACTATATCGTTTTTGACTTCTTCAGGTTTCGCATCATACTCACTTAGAATCTTACTGCTTAAGCCTTCTATATTTATCATGCCGTCTATCATACCCCAAATTTCACAAGCCATGCCGTTAAGGTAATATATATCCGTGTTTCTGTTGGCCGCTATTAGCATATCGCCTTCTGCACGGACTTTGAGGGCATATTTTACGGGCACATAGCATTTCATGAGTTCATATGCTTCATTCATACGCAAGCACTTCCTCAAGCCCCGGCATATCATGCTGAATCCCGGCCGCCTCCATTGATTTTGTTACAGCACGGGCAGCAGCATAACCTACAAGCGCACCGACAGCCTTCAACGCCAAAGCACCTGCCGCAAACGTTACGATATTCTCAATGTTTCCCGTGTCAGTAAGTGAAGGTTTAGTGTATTTCTTCATATCTGTAATGCCTCCTCTATAATCTCACGTCAGAATCAAAATAATTCTTCAGCCCGTGATTTGTCTCTTCCATGTCGTCCCAAGAATTAACATACTCCAGAATTTCCGGCCTGCTCCAAACATCATGAGCTTTAGCATTCCAGACCGTATAAAAATCTTCCTGAAGCACATTCCCTATAACGAACGGTGCAACGCAATCAAGCCTAATATCCCCGTCGGGCCTGATTATTGCTCCTGTGTTGGGAGTGTTCATGTCCCGCATGAGCTGTATCTTCGTCCCCGCACTTCTCTGAACCTGCATACGTCCGGAATATTTCTGCATGTTCCTGAGCACTGCCTCATCCAGAATGCTGCGCTGTTCATGCGTCATGAGAATATCAGCATTGAGGTAGCTTCTTCCGCTGGGCATGACTCCGCCGAGAATTATCCCCGACGCACCCAGAGAATACGCAAGTTCGCACATAGCATCAACCTCGTGCAGGCTCTCCGGCGTAACGGTGTGTGCAATAGTTACGGGGATTCCCAGATTCACCAGCATGAATACGGCCCTGACTGCGGCATCCCAGCTTCCCTGCCTCTGCCTGAAAGCGTCATGGCGTTCACGGTTCGCGCCGTCAATAGAGACCTGAAACCATTTGTACCGGTATTTCGCGAATCTCTTTGCCTTCCCGCGTGTCATCAAAAGGCCGTTGGAGATGACGAGAAAGCCTGTGCCGTCATCATGAAGAATATCCATTATCCCGAACAGATCATCACCGAGCAGCAACGGTTCTCCGCCGGAAATCACGCACTGGAATATCCCGCCGTGAGCAACGATATAACGCGCAAAGTCCTTCCAGCGTTCCGGGGTCATGGGATCAGGAACAGAATTATTCTCGCCTGAAGCGTTGTAGCAGTGCTTGCAGTGAACGTTGCAGTGTGATGTTAATTCGAGCTGTAATGTCAGGGGCATTGTGAATCTGGCAGGGTATAAGTGATTCGCTATAAGCGTCCTGATGTGTTCGGCCTCATCATTTGCGGCTTTCTTGTCCCGCAAAAAATTAATCTTCACGTAATCCTTCATTCTGTGCCCTCCCTCAAGAGTTTACATGCGTTGTTCAATATTTCATCAAACTCCTCACGTGTCATCAAATCCTTCAATAAATTGTCATAAATCCATGAATTACGGCAGAGTTTGGGACGGGATTCATATATTGTGCAGAGTTTTGATGCCCTGTCGAGATATATACATGTCCCGTCCCCGCTGTCGAGTTCTGCGCCCAGCTCCTGCCATATCCTGCCTTCGGGCAAGTGCTTCATGCGTGTACAGCATTTACCGCACCGTCTGCACTCAAACATGACTATATGTGCTTCATGAGTTCACGCTTCTTGCTCTCGAATTCCTCCAGAGTTATCACTCATAATTACCCTTCCTTCCTATGCCGTAAAAGCTCCTTCCTGCTGGAAAAGCTGTATCTGCCGGTCTGTATGGCCTTTGTATATGCACATGTTCTACGAACAGATAATCTCTCATTGTCTAGGCCTCCTATATCCGCGACAACAGATCAGCCTTCTTGCTGTCGAACTCTTCCTGAGATATAACCCCCATGTCGAGTAACTCTTTCAGACTCTTCAAGTCATCCATAACCTTGTGTCTGCTGTCATTCCCGGAAGTTACTGCCTTCATGGCTTCTTTAGCGTTGTCATCAAGCTCTGCCGAAGTCCCTTTGCCGAAAATGTCATCAATCTTTTCTCTTGCCTTGCGTTTAACCTCATCATCAATGTACATATGAGCCATAACCAGAGCTGCACCTACAGCCGCTAAATCATCAGTGAATCCCAGTACAGGAATGAAATCCGGTATGAGGTCAACCGGCGAAATGAAGTAGCCTAATGCTGCTATTATTCCTGCTTTTACGGTCATGGGGCATTGAGGGTTCTGCATAGCGTAATAGAGCTGCAGTGCCTTGTAGATAAGCTCAAGCCCGGCACTCTTCAGCACGCCTTTAATCTTGTCCCAAAAATTATCTTCCGAAAAGTCCTTTGAGTATTTCGGGTCAATGTCGTCAACAGTCTTGATCTCATAGCTCATGGTCTAGCCTCCCCAGCCTTTTTGCGCGTTCCATTCCGGAGCGTAATCATCAATCCATCTGCGTTCCGTTTCCCTGCAGGCCTCCCTTGAATCCAAGACCTGCCACGAAACTTTTACCTCGTCCCTGTGCTCATAGATTGATTGTGCTGAAGGATAGTGCGCAGTCGTCCCGTTGTAGTACTGCACGAATCTTTTGCGTATGCCGTCCTCAGCCTTGCCGACGTACATCAGCTTTCCGCCGAGATATATCCTGTAACAGCCCATTTGATTTGGTGCAGAGGATTTCGCCTCGCTTAAAGGGATTTTGCCGCCGCCGGACAGTCCTGAAAGAATGCTGCTCAATATATCCATAAAAACCTAACTCCTTTCATTCATATGAATAAAAGCATTATAGAAAAACATAACGACAGCTTAAACGTGTTTTGCTTTTCTGAGTCTCACTGCCATAATATGAAATCTCCAGTTCCTTCAAGAATATAGCCCTTCATGCTCCTGCTGTAGCGTATCTTTGCACCGAATGAATGCCTCATAAAACGTATATCGCTCTCAAGCGTCCTCTCTGATACATAACCGCACTGGTTCATCAAGTCTTCACGAGCAACAAACGGGTTATCACGCAATACCTTCAAGAGTGCATTTAACCTCTGTATACGTTCCGAACTCATTAGCTTTGACACATTTACACCTTCCTTCATTCCTCCGAGTATATTTATTGAGACGGTCAGCTTAGGCGTGTTTTATGTGTCGGGATTAAGTCTGCGCCGAAAAACTTTCAGCCAATCACAATAAAAAATAACCCCTCCGGAATAACCGAAGGGGTATTATTATTTGCTCTCTAAACTTTCACTTTTGTACCGTAATACGCATTCAGATACATCTGCCGTATCTCGCTCATCAGCGGGTAACGCGGGTTAGCTCCGGTGCACTGGTCATCAAATGCCTGCTCCACCATAGCATCAAGCCTGTTAAGGAAGTCTTCTTCATCAGCAGCGTAATCTTTTATCGTCGGCTTGATCCCTACCTTAGCCTTCAGATCATCAAGTGCCCTGATGAGGTTTTCGAGCTTCTCCTCGTCCGTATTGCCGCCCAAGTTCAGATACTCAGCAACCTCCGCATAACGCCTCAATGTATGCGGGTGATCATACTGCGGAAATGTTCCCATCTTTACGGGCCTTTCCTCAGAGTTGAACCGCAGAACCTCATCAATCATCAGCGCATTAGCCAGACCGTGAGCAATATGATGGAACGCTCCGAGTTTATGCGCCATTGAATGACACACGCCCAAGAAGGCATTAGCGAAAGCCATGCCCGCCATAGTTGCCGCACCGGCCATCTCATCACGTGCCTTTACGTCATTCTGTCCGTTCTCATATGCTCTGGGCAGGTACTCGAATATCACCTTCAACGCCTTCAGCGCAAGCCCGTCGGTGTAGTCCGTAGCCATCATTGAAGCATAAGCCTCAAGCGCATGTGTTACCGCATCAATTCCGGAGAATGCCGTTAACCCTTTCGGTGCTGTCATGTGGCAGTCAGCATCAATTATCGCCATGTCCGGCATCAGCTCATAGTCAGCAAGAGGATACTTTACGCCGGTCTTCTCGTCGGTGATAACTGCAAACGGCGTAACTTCAGATCCCGTCCCTGCACTTGTAGGGATCGCGATGAAATATGCTTTGTCGCCCATGTGCGGAAACGTGTAGACTCTCTTGCGTATATCCATGAAGCGCATAGCCATATCCATGAAATCAACTTCGGGGTGTTCGTACAGTACCCACATGATTTTTGCCGCGTCCATTGCCGAGCCTCCGCCCAATGCGATAATCACGTCAGGTTTGAACTCACTCATGTGTGCTGCTCCTGCCTTTGCGCTTGCGAGTGTCGGATCAGGCTCAACGTTGAAGAATGTTGCGTGCTGTATGCCGAGTTCGTCTAGCTTGTTGGTGATCGGGCGTGTATGGCCGTTATTGTATAGGAAGCTGTCTGTTACGATGAATGCGCGTTTCTTGTGCATTACGTTCTTGAGTTCATCGAGTGCAACAGGCAGGCATCCCTTCTTGAAGTAAACTTTTTCAGGAGCGCGGAACCATAACATGTTTTCCCTTCTTTCAGCTACAGTTTTTATGTTGAGCAGGTGTTTTACCCCGACATTCTCCGATACAGAGTTTCCGCCCCATGACCCGCAGCCGATTGTGAGAGTCGGTGCAAGCCTGAAGTTGTAGATGTCTCCGATAGCTCCCTGTGCAGTAGGGCAGTTCACCATGATTCTGCCGGTCTTCATTCTCGCTGCGAATGCGTCTATCTTGGCCTTTTCTGTGTCTACGTTGAGATATATCGCTGAAGTGTGCCCGCGTCCGCCGTCCTGCACGAGTCTTTCTGCCTTGTCGAAAGCGTCATTAATGTCATGCGCCCGGTACATTGCGAGAGTGGGAGACAGCTTCTCATGAGCAAAAGGTTCTGAAGGCTCTACGCTCTCAACCTCGCCGATAAGAACTTTTGTGCGCTCATAGACATTGATTCCGGCCATCTCTGCAATTTTCGTAGCTTTCTGGCCTACAATCTTTGCATTCAATGATCCGTCAGAATTGAGTATTACCCCGCGTACTTTGTCGAGTTCATCAGGGTTCAGGAAGTGGCAACCTCTGTTCGCAAATTCTGCCTTCACTGCATCATATACGCCGTCAAGAACAATAACGGACTGTTCGGACGCACATATAACGCCGTTGTCGAAAGTCTTGGAGTGAATGATTGAGCTTACTGCAAGTTTGATGTCGGCAGTGTCATCTATAATTGCGGGAGCATTGCCCGGCCCTACGCCTATCGCGGGTTTTCCGGAGGAGTATGCGGCCTTTACCATTCCCGGCCCTCCTGTAGCGAGGATTAAGTCAGCTTCACGCATAATCATGTTCGTCATGTCGAGAGTAGGAATGTCGATCCACGCAATAATATTTTCCGGTGCTCCTGCCTGAACTGCGGCTTCAAGGACGGTTTTTGCGGCCTCAACGGTGCACTTCTTTGCGCGGGGATGGGGGCTGACTATGATTCCGTTGCGTGTCTTGAGGGCTAACAGCGTCTTGAAGATGGCTGTTGATGTCGGATTAGTGGTTGGGATTACCGCACCGATTATTCCGACGGGTTCAGCAATCTTCTTGATGCCGTATGCTGTATCTTCCTCAATCACTCCGCAGGTTTTAGTATTCTTGTAGGTGTTGTAGATATATTCTGCGGCGTAATGGTTCTTTATGACTTTGTCCTCAGCTATGCCCATTCCGGTTTCTTCGGCGGCCATTTTCGCGAGGGGGATACGTGCCTGATTTGCGGCAGTTGCGGCGGCAAGGAATATTCTGTCGACCTGTTCCTGCGTGTATGAGGCAAACATTTTCTGGGCTTCCCGGACTCTGGCTATTGTGGCTTCAAGTTTTTCGGGGCTGTCAGTTATCTCGTAAACTGCCAATTCAATATAACCTCCTATGATAGATGATGTAAAAATATTATTATACTCGTCAAACTTTTTGCAGGTATTATCATTATGGATAATGCAGGGGTGCATAAAAAGAAAGAGCCTTCCGTGCGGAAGACTCTAAATATATTGGTTTGGCTGTAGGTTTTATAGCGAT